>NZ_JAASRO010000001.1:5116393-5432787 GCF_011761605.1 Kribbella shirazensis | reverse complement strand
TGACGGAGGATGTCGTGATTTCTTGGCAGGCTCGCCGGCATGACGATCGAACGAACCGCCATCAATCCCGTGCCGTGGTCCCTGGGGCTGGGCTTCAACCAGGGCGAACTGGTCTCAGGGCACACCCGGACCCTGTACTGCTCCGGACAGACCGCGATGAACGCAGACGGCAAGCCCGAACACGAAGGCGACCTGCCGGCGCAACTCGCGTTGAGCGTCGACAACCTGGAGGCCGTACTCACCGAGGCCGGCATGTCCCTCGCAAACCTCGTCCGCCTGAACGTCTACACCACCGACGTCGACCAGCTCTTCCCGCACTACGGCGTACTGGCGGCACGATTGGGCGCCGCCGGCATAGCACCTGCCACCACGATGCTCGGGGTGACCCGGCTGGCCGTACCCGGTCAACTCGTAGAGCTCGAGGCGACCGCCGTGGCCTGACCCGAGCAGCTGAACTTGGGGAGGAATTCGTACCCAGAACGGCACGAAATCCTCCCCACTCCAGCTCAGAAGTTGATCATGTGGCCTTCGAGGCCGTGGAAGGCCTCCTGGAGCGCTTCGCTCAGGGTGGGGTGAGCGTGGACGTTGCGGGCCAGCTCCTTGGTGGTGAGGTCCCACTTCTGCGCGAGGGTGAGCTCGGGCAGGAGCTCGGTGACCTCCGGGCCGATCAGGTGCGCGCCGAGCAGCTCGCCGTACTTGCTGTCGCTGATCACCTTCACGAAGCCGGTGGCGTCGCCGAGGCCGTGGGCCTTGCCGTTCGCGGTGAACGGGAACTTCGCGACCTTCACGTCGTGGCCGAGCTTGCGGGCCTCTTCCTCGGTGTACCCGAAGCTGGCGATCTGCGGCTGGCAGAACGTCGCCCGCGGGATCATCGCGTAGTCGAGCTCCATCGTCTCGTGCCCGGCGATCGTCTCGGCCGCGATCACGCCCATCGCCTCGGCCGCGTGCGCGAGCATCAGCTTCGCGGTCACGTCGCCGATCGCGAAGATGTTCGGCACGTTCGTCCGGCAGAAGCCGTCGATGCCGATGGCGCCGCGCTCGGTGAGCTGGACGCCGATCTTGTCCAGGCCGTAGCCGTCCACGCGCGGCTGGAAGCCGATCGCCTGCAGGACCTTGTCGGCCTCGATGGTCTGCTGGTTGCCGTCCTTGCCGGTGACCGTGACCTTGACCTTGTCGCCGGAGTCGTCGATCGAGTCCACCCGGGTCGAGGTCAGCACGTCGACGCCGAGCTTCTTGTACGCCCGGGCGAGCTCCTTGGAGACCTCCGGGTCCTCCAGCGGCACCATCCGGTCGAGGAACTCGACGATCGTCACCTTCACGCCGTAGTTCGCCAGGACGTACGCGAACTCGACGCCGATCGCGCCCGCGCCGGCGATCACGATCGAGCCCGGCAGCTCCTCGGTGAGGATCTGCTCCTCGTAGGTCACCACGCGGTCGCTCAGCTGGGTGCCCGGCAGCAGCTTGGTGGTCGCGCCGGTCGCCACGATGCAGGAGCCGAACGTGACCGTCTCCGAGGAGCCGTCGTTCAGCGTCACGTCGAGGGTGTTCGCGTCGGTGAACGAGCCCCAGCCGTCGAACTCGGTGATGTTGTTCTTCTTCATCAGGAAGTGGACGCCCTTGACCCGGCCGTCCGCGACCTTCCGGCTGCGCTGGACCGCGGCGGGGAAGTCGAAGGTCACCTCGCCGCTGATGCCGAAGGTCTTCGCCTCCGTCCGGAAGATGTGCGACAGCTCCGCGTTCCGCAGCAGCGCCTTGGACGGGATGCAGCCCACGTTCAGGCAGACACCGCCCCAGTACTTCTTCTCGATGATGGCGGTCTTGAGCCCGAGCTGGGCGGCGCGGATCGCCGCGACGTACCCGCCGGGACCGGCGCCGAGGACAACAACGTCAAAGTGCGAGGCCATGGACCGAACTTTAGTAGGTCAGGCCAGTGAGGGTTTCGTCAGGACCCGTACGGCGCCTACCCTGGGGCACGCGCGTGAGGCGAATTCCATGGGGGACGTATGAAGCTGGGTAGGCGCCGGGGGCTGCGGTTCGCGGCACTCGGCACAGTGCTGGCGGCGGTTGCCGTGCCGGCGTACGCCGATCCCACGCCCTCCACGACCACGCCGCCGCCGGCGTCCGTCACCGACGTGAACCGTTCGCTCGAGCAGCTCCAGGCGGAGGCTGCCGCCGTCCAGGCCGACTTCGCGAAGGCCACGATCGCCTACACGAACGCGCTCAAGCAGGCCCAGGCGGCGGAGGCGGCCGCGAAGAAGGCGGAAGCCACCGCGGCCACCTCCAAGGGCAAGGCCGACGAGGAGCGCCGGCGGCTCGGTGTGATCACCGCGCAGGCGTACCAGCTCGGCATCCCGACCGTGATGGGCACCGAGTCGATGCTCTGGTCGCTCGCGCCGATCGCCGAGAACCTGCAGGAGATCGCCGACCGGCAGACCGCGATCACCCAGTTGGGCAGCACCCAGGTCTCGCAGTACCAGCGCGCGATGGCCGCCGAGTCCGAGTCGCACCGGCTCAAGGCGGACGCCACCAGCAAGCGCACGGTCGCCAACGAGGCAGCCGCCAAGGCGCAGGAGCTCAGCAAGCAGGTGCAGCAGAAGGCCGCTGACGCCTCGGCGGCGATGGCTGACCAGACGGCCGACCTCGACGTGGCCTCGGCGCTGTCGAAGCAGCTCCAGCAGGCGCGCAACCAGCAGGCATTCGCCCGCTGGCAGACGTACCTGACCGAGCTCGCCGCGACCAAGGTCACTCCCCCGGCAGCCGCCGTACTCAAGAACCCCAGCAAGCTGCCCTCCGGCCTGGCCCCGTTGACCCGGCGCGGCGCGGCTGTGCCCGGCGTCGCGGCCGTGACTGTCGCCGGTCGCACGGTGCGGGTCATGTCGACGGAAACGATCCGTGCGGTCAACCAGGCGTTCAGCCTGGTCGGCAAGCCGTACGGCGTGGCGGCGACCGGACCGGACAAGTACGGATGCCTCGGCGCGGCCCGCGTCGCGTGGCAGCCGTACACGACCCTTCCGAACCTGGTGGGCAAGGTGTACCCGGACTACCAGGCCGTGCCCACCGCGCAGGTCCAGCCCGGCGACCTGCTCGTCATGGGCAGCAAGTCCCTCGGCCTCGTCCACATCGGCATCGCGCTCGACAACGGCGAGATGATCGCCGCGGACGAGTCGAAGGGCTCGGTCGTCGTCACCACGGTCCCCGACAACCTGTTCGCCGTACTCCGCCCGACCCTCGGCCCACCGGCCAAGCCGCAGGTCGCACCGGTGGCGACGTCGGACGCCTACGCGTTCCGCTGCGGGAACACCGCCACGTCGTACGACGTCGGCTCGGGCTCCTGGTCGTGGCCGCTGCCCGACGGCGCCTACGAGATCGGTACGCCCTTCGGCCAGTCCGGATCGATGTGGGCGACCGGGATCCACACCGGCCAGGACTTCCCCGCCGCCATCGGTACGACGGTCCGCGCCGTCACCTCCGGCGTCGTCCGCGTCGAACGGCCCGCATGGGCGGGCAACCTGGTGCGGATCGACCATGGCAACGGTCTGGAAACGCTGTACGCCCACCTGAGCCGGGTCGACGTCACGGACGGCCAGCAGGTGAAGGCCGGTCAGCAGATCGGTGCCGTGGGCACCGAAGGCAACTCGACCGGTCCGCACCTGCACTTCGAGGTCCGGCTCGGCGGAGACCCGGTGAACCCGATGCCGTTCCTGGCGACCGGTTCCGCGAGCACGGGCTGGGGCGGTTTCAGCAACGGCCTGATCCCGGCGAGCAAGCTGTGCGCGATCGGTTCCGGCCACATGCTCCGGTGCGACGCCGCCGCGGCGTACCTGAAGCTCGCCGCGGCCTACCGCGGCCAGTTCGGGAAGTCGCTGTGCATCACCGACTCGTACCGCTCGTACGGTTCTCAGGTCAGCCTGTACCAGCGCAAGCCGTCGCTCGCCGCCCTGCCCGGTACCTCCAACCACGGCTGGGGCGTCGCGGTCGACCTCTGCGGCGGCATCGACAAGTTCAACACCACCCAATACCAGTGGATGAAGTCCCACGCCCCGTCGTACGGCTGGCTGCACCCCGCCTGGGCCGACCAGGGCGGCAACCGCGAAGAGCCCTGGCACTGGGAATTCGGCAACCCCGCCAGCGTCTGACGATCGACCCACAGCAGCCCACCCCACACCACCCGCGACCGATCATGTCGTGACATACGCGTGAGTAGTGCCACGCACTCGTCATCGCACATTCATGACGCCATTCACTACGCCGGACGGACCTGAGTTACCAGGATGACGAGGAGGCATCCGACGGCTGGGGGTGGGCATGGAGCAGTACGAGCTCTACTGTCTGTCCGACCGGTTCTTCTACGACCGGCCCACAGAAGGTACCGAGCACCCGGACTTCCCCCTCTGCGCCCGGCCCGTGCCGGACGGCTGGGACCACGAGGCCGGCGAGATCTGGATGCACTACGCGCCCCGTGGTCTGGCGTTACCGTCCCAGGGCTGGAAGATCCACGTCTCGTCCTGTCTCGAGGACGCCGAGCGGACGATGGCCGCGGTCTGGGAGTACTGCGTGCCGCGCGGCATCCCGTTCAAGTACCTGCGCAGCGAAGCCGTCCTGGTGATGATGAACTCCAAGTCCGCGTTCCGCGGGTCGAGCGGGAAGCTCCTCACCGTCTACCCGGCCGACCTCTCGGAGTTCGAGCTCGTGCTGAAGGAGCTCGACGAGCTCCTCACCGGCATCCGCGGCCCGTACATCCTCAGCGACCTCCGCTATGCCGAGGGGCCGCTGTTCGTGCGGTACGGCGCCTTCGCCGAGCGGCACTGTCTGTCGGACAGCGGCGAACGCGTGCTCGCCATCGAGGACCCGACCGGCCGGCTCGTCCCGGACACCCGCGGCCCGGTCTTCGCCACCCCGGAGTGGGTCACGCTGCCACCGTTCCTGGAACCACACCTAACCGCCCGCAACGCGGTGACCGCCAACGACCTCGCCTACACGATCGAGAACGTCATCCAGTTCTCCAACGGCGGCGGTGTCTACCTGGGCCGGAACCGCGAAACCCAGACCCTGGTGGTGCTGAAGGAAGGCCGCCCCCTGGCCGGGCTCGACGTCGACGGCCGGGACGCGGTGACCCGGATGCACCACGAACGGGCCATCCTGGAACGGCTGGCCGGGCTGGACGTCGTACCGGCGCTGGAGGACTACTTCGTCCTCGGCGAGCACCACTTCCTGGTGCAGGAGTTCATCGACTCGAACCCGTTGCAGCGGCTCGTGGTGATGCGCTACCCGTTGACCCGGCCGGATCCCTCGCCGGCAGTCCTGCAGGAGTACGCCGACTGGGCGCTCGGCATGCTCGGCAAGGTGACGCGCGCGATCCAGTGCCTGCACGATCGCGGTGTGGTGTTCGGGGACCTGCATCCGGACAACATCCTGATCGACGCCGACGAACACCCCGTGCTGATCGACTTCGAGGTCGCCACCCTGGCCGAGCAACAGGCCCGGTCGGCGCTCGCCCACCCCGGGTACGTCCCACCGCCGGACCGGCAAGGCATCGAGGCCGACCGGTACGCGCTGGCCTGTCTGGCGCTGGGCCTGTTCGCACCCCAGACAACGATGCTCGTCCCGCTGCATCCGGGCAAGGCCCGGCACCTGGCCGAGCTCATCACCGAGGCCTTCCCGGTGCCCAAGGCAACCATCGACGAAGCGGTCGCGACCATCACCGGCCCGGCCGGTGCCGACGACGCGTTCCCGGCGGAGCTGCCGGTGCCCGGCCGGGCGAGCTGGCCGGAGGTACGAGCGGCGATCACCCGGGCGATCGTGGCCGCCGCCACACCGGAACGTGACGACCGCCTCTTCCCCGGTGACATCTCCCAGTTCCAGCCCGGCGGCGGAGTCGGTCTCGCGCACGGCGCGGCCGGAGTGCTGTACGCGCTGAACCGGACGGGCGCCGGCCGATTCCCGGAGTACGACGACTGGCTCCGCAAGCACGCCGTCGACCCTGCCATCCGCCCCGGCTTGTACGACGGCCTGCACGGCGTCGCGTACGTCCTGGACGACCTGGGCTACCGGCAGGACGCGCTCGACGCTCTGGAGCGCGGTCTGGCCGCTCCGCTGCCCGCCCCTGAGCTCGGGATGCACTCCGGGCTCGCCGGAATCGGGTTGAACCTGCTCCATTTCGCTGGCGAGCCCGGACTCCGCACGGCGGCGACCAGGGTGATCGATCAGGTTGCCGACCGTCTCGGCCGAGTGGACGACGTACCGGAGACCAGCGGTGAGGCGAACCCGCGGGCCGGGTTGATGTTCGGCTCGTCAGGGCCGGCGTTGCTGTTCCTGCGGGCCTACGAGCGGTCCGGGGACACCGGTCTGCTGGACCTCGCCGCGACCGCGTTGCGGCAAGACCTGCGGCGCTGCAGCCGTGACGATTCGGGGATGCTGCAGGTCAACCAGGGCTGGCGGACACTGCCGTACTTCGAGGAGGGATCGGCCGGCATCGCACTCGTCCTCGACCGCTACCTGCGGCACCGGCCGGACGAGGAACTGGCCGAGGCCCTCACCGCACTTCGCCGGGTCACCCGCTGCGGGTACTTCGTCCAGCCCGGACTATTCATGGGCCGCGCCGGCCTCATCGCGGCCGCGGTGGACTCCGGCGGGCCGACCGATGACCTGGTGCGTGGACTCGCCTGGCACGCGTTGCCGTACGCCGACGGACTCGCGTTCCCCGGCAACCAACTGCTTCGTCTCTCGATGGATCTGGCCACGGGCTCGGCCGGGATCCTCCTGGCTCTGGGCGCGGCGCTGCACGAGCAGCCGGTGGCCCTCCCATTTCTCGGACACCCGTCCGCGGCAGGTAGTCCGAGCCCTACCAGTGTGTGGAAGGAGGTGTAGACATGGCACTTCTCGACCTTCAGGGTCTTCAGGCTCCCGGCGGTCACGGGGGTGGCGGTGGCGGCAGCACCTTGACGCTGCTCGGTTGTGGTTCCCACCACCCGAGCAACCTCAGTGTCTTGCTTTGCCACTGAGAGCAGTGACAGCACTGACACGCAGCAGTTCGATGCTCCGGATGGAGGCGACTCCCCATCCGGAGCACCGGACGGGGAAGGAGCGCCCGGTGCACACGCTCGGCCTCAGGTATCCCGACACCGAACGCCGGCCGGTCGTCGACCGGCTGCACGGCCGTGCTGTGCCGGATCCGTACCGCTGGCTGGAGAACGCGGCCGACCCGCAGACCGTGCGATGGCAGACTGCCCAGGACGAGCTCTGGCTCAGCCATGCCGCCGATCTTCCGAACCGCTACCGCTTCCGCACGCGAGTCGCGGCGTTCAGCGACGTGGGCATGGTGACACCGCCGCTGTGGCGTGGCGGACAGCAGTTCTTCCTGCGCCGGACCGCTCGCCAGGACCACCCGGTCCTGTACATCGCCGCGCCGGACCGGGCGCTGATCGACCCGATGGAACTCGACCCGACCGGTGGGACGACCCTCGACCACTGGCAACCGTCGCCCGACGGACGGCTGCTCGCGTTCCAGCTGTCGCAGGGCGGCAGCGAGGAATCCAGCTTGTACGTCATGGACACCGGCACCGGTGAGGTGCTGGACGGTCCGATCGACCGCTGCCGCTACTCCCCCGTCGCCTGGCTCCCCGACGGGCATTCGTTCTACTTCGTCCGGAGCCGGCAACTCTTCCTGCACCGGGTCGGTCGGCCCGACGACACCCCGGTGCTGACCCGCGAGGCGTCGTACGGGCTGGAGATGAGCGCCGACGGACGCTGGCTGACCATCTCGGCGGCGTCCGGTGTCGCGAACGACCTGTGGCTGGCCGACGTGTCAGTGCCGGACCGGCCGAAACTCACGGTCGTGCAGGAGGGCGTGGACGCCCGGAGCGCACTGATCGTCGGGCGCGACGGCCGTCTGTACGTCGTCACCACGCTCGGAGCGCCGGCCGGACGGATCTGTGTCGGCGATCCGCTCCGGCCGGAACCGGCGGAGTGGCGCGACCTGATCCGTGAGAACCCCGGAGCGCCGCTGAGCGAGCTCGCGATGCTCGACGGATCCGAGCTGCCCCGGCCGCTCCTCGTCGTCGCGCGGACCCGGCACGCGCTCGGCGAGCTCGCGGTCCACGACCTGCACACCGGCGAGCGGCTCGGCGAGGTGCCACTGCCCGGCCTCGGCTCGGTCGGCTCCCTGAGCGCCCGTCCGGAGGGGGGCCACGAGGTCTGGTTCAGCTACAGCGACAGCGCCACACCCGGCACCGTACATCGGTACGACGCCCTCACCGGCGAAACCGCGGTGTGGGCCGAGCCGCCCGGGACCGTTGAGGTTCCGCGGCTGAGCGCGCGGCACGTCGTGTACCGCTCGGCCGACGGCACACCGATCCGCATGGTCGTGGTCGCCCAGCCCGGCCGGCATGAACCACGCCCGGCGATCCTCTACGGGTACGGCGGATTCGGTCAGCCGCTGACGCCGACGTACTCCGCCTTCACGCTCGCCTGGATCGAGGCCGGCGGCGTGTTCGTCACCGCCAACCTCCGTGGCGGCGGCGAGGAGGGCGACGGCTGGCACCGGGCCGGCCGGCTGCACAACAAGCAGAACGTGTTCGACGATTTCGTCGCCGCGGCCGAGACCCTGATCGCGGACGGCTGGACCACGCCGGAGCAGCTCGGGATCTGCGGCGAGTCCAACGGCGGACTGCTGGTCGGCGCGGCCCTGACCCAGCGTCCCGAACTGTTCGCGGCGGCTGTCTGCTCGGCACCTGTGCTGGACATGGTCCGCTACGAGCACTTCGGTCTCGGTGCGTCCTGGGTCCCCGAGTACGGGTCGGCCGCCGACCCCGCCCAGTTCGAGGACCTCCTGGCGTACTCGCCGTACCATCACGTTGCTGACGGCAAGGACTACCCCGCGGTCCTGTTCACGGTCTTCGGCGGCGACACCCGGGTGGACCCGCTGCACGCCCGCAAGATGTGTGCGGCGCTCCAGCACGCAACGGCCGGATCGCGGCCGGTCCTGCTCCGGTACGAGGAAGGCGCCGGCCACGGCGCGTCGGCGGTCAGTCGTGGCGTGGCGCTGGCGGCGGACATGCTGGCCTTCCTCGGTGCTCACACCGGGCTGACCCGATGACGTCGCCGGCCCTGACGATCGGCGCCGTCGCCCGCCACGGCCGCGGCTGGCTGCCGCTGATCGGGGTCTTCGCCCTGCTCGACAGCGCGGTCACGCTCGCCCTTCCGACGGTCCTCGGCCGCGCAGTGGATGCCATTGCCTCCGGCAACAGGGCGGGCAACTGGCTGATCCTGGCCGCCGCCCTGATCGGCCTCGGTGTCGCCGGCGCTCTCGTCGACGCGTTCGCAGGTACGGCGTGTGTCGCCGGGACGACCGCCTGGCTCCGGCACCGTCTCGTCGAGCGGGTACTCACCGGCGGGCCGGACGGCACGCGGCGGTTCGAGACCGGCGACCTGGTCAGCCGGGTGTCCGGCAGCGCCAGCGACGCGGCACAGGCCGGTCCCGCTATGGTGACCGCCGTGGCGGCCGTGCTGCCTCCGTCGGGGAGCCTCGTTCTGCTGGCACTGATCGACCCGTGGCTCGCGACCGCATTCTTCGCCGGCCTACTGCTGGTCGTCGCGGTTCTGTGGGTCTTCGCCCGCCGCACCACCGAGATCAGCCTGTCCTACCAGGAGACCCAGGCACGTATCGCCACGCTGCTGACCGAGGCTCTGGGCGGTATCCGGACCATCGCCGCTGCCGGAACGGTCGCGCGGGAAGAGCGGCGAGTACTCGATCCGTTGCCCGAACTCCACCGGCACGGGCGCCTGACCTGGCAGGTGCTCGCCCGCTCCGGTACGCAAGCCGCGATCGTCGGCCCGCTTGTCCTTGTCGCGGTGCTCGCGATCGGCGGCCTGCAGCTGGTCGAAGGCCGGATCACCGCCGGCGAACTCTTTGCCGCCGCCCAGTACGCCGTCATCGGCGCGGGGCTCGGCAGTCTGACCGGTCTCCTCGGCGAGATCGCCCGTGCGCGAGCGGGCGCCCAGCGGTGCGCCGAGGTCCTGGCGGTCGAACCGGTCGCGTACGGAAGCCTGCCCCTGCCGGCTGGTCCGGGGCGGCTGACGTTCGACGACGTCACCGTCACGGCCGGGGGCGTCACGCTCCTGGACCGGGTGACGCTGTACCTCCCGGGCGGGGCCGCGATCGCGGTGGTCGGCCCGAGCGGCGCCGGCAAGTCGGTGCTGGCCGCGGCCGCCGCGAGACTCCGGGATCCGGACTCCGGGCTGGTCCTCCTCGACGGCGTACCGCTGCGGGCGCTGTCGAGGGAAGCGCTGCGCCGCGCCGTGGGCTGTGCGTTCGAGCGTCCGGTCCTGGTCGGCCGGACCGTCGGCGAGGCCATCACGACCGGGCTGATCACGCCCGTCCGGATGCTCGCGGCCGCGCGTGCCACACACGTCCACCGCTACGCCAGCCGCCTGCCCGACGGCTACGCCACTCCGTTGCCCGAGGCGCCGATGTCCGGCGGGGAGGCGCAGCGGCTCGGCCTCGCGCGGGCATGGCACGCCGAACGGGTGCTCGTCCTCGACGACGCCACGTCCAGCCTGGACACCGCGACCGAGATGGAGATCAACCGGACCCTGACCGACGACAACCTGCGCCGGACCCGGCTGATCGTCACCCACCGCGCGGCGACCGCGGCCCGCGCCGACCTCGTGATCTGGCTGGATCGCGGACGGGTCCGCGGTGTCGGTCCGCACACCCGCCTCTGGCGCGCCGCGGCGTACCGGGAGATCTTCGGATGAGGCGCGAGCTCGGCTACGGGATGCGGGCGCTCCGGCGGCGCCCGGCGTTGCTGCTGGCCGCCTGGTCGGTTCCGGAGATCGTGCCGACGGCCGGCTACGGAGTCGCCGTCGCGCACGCCACCGACGCGTTCCTGGCCGGCCGGTCCCAGGCGGGACTGGCCTGGCTCGCCGGCCTCGTCGCGGCCGCCGGTCTCGGCGCGCTGGGTGCCGGCCAGGTGTACCGGCGTCTCGGCGACCTGGTCGAACCGGTCCGCGACGACCTGGTCCGGCTCGTGGTCGGCGGCGCACTCCGTCGTGGCGCCGCGGGTGAGCGCACGGACGGCGCCGTGTCACGCCTGAACCGGCAGGTCGAGATCGTCCGCGACACGTACGCGGGCCTGATCCTGGTGGTCCGGACGTTCGTCGTCACGGTGGTCGGCGTGCTGACCGGTCTGCTGTCGCTCGCGCCGGTGATCGCGCTGCTCGTCGTACCGCCGTTCCTGCTCGGCTTCGCGGCCTCGCTGGCGATCCTGGGAAAGGCCGCCCGGCGGGTCCAGGGCTCGCTTGCCGCGGACGAGCAGTTGACCACGTCGGCCGGTACCGCGTTCTCCGGAGTCCGCGACCTCACTGCCGCGGGTGCCGAGGACTTCGCCGCCGACCTGGTCGGGGAGCCGATCGACGCGCACGCCGCAGCCGAGCGGGCGCTGGCCAAGGTCGCCGCGCTACGGACCTTGTGCTTCGCGGTCGGCGGCTGGCTTCCGCTGCTGATTCTGCTGGCCGCCGGCCCCTGGCTGCTCGGCCGCGGGGTCACCACCGGCACCTTGCTCGGCGGCCTGACCTACGTCCTGCTCGGCCTGCAACCGGCGCTCAACACCGTCATGGCTGCCCTCGGCGACAGCGGCCTGCGGTACGTCGTCACGCTCAGCCGGATCCTCGACAGCGGACCACCGGCCGAGAAGCCCGCCCCGGCGGCGGTCCCGCGCAACCACCAGGCGCGGTTGCACAAGGTGTCGTTCGCGTACGGCGCCCACGCGGAACCGGTACTGCGCGACCTGGATCTCGTGGTCCCCGAAGGCGATCACCTGGCCGTCGTCGGTCCGAGCGGCATCGGCAAGTCGACCCTCGCCGGTCTCGTCTGCGGCCTCCTCGCACCGACCGGAGGACGGGTGTTGCTGGGCCGTGTCCAGCCCGAGCAGTTGTCCGCCGACCTGCTCGCCAAAACGCGGGTCCTGATCCCCCAGGAGGCCTACGTCTTCTCGGGGACCGTGGCCGACAACATCACCTATCTGGCACCGGACGCGACGCCACAGCAGATCGAGCGAGCGATCGTTGCCGTCGGCGCCGGCACCCTGGTGACCAGGCTCGGCGGGACCCGCGCTATTGTCCGCCCGACGCAACTCTCCGCCGGTGAGCGGCAGCTGATCGCGCTCGTCAGGGCGTACCTGTCGCCGGCGCCACTCGCCGTACTCGACGAAGCGACCTGTCACCTCGATCCCGAGGCCGAACGGCGCGCCGAGGAAGCGTTCGCGGCCCGTCCCGGAACCCTGATCGTGGTCGCCCACCGGATCAGCTCCGCGCTCCGCGCCCGGCGGATCCTGGTCCTGGACGGGAACGACGCGTCCCTCGGCCGCCACACCACCCTGCTCCGCACCTCGCCGCTGTACCGCGACCTGCTCGGGCACTGGCAAGCGCCGCGGGACGGTGACCAGGATCAGATCCAGCCGGCTTCCTGAGCCTTCAGTACCGCCTCGATCCGGCTCCGTGCGCCGACCTTCGCGAGGATGTGCGAGAGATAGTTGCGGACCGTGCCGCTGGTCAGGTTCAGCTTGCGCGCGATCTCCTGGGCGGTCGCGCCGGTCGACACCAGCCGCAGTACCTCGCACTCCCGCGGGGTGAGCGGGTTGCGTACCGCCCGCAGCGCGGCGAGCGCCACCACAGGATCCATCACGGGCAGGCCGTCCGCGACGCTCCGCACCGCCTCGACGAGCTCGGCCGGTGACGCGTCCGTCCCGATGAACCCGACCCGCGGTGAGGCTCGGGCGAGTTCCAGGCACGCGGCATTCACGGCGTCCCGGCCGATCAGGATCAGCACACCCGCATCGAGCAGCCGACCGAACAGCTCCTCGGTCGCCAGCTCACAGGCCAGCTCGGCATCGATCACCACCACGTGCGGATGCGTGCGCGCCACAGCCCCTGGTACTTCCCCGGCCGTGTCGACTTGAGCCGGTACGTCTACCTCTGCTTCCTGTGACAGCACGGCCGCCAGTGCCCCCCGCAGCAACGCGCCGTGATGTCCGAGTACGACTCGGATCACGTCCCCGCCCCCTGGCATCGCATCCCCGGTTCAGAGACTCGCCAGTCACGAAAAGTGCCGACCAGGCCCCGATAGGTGACGACCAGTCTGAACGGATCTCGCCTGATTGTCACGCGTTCGGACAAAGCTGCATCCCTCGCCACGTACGCTGGGAACGTGGCCGAGCAGAAGAGTCCCGACCGCACCGATCACAACGTCACGCTGGATGCGGGGGACGATCGGTGGGAGTGGCGTCGGAAGATCCGGGCGAACCCGAGGAAGCACCTCGTTTACCGGATCGGTGTGGGTGTGGTCGGTGGTCTGCTGATCATCGCCGCTCCGTTGACCGGGTGGTTGCCGGGACCGGGCGGGATCCCGTTGTTCATCGCGGGTCTCGCGGTGCTCGCGAGCGAGTTCGAGTGGGCGCAGCGGGTGCTGTACCGGGTCAAGGACTGGGTGAAGGACCTCACCGCCTGGACCGGCAAGCAGCCCGCCTGGCTGAAGGCGCTCGGAACCGTGGCGCTCTTCCTGTGCGTCCTGGTCGCGATCTGGCTCTACATGGCCGTCCTCGGCGTCCCGGGCTGGCTGCCCGACTCCTGGGAGTCACTTTTGTTCAAGCTGCCCCTCCTGCCCTGAGGCCGAGCTGATCGGGTACGTCGGCAGCTCGATCAGCTCGCTCATGTTCTGGGCCATCTTGAGCATCTGGTTCATGAAGAAAGGGATGTCGAGGATCTTGTTCCGCGCCGTGATCCCGAACCGGGTGGCCGGCGCCAGGAACGAGCCGGCGCGGCTGCCGTCCTGGGTCGTCGACACGGCCTTCCGCAGCCGCGCCTCGTACCGCTCGAAGGCGGTCCGGAGATCGCCCTGCGCCTGCGCCAGCTCGCCCGCAAGTACATAGGCGCCGACCACCGCAGTACCGGTGCCGAGGGCCCCGAACGTGGCGCCGTACCCCGCGTCGCCGAGCAGCACGATCCGGTCGGTCGACCAGTGGTCCACGCGCACCCGGCTGATCGAGTCGAAGTACAGCTCCGTTGCCGCTGGCAACGCTTCCAGCAACGCCGGCACGTGCCAGCCGAGGCCGCTGAACTGCTCCCGCAGGATCGCCTTCTGCTGAGCCAGATCGCGACGGTCGTACTCCAGGACCGGCGACTTGAACATGAACAGCGTCTGCGCCAGCGACGGGTCACGACGGTCCCCGCCGACACCCGCCAGCTTCCCCGGCACGTTGTACATCAGTGTGTCCCCGGAGATCCCCATCGTGTTCGGTACCTCCCACCCGCCCACGTAGTAGTCCAGGTGACGCTCCACAACCTGCTCCTGCGGCCAGGCAAGCCGCCGTACGACGGAATGCATCCCGTCCGCGCCGACAACCAGGTCGTACGTCTCCTCAATCCCGCTCTCGAACCGCACGTCCACCCCACCCGAGTCCTCGTGCAACGCGGCGATCGAGTCGCCGAAGCGGTACGTCGCCTGCGCACAGCTGTGCTCGTACAACACCCGGGACAGGTCGGACCGCAGTACCTCGAGCTCACCGCCCGCGAACTCGGCCGGCATCCGCATCAGCTTGCGGCCCTTCTCGTCGACGAACCGCATCGCGTTACCTCCGGTCTGCAGCGACCGCAGCTCCTCGAGCACGCCCATCCGCGACAGCACCGTGGTGAACACCTCGCCGCGGAAGTCCACGGCGTACCCGCCCTGCCGCAGCGCGGGCGCGATCTCGACGACCGTCACGTCATGCCCCGCCCGGCCCAGCCACAGCGCCGCCGACGGCCCCGCGACACTCGCACCCGACACCAGAATCTTCATCTCAGCTCCCAACTGTGTCCGGCGGACACATTAAAGTGTATGGTAGACACAGTTCGAGCCGAAAGGAAAGGACGATCGATGACCGAGCTGCTCTGGGGCAAGGAACCGGCGCGCACGCGCGGTCCCAAACCGGCGATCACGCTGACCGCCATCGCCGAGGCCGCGATCGCCATCGCGGACGCCGAGGGCCTCGACGCGGTCTCCATGCAACGGATCGCCGGCGAGCTCCCGGTCACCAAGATGGCCCTCTACCGCCACGTCCCCGGCAAGACCGAACTGGTCGCGGTGATGAGCGACCTCGCGATGGGTGCCCCGCCCGAGCGCCCCGGCCTTCCCTGGTGCGAGGCCCTCCACACCTGGGCCATGGACCTGTACGACGGTTTCGCCCGCCACCCGTGGCTGCTGCAGTCCACGATCGGCCGCCGTCTGCTGGGCCCCAACGAGCTGGCCTGGATGGAGCGCGGGCTCGCCACCCTCGCGGACAGCGGGCTGACCGGCGGCGAACAACTGGACTCGATCCTGGTCGTCACCAGCCACATACGGAACATCGCCCAGCAGTCCGCGACGTTCCCCGGCCACACGACCGGGCTCACCGAGGAGGACCTGCAGCAGTCACTGACCGAGATCCTGCGCGACGAGGCCGATCGATTCCCGCACCTGGTGGCCGCGATGCGTACGTCGGCGGGCAGCGAGAACCAGGGACTGGAGTTCGGCCTGCAGCGGATCCTGGACGGTCTCGAGTTGCTCGTCAGTGGCCGGGCAGACTGTGCCGGATCGCGTTGAAACGTTCTCGGTAGAGCGAGGCAGGAAGGCCGTAGTGCGATTTGAACCGGCGGGCGAAGTAGTTCTGGTCGGGCCAGCCGACCGATTCCCCGATCCGGCTGATCGGGAGATCGGTGTGCAGCAGCCGGTCGGCCGCGAGCTCGACGCGATGCCGCGACAGGTACGCCATCGGCGGCAGCCCGGTCACCGACTTGAACAGCCGGACCAGGTACCCCGGCGCGAGATGCAGCTCGCCGGCCAGATCGGTCAGCGTCCAGCGCCGGGCCGGGTCGGCCTCCATCATCCGCATCGCTTCGACAACGGCGGGGTGGGTGTACTCGCGCCGTTCGTCACTGCCGGCCACGGTGCGCGCGACGCAACTCAGGTACAGCGAGAGCCAGCCGATCACCTCGGCGCGATGCCGGCTCAGCGGCTGGTTGCGCAGTTGCCGCAATCCGTCCAGGTGACCGACGGCCTCGTGCACGGTCGCGGCGTCGAGGTGGGTCGCGAGCATTCCCCGGCGTTGCCCGGAGAAAGGTCCGGTCCACAACAGGTAACCCAGTAAGGGATCCTCGCGCGCCCACGCGAGTTCCCGGCGGACGAGGTCGGCCGAGAAGCAGCAGTTGTACACCTCGAGTGCCTCGCAGTCGACGTACTCGTGCCAGACTCCCGGACGCAGCAGGATCGCGTCACCGGCCCCGATCCGTTGACGTCCGGCGAGGCTGTGGTGGACGCCCTCACCGCCAGTGACGAGCACCAGTTCGAAGAAACTGTGCGTGTGCAACGGGTGCGCCTTCTCGTGCAGGTGCGTGCCCGCGTGCACCACCGTCCCCTCGACGAAGTGCAGCACGGTCCCGCGGGTCCTCACCGGCTCGTCGGCCATGCTTCACGATAGGGGCCGAGGTGCAGATCGTGCTAGAGCGAGTGCACTTCGGGCTAGTGACGGGCGACTGCCGGTCGCAGGATCAGGGAACAGGCGAAACGTCCTCGCCGATCAATCAGCCAGATACCGGGCGTTTCGTCGGAGCACCCAATGAATCGTTTCACAGACCGTCCTGATCAGCGCCCTGGTTGGAGCCTCATGTCGCATATCGCCGCACCCACCGCCCTCCGCTTCGAGCATCGACCCGCGCCGGTGACCGGGATCGGCACCGCCACGCCACGGATCTCCTGGCAGGTCCCGGCCGCGGACGCCGGCTACGCGCAGACGGCGTACGAAGTCGAGATCACCACCGGCACGACCCAGGTCTTCACCGTCCAGTCCCCCGACCAGGTCCTGGTGCCCTGGCCGGGTGACCCGCTCGCCTCCCGGGAGACCGCGCAGGTCCGGGTCCGGGTCCGCGGTAACGACGACTGGAGCGACTGGAGCGAGCCGGCGTCCGTCGAGGCCGGGTTGCTCACGCCGGACGACTGGAGCGCCCGGTTCGTCAGCCCGCGCGACAACCCGCACGGCTCCCCCGCGCCGCTCGTCGCCGGTGCTGCCGACCTCCCCGACGGCATCGTCAAGGCCCGTCTGTACGCCACGTCGTACGGCATCAATCTCCCGGAGCTCAACGGGCAGCGCGTCGGCACCGAGGAGCTCGCGCCCGGCTGGACGGCGTACCAGTACCGGCTCCGCTACCAGACGTACGACGTGACCGAGCTCGTCCGGCCTGGTGAGAACAAGCTCGAGTTCCTCCTCGGCAACGCCTGGTACCGCGGCCGGATCGGGTTCCGGGACCAGAAGCAGCTGTACGGCGAGCGCCTGGCCGTCCTCGCGCAACTCGAGGTGACCACCGACGACGGGCGACTGCACACGTTCGGCAGCGACGGCACCTGGACGTCCCGCGAGAGCAACGTCCTCGCCGACGACCTGTACGACGGCCAGACCACCGACCTCCGCCGGCAGCCCGGCGAATCCACCCCCGTCGACGTCCTCGACGCCGACCTGAGCCTGCTCGTCGCGCCCGACGGCCCGCCCGTCCGCATCACCGACGTACTGCCCGCGGTCGAGATCACCACGTCGCCGTCCGGCAAGACCCTCGTCGACTTCGGGCAGAACCTCGTCGGCCGGGTCCGCCTCAAGGTCCGCGGCCACAACGAGGGCGACGAGATCGTCCTGCGGCACGCGGAGGTTCTGGAGGACGGCGAACTCGGCGTCCGCCCGCTCCGCACCGCGAAGGCCACCGACACGTACATCCTGGCCGGCCCGGACGAGGTCACCCTCGACTCACCGCTCACCTTCCACGGATTCCGGTACGCCGAGGTGAACGGCGTGACCGGCCTGCGCAAGGAGGACCTCGAAGCCGTCGTCATCAACAGCGACCTGCGCCGCACCGGCTGGTTCGAGTCGTCGAACGAACTGCTCGACAAGTTCCACCAGAACGTGGTGTGGGGCATGCGCGGCAACTTCGTCGACGTACCGACCGACTGCCCGCAGCGCGACGAGCGGCTGGGCTGGACCGGCGACATCCAGGTCTTCTCCCCGAGCGCGAGCTTCCTGTTCGACACCGGCGGCTTCCTGACGAACTGGCTCGCCGACCTGGCCGCCGAACAGCAGAAGGACGGCTCGGTACCGTTCGTCGTACCGGACGTGCTCAAGAACGAAGGTCCGGCGACGGCCGCATGGGGTGACGCGGCAACGATCGTCCCGTGGGTGATCTACGAGCGCACCGGCGACGCCGGGCTGCTCGCGCGGCAACTGCCGAGCATGCGCGCGTGGGTCGACAAGATGGCCGACCTGGCGGGCAGCGACCTGCTCTGGTCGGGCGGGTTCCAGTTCGGCGACTGGCTCGACCCGACCGCGCCGCCGGACAACCCGTTCCGCGCCAAGGCGGACCCCGACGTCGTCGCGACCGCGCACCTGGCGCGCTCGGCGGAGGTGGTCGGCAAGGCCGCGGAGATCGTCGGCCAGACCGACCTCGCCCGCGAGTACGCCGACCTCGCCGGCCGCGTCCGGCAGGCGTTCGCGACCGAGTACGCGACCGACGGCGGGCGGGTACTGAGCGACGCGGCAACAACCTACGCGCTCGCCCTGCAGTGGGCCCTGCTGCCGACCGGGAACCAGCGGCAGCGCGCCGGCGAGCGGCTCGCCGACCTCGTCCGTACGTCGGGATTCCGGATCAGCACCGGATTCGTCGGAACGCCGCTGATGGCCGACGCACTGGCCGATTCCGGACATCCTGACCTGGCGTACCGCCTTCTGCTACAGACAGGCTGCCCCTCTTGGCTGTACGCAGTGACGATGGGAGCCACGACGGTCTGGGAACGCTGGGACAGCATGCTGCCGGACGGCAGCATCAACCCCGGCCAGATGACGTCGTTCAACCACTACGCCCTCGGCGCCGTCGCCGACTGGATGCACCGACGGGTCGCAGGTCTCGCGGCGGCCGAGCCCGGCTACCGCACCATCGACGTCCGCCCATTGCTCACCGACCAGCTGACGAAGGCGTCCGCCAGGCACCTCACGCCGTACGGCGAGGCATCGGTCGCCTGGACCCGCGCCGACGGTCAGGTCACGCTGACGGTCACCGTCCCCGTCGGCTCCAGCGCCAAGGTCGCCGTACCCGGTCAGGACGTCGTCGAGGTCGGACACGGTACGCACGAATGGACCGCGGACGACCCGTACGCCGAGACGCCGGAGCTGCCGGCCGACGCCACGGTCCGGCAACTCCTCGACCACCTGCCGACCTGGTCCGCACTCGCGACCGCCGCCACCGAGACCGGTTTCGTCACCGACGACGCCGACCTCGCGGGCCGTCTCGAGCGCTACCTCGACCAGCCGGCCGCCGGTCTCGTCGACGCCATCAGCCGGCGCGGCCTCACCCCGAGCGCCGAGGCCGTCAAGGCCGCACTCGGCGCGCTCCTCAACCACTAACCCACTCACCCGACCGCCCCGCTGCCGTTCGCAGAACATCCCTTGGAGGTCATGATGAGGTTCCGCCCAGGAGCCAGTGGACTAGCCCTACTGGCCGTCTGTTCTCTCACCCTCACCGCGTGCAGCGCGGGCAGTCTCGGATCCAGCGACGACGCCGGCGGCAGCACCGCGGTCGAGATCACGTACCTGATCGGCAATCAGGAGCAGGATCTCAAGGAGGCCCAGCAACTCACCAAGGACTTCACCGCCAAGAACCCCGACGTCACCGTCAAGCTGGAGACCCGGCCGGCCGGATCCGAGGGTGACAACATCGTCAAGACCCGGCTGTCGACCGGTGACATGACGGACGTGTTCGCGTACAACACCGGGTCGCTGTTCCAGGCGATCGCGCCGGACAAGAACCTGGTCGCGATCACCGACGAGCCCTACATCGGCGACCTGGACGAGAACTTCACCAGGACGGTGAAGTCCGGCGACAAGATCTACGGGGTGCCGTCCGGCGGGTTCATGGGTGGTGCGGTCCTCTACAGCATCCCGATCTACAACAAGCTCGGACTCACGGTGCCGAAGACCTGGGCCGAGTTCATGGCCAACAACGCCAAGATCAAGGCCGCCGGCGGCGGCGTCGCGCCGGTGATCCAGACCTACGGCGAGACCTGGACCTCCCAGCTGTTCGTCCTCGGCGACTTCCACAACGTGGCGGTGTCCGAGCCGGACTTCGCCGACAAGTACACCAAGAACCAGGCGAAGTACGCGACGTCACCGGCGGCGGTCAAGGGGTTCGAGCACACCCAGCAGGTGCACGACCTCGGCTACCAGAACAAGGACTTCGCCTCGGCGAAGCTGCCGGACGGTCTCAAGATGCTTGCCACCGGCAAGGGTGCGCACTACCCGATCCTGTCCGGTGTGGTCAACGACATGGTGGCCACCAACCCGAACGCCGCCAAGGACGTCGGTCTGTTCGCGCTGCCTGGTGACGACGCGAGCAAGAACGGTCTGACCGTGTGGACGCCGGGCGGTATCTACATCCCGAACACCACCAAGGACGACAAGCTGGAGGCGGCGAAGAAGTTCCTCGCGTTCGTGGCCAGCCCCGACGGCTGCAAGTCCCTGGCTGCCGCGGGCGTCCCGACCGGTCCGTACGCCGTCAAGGGTTGTGAACTCCCGGCCGACGTACCTCAGTCGATCAAGGACATGCAGCCGTACCTCGACAAGGAAGGCGGGTCCAGCCTGGCGCTGGAGTTCGTGTCGCCGGTGAAGGGCCCCTCGCTGGAGCAGATCACCGTCGAGGTCGGATCCGGGATTCGCAAGGGCAAGGACGGCGCGGCGCGGTACGACGAGGATGTGAAGAAGCAGGCGCAGCAACTCGGACTGGCGGGTTGGTGAGGTCGGCCCATGACCATCACCTCGGCTCGTCCGAAGTCACGCAGTGAATCGAACCCGGCCGCACCCGCGGCCGGGAGGAGGTTCTACACGCCGTACTCGTTCTGGTTCTATCTGCCCACCGCGGTGATCTATGCCGTGCTGTTCCTGATCCCGACGTTCGCTTCCTTCTACTACAGCCTGACCCGGTGGACGCTGTTCGACTCGAACTTCATCGGGTTCGACAACTTCGTGATGTTCTTCCAGGAGCCCGCCCTGGTCAAAGGCTTCACCAACACGTTGGTCTTCGCGGTGGTGACGTCGGGGTCGAAGGTGGTGCTCGGGCTGCTGCTCGCCGTTCTGCTGACGTCGCGGATCGTCGGCCGCAGCTATCTCCGGTCGGTCGTGTTCTTTCCGGTGCTGGTCAGCACCATCGGTGTCGGGCTGACCTTCCAGGTGCTGATGAACCCCGAACGCGGGCTGATCAACGGCGCCCTGGGCGTGATCGGCATCGACGGACCGGGGTGGCTGACCGACCCGTCGTGGGCGTTGATGTCGCTGGCACTGGTCGACGTGTGGAAGGGCGTCGGTCTGGCGACGCTCATCTACATCGCCGGGATCGTGTCGATCCCGCGGGAGTACATGGAGGCCGCCCGGGTCGACGGGGCCGGGGCGTGGGACTCGTTCTGGCGGATCGTGCTGCCGCTGTCCCGGCCGGCCACGGTCACCGTCATCATCTTGTCCCTGATCGGCGGCCTGCGGTCGTTCGAGCTGATCTGGGCGATGACGCGGGGCGGGCCCGGCTTCACCTCGGACGTGATCTCGTCAGTGATCTACAAGCAGTACCAGGCCGGGTTCTACGGCCTCTCCACGGCCGGCAACGTGATCCTCTTCCTGGTGGTCACGCTGATCGTGCTGCCGCTGAACTGGTTCCTGAACCGCAAGGAGGTGAACCTGTGAGCACCGTACATATGCCGCGACTCCGTCGCGGCGGCTCATGGGGCTGTTGCTCCCGGTCTTCCCTCGTCGCTCCGGTCGCTTCGCTCCCTCCGCTCCTCAGTCCAGACCGGGAGGCCCCATGAGTACCTCCGAACTCGTCAATCACCGGCCGGGCCGGAGCTACCTGCTCAGCGCGGTCGCCATCGTGTCGTCGATCGTGGTGTTCGTGATCCCGTTCGCCTTCATCGCGCTGACCGCGGTGAAGGACCGGCAGCAGTCCGCGGACCTCGACTTCGCCTGGCCGAACCAGTTCCAGGTCGTGCAGAACTTCATCGACGTGGTCAAGGCCCGCGACTACATGCTGGTGATCGCCTTCATCAACAGCACGATCCTCACCGTGGCCAGTGTGGCCGGCATGGTGGTGCTGGCGGCGATGGCCGGGTTCGTGCTGCAGCGGCGCAAGAGCCGGTGGAATCCGTTCATCAACTTCCTGGTGCTGTCCGGGCTGATCATCCCGCCGGCCGTCGTCCCGACGATCTGGGTGCTGCAGAGACTCGGTCTGTTCCGGACCATGCCGGGGTTGATCCTGATCGAGATCGCGTTCGGTCTGTCGTTCTGCATTCTGTTGTTCCGGGCGTTCGTCTCGACCATCCCACGCGAACTCGACGAGGCCGCGATCATCGACGGCGCCGGACCGTTGCGGCTGTTCTTCGGGGTCATCTTCCCGCTGCTCAGATCCGTCATCATCACCGTCATCGTCGTGCAGTCCGTCGCGGTGTTCAACGACTTCGTGAACCCGCTGTACTTCCTGCCCGGCGACCAGAACGCGACCGTTCAGCTGACGCTGTACAACTTCCAGAGTCAGTTCAGCACGCAGTACAACCTGCTGTTCATGAACATCCTGCTGATCACGATCCCGCCGCTGATCATGTTCCTGTTCTTCAACCGCAAGATCGTCGCCGGTATGACGTCCGGGGCGATCAAGGGGTAGCCGGATCAGAGCGCCGGTTTGCGGACGATGAGGGCGGCCTGGGCGGCGTCCTTCTCGCCGGGCAGCGCCGCGCGCGTCAGGGTCGCCACCTCGGCGAACCCGGCGCCGCCCAGCAGCCCGGCGACGTCCGCGACGTCGTACATGTAGACCTCGAGGTCCAGGTCGTGACCGTACCCGTGGCTGAGGTGGCGGCTGCCGTCGCCGACCTTGAAGCCGTGCACCAGGTGGCCGCCGGGCCGGAGCACCCGGAAGAGCTCCGCGAACACCGCCGGAAGGTCCTCGCGAGGAGTGTGGACGAGCGAGTACCACGCGAGGGCCCCGGCGAGCTCACCGTCCTTCAGGTCCAGGTCGAACAACGACCCGACCTCGAACCGCAGCTCCGGGTACTCGCGCCGCGCCACCTCGATCATCCCCGGCGTCAGGTCGACCCCGAACACATCCAGCCCCTTGCCGGCCAGGTACGTCGTGATCCGCCCGGTCCCACACCCGAGATCCCCGACCGGCCCGCCTGGGACCAGCGCGGCGAAGTAGTCCAGGGCACCGATCTCGAACGGGTCGGCGTGGTGGTAGTCCTTCAGGATCGCGTGATAGTCGGCGGCAGCGATGTTGTAAGAGCGTTGGATGTCGTTCACGCGAGAACCCTAGGCAGGCCCTCCGACAGTTTCTCGTAGTCCGCCGGCGAGTTGTACGCGTGCGCCGACAACCGGACGAAGCCGCGGCCCTCGAAGCCGGTCAGGGTGATCTCGGCCTTCAGTTCGCGCGACACCCGCATCTTCAGGGCCTCGCCGCCGGACAGGTCGACCGACGACGGCAGCTCGACCAGCCGCATCGTCGCCGGCGGGTGGACGACCTCCGCGATTCCGGTGCCGAGCGCCTTGGCGAGGATCCTCGCGCCCTCCTCGACGAGGCCTGTCAGCTGCGGGCGGCGGGTCGGCCAGTTCAGGTCGGCCAGCACCCGCAGCGACTCCGGCGCGGCGATCCACGGCACGTAGTCGTACGTCCCCTGCGAGTCGAAGCGCTCCGGCATCCGCTCGTCGTACTCCGACCACGACACGATCAGCGGCTTGGCCGCCGACCGCCACCGCTCCGCGACCACCAGCCCGGCCGTCGCGCGCGGAGCCGCCGGCCACTTGTGGAAGTTGCCCGTCCAGAAGTCGGCTCCGGCCGCGGCCGGGGCGTCGATGAGCGCGGGGGCGTGCGCGCCGTCCACGACGATCGGTACGCCGTGCTCGTGAGCGGCCGCCACCAGGGCGTCGATCGGGAACACCTTCGCCGTACCCGAGGTGATCTGGTCGACGATCAGGACGGACGCCTTGCCGAGGTGCCGCGCGATCAGCGCGACCACGGTCTCGTCGTCGGCCTCGAGCGGGATCCCGACGTTCACCACCTCGGCGCCGCGGTCCTTGGCGATCCGCTCGGCGGCGTACCGCACCGCGCCGTACGCGTGGTCGGTCAGCACGATCCGGCTGCCCGCGGGGATCGGCAGCGTGTGCAGCGCGACGGTCACGCCGGCGCTGGCGTTCGCGACCAGCGCGAACCCGTCGGGATCGGTGTCCAGGTACGACGCCAGCGCGAGGCGGCTCGTGGTCAGGCGGTCGGCGACGGTCCGGAACCACACCATCGGGTTCGCGTCCATCTCCGTCCGCAGGCGCGCCATCAGCTCCTGCGTCCGGCGTGGCACGGCGCCGTACGAACCGTGATTGAGGTGCAGGACATCGGGATCGAGGGTCCACAGGTCGGGGCGGGGGGTGAGTACCGTCACCACGCAAACGGTACATACTTCCACGCGTGTACCCCTACCTCGACCACGACGGGCCGATCGCGATGGCGCATCGGGGCGGCGCGAAACACCCGGACAACATCGGGTACGAGAACTCGCTGCGTGCGTTCCAGCACGCGGTCGACCTCGGATACCGGTACCTGGAGACGGACCTGCACGCGACCCGCGACGGGGTCGTGATCGCCTTCCACGACACCCGGCTCGACCGGGTCACCGACCGGGCCGGAGTGATCGCCGAGCTGCCCTGGTCCGAGGTCAGCAAGGCGAAGATCAACGGCCACGAGCCCATCCCCCGCCTGGACGAGCTGCTGGAGCAGTTCCCCGAGACCCGGTTCAACCTCGACATCAAGGCCGAGGGCGGGCTCGAGCCGGCGGCCAAGGTCCTGCAGTCGATGGGCGCGATCGACCGGATCTGTGTCTCGTCGTTCTCCCAGTCGCGGGTCCGGCGGATCCGCAAGCTGCTCGGTCCGCGGCTGTGTACGGGGTACGGCGACTGGGAAACCGCACTGATCCGGTTCCTGCCGTTCGGCGTGCCCGCACGCGGCGCCTGCCTGCAGATCCCCGAGCGGTACGGCGCGCTCCGGGTCCTCACGCCCGGCCTGGTCAAGCGGGCGCACGCGCGAGGCAAGCAGGTGCACCTGTGGACGGTCGACGACGCCGATGTGATCCGCCGGATGCTCGACGCCGGCGCCGACGGCATCATCACCGACCGCACCGACGTACTGCGCGACGTGCTGATCGAACGCGGTCAGTGGCACTGAATCGGGCACTGAAGTGTTATCGCCAGGTACGCCGCTTCGCATCTCTGACCTGACACACTCCTGCGCATGGGACTTCTCTCCGCCCCGGCGGCGGTCGACAAGCGTGAGTACTGGGGTTTCAGCCTGTACGACTGGGCCAACTCGGGCTATGTCACCACCGTCGGCACGGTGCTGTTCGCGCCGTACCTGACCTCGGTCGCCGAGACCGCCGCCTGCGGATATGTCGGTTCGGCGGACAGACCGTGCCACACGAATCTGGACGTGCTCGGCCTGGGCATCTCCCCCGGCTCGCTCGCCTTCTACGTCGTCACCGTCGCAACCCTGGTGTCGGCGCTGTTCCTGCCCGTGGTCGGTGCGATCGCGGACCGGCTGGAGCGCAAGAAGCTGCTGATGTGCGCCTTCGCCTGGACGGGTGCGCTGGCCGCCTGCTGCATGGTGTTCGTCGGCGGCGGGCGCTGGGAGCTCGGTGCACTGCTGCTGTTCATCGGCAACCTGTGTCTCGGGTCGTCGCTGGTGGTCTACGACTCGATCCTGATCGACATCACCGGCCCGGACGACCGGGACGACGTCTCGTCGCGCGCCTGGGCGTTCGGCTACCTGGGCGGCTTCATCCTGCTCACGATCAACCTGGCAGTCGTCACCGCTCACGACGCACTCGGCCTGAGCCAAGGTACGGCGGTGCGCCTGAGTCTGCTGTCCGCCGGGCTGTGGTGGGGAGCGTTCACGTTCATCCCGTTCGTGAAGTTGCGCAACCGGCCGCCGACGCACGTCGTACCGGTGCGGAGCGGCAGCCTGGTCCGGCAGAGCTTCGGCCAGCTGGCCGCGACGCTGAAGCACATGCGGACTTATCCGATGACCTTGCTGTTCCTGGTCGCGTACCTGTTCTTCAACGACGGGATCCAGACCGTCATCTCGGTGTCCTCGACGTACGGCGAGAAGCAGCTCGGGTTCGAGACCCAGGTGCTGATCGCGACCATCCTGCTGGTGCAGTTCATCGCGTTCTTCGGCGCGCTGGCGTTCGGGCGGTTCGCGCGGCGGTTCGGCACCAAGCGGACCATCATGGGCGGGCTGGTGTTCTGGATGCTCATCGTGATCGCCGGCTTCATGCTCCCGGAGAAGCAGATCGTGCCGTTCTTCGCGATGGGGGTCGCGATCGGGATCGTGCTCGGCGGCACGCAGGCGCTGTCCCGCTCGGCGTTCAGCCAGCTGATCCCGAAGGGCCGCGAGGCGGAGTACTTCTCGCTCTACCAGGCGGGCGAACGCGGGACGTCGTGGCTCGGCACCCTGGTGTTCGGTCTGGTCCACCAGATCACCGGTTCGTACCGTCCCGCGATCGTCGCCCTCGGCATCTTCTTCGTGATCGGCCTCGTTCTGCTGTCACGCGTCGACATGCGCCGCGGCATCACCGAGGCCGGCAACAGCCAGCCGACGGTCGTCTAGGCAGCGTTGGGGCCGACGTCAGCGGGTGTGAGCGGACGGCGGATCGGCGTACCGGTCGAGTACTCATCCGCGCCCACGTCGTACGGCGCCGTGCGGGGCTGACCGTCCATGTCGTCGGCGACCTGACCCGAGTGGTCGAGCTTGGCGGCGTTCGCGGCCGCGCTGCCCGAGCCGAGCCGGTACACACCGTCACTGCCCGCGGTCAGCTTGGGATCGGCCCGGGTGTAGCCCGAGGACGGGATGTTGCCGGTGGCGGCCTGTCCCCAGACGATGTTGCCCGTCCAGGTCAGGCCGTCCGGATAGGGCATGGCGACCAGTTCGCCGTTGCCGCCGACCATCAGGTTGTCCGCGATCACGCAGTTCAGCGGCGGAACGGTGCGCTGGCTCTCGCCGGCCACGGCCTGGCCGTTGTTCCGCAGCGTGTTCAGCACGATCGTGACCCGGTCGGGGGCGTCGTTGCCGCGGCGTGAGTCCGACGGCTCGCCCTCGTAGTGGTCGCGTTCGGTGCCACTGCCGAGGACGACGCCTGCGCCGCCGACCCCGTCGACGTAGTTGTTCACGATCAGGTGGTCGTTGCCGTAGATCCGGATCCCGTTGTCCCCGGACAGCAGGTAGTTGCTCTCCACCCGGTTCTCGTTGCCGTGCCGCAGCACGATGCCACCCAGGCTGTCGCGGATCGTGTTGTACCGGATCGTGTTGCCCGACGACTTCACCGAGATCGCCTCCGGGTCGCCGTCGACCCGCTCGAACAGGTTGTACTCGACCGTCGCGTCGGCGGTGCTGAGCGCCCGGCTGCTGACGCCGAGGCGGATCGGCTCACCACCGTTCGAGCCACCGAAGGAATGGTCGCGGAAGTGGTTGCGCAGGATGTGCGTGCGCTGCGCCATCGCCTCCGATCCCGGTCCGTCGATCACCAGGTAACAGCCGACGGTGGACTTGTCGTGGAACGTGTTGCGGTCGATCTTCGCGTCGTTGCCCCGGACGACGACCCAGTGCCCGGTCTCCGCGGCGAAGGACAGGTCGTTGCGGGTGAGCCGGATCCGCGGGCAGTCCGCCGGGATCTCCAGCGTCGTACTCTGCCGGAACGCGAACCCGCTGATCGTGATGTTCGAGGATCCCGAGAACACGAAGCTCTGCGCGCCGGTCAGCGTCACCCCGCCGCGGCTCTGCGCCACGATCGTGATCGGCGCGCTGCTGCTTCCGTGCCGGTTGGTGATCCGGATCGGCGACCCCGACGGTACGGCGTACGAACCGTTGGCGAGGGTGATCGTGGTGCCGGCGGCGGCACTGTTGATTGCCTGCTGCAACTCGGCCAGCGACGTGACCGTCGCCTGAGCCGTGGCGAGCGCAGGTCGCGCGCCCACCAAGGAGAAGGCGACGACTCCAGTACTGGTCAAGAAGGTACGACGGTCCATGACGAGCTCCTAGCTGTTGGGGCGGTACAACTTCCGGTACTCGCTCGGGGTCACCGAACTCACCTGTCGGAAGACCTTCGAGAAATAGGACTGGTCCATCCCGACGGCGGCCGCGATCTCCTCCATCGGTCGTGCGGTCGCCACCAGTTCGCGCTGGGCCCACTCGATCCGGGCCCGCTTGATGTACTGCTTCGGCGACAGGCCGAACTCGGTGCGGAAGTGCCGCATGAACGACGGCAGGTCGTAGCCGAACACGGCGGCGAGCTCCTCGACGCTCGGCAGCGTGGCGAGGTTCTCCTGGATGTACCGAACGATCGCGGACTCGCTCGTCTGCTGCGGGGACAGCCGCACAGAACCGGGCGGCGCACTGTCCAGGTAGTGCGCGAACAGCGCGGTCAACGCCGAACGCAGCCGCAGCGGCGTGGCGAGACCGGGCGGGTCGCGATCGGCCGCGCCGACCTGCTCGAACAGGGCCGCTGCCTGTTCGGGAGCGCGGCTCGGCACGATGTACGGCAGCGTCAGCATCTCGCCGATGTCGCGGTCGCCGATCAGCGCGGAGAAGTGCAGCCAGTGCTTGCGGAAAACGTTGTCGCTGATCGTCTCGTACGACACCGGCACGTCGGCCGGCAGATACACCAGCTCGCCGGGCCGCGGGTAGAGCTCCTGCTCCCCTACGACGAGACGTCCCTCCCCTTCCAGGATCAGGTACAGCCGCGAGAACGGGTCCGGCTGCAGGGACCGCGACCATTCGCGGTGCACCTTGGTGATCCGGGCGGCGACCACCAGGTCCAGCCGCAGCCGATCGAGATACGTACGGATGATCTCCTGCTCCCCCAGCGCGGTGTTCTGTGCCGTCGTCATCGTGCGTGCGGTCCCACGTCGGCGGCGGTGAGCGGGCGGTACGCCGGACGGCGTGCGGAGTACTCGTCCGCGCCGACATCCGCGCGACCGGTCCGGTGATGACCGTCCAGATCCACGTCGACGTCCGGGTACGCGCGCGACGCCGCGTTGATCGCCGGACTGCCCGGTGCGAGCCGCCGTACCCCGTCGGAACCGGCCGCGAGCCGCGGGTCGACGCGGGTGAAGCCGGCGGCGGGCGCGTTGCCGTCCGCGGCCTGTCCCCAGTGCAGGTTGCCCGACCAGGTGATGCCGTCCTGGAACGGCATGTTCACGAGCTGTCCGCTGTCTGCCATCAGAAGATTGTCCGTCACCGCGCAGCCGAGCGGCGGCAGGGTCCGGTGACTCTCGCCGATGATCGCGGCCTCGCAGTCGAGCACGGTGTTCAGCGCGATCCGGACCCGGTCGGGCGCGTCGTTGCCGCGGCGGGAGGCGGCCGGCTCGCCGGGATAGTGGTCGCGGACGTTGCCGCTGCCGAGCACGACGCCGGCGCCGCTGATTCGCTCGACGTAGTTGTTCACGACCAGGTGGTCGTCGCCGTAGATCCGGATCCCGTTCTCGCCGGACAGCAGGTAGTTGCCCTCGACCCGGTTCCGGTTGCCGTGCCGCAGGACGATCCCGCCGAAGCTGTCGCGGATCGTGTTGTGGCGGATGGTGTTGCCCGACGACTTGACCGAGATCGCCTCGGGGTCGCCGTTGGCGCGCTCGAACAGGTTCAGCTCGACGACCGCGCCGGCCGTCGACAACGCCCGCGGGCTGACGCCGAGCCGGATGGGCTCACCGCCGTTGTCGCCGGGGAACGTGTGGTCGCGGAAGTAGTTCCGGGTGATGTGCACCCCGCGAGCCATCTGGTCGGTCCCGGCGCCCTCGACCCCGAGGTAGATGCCGAGTGTGGACTTGCCGTGGAAGTCGTTGCGGTCGACCGTCGACTCGTCCGCACGAACCATCACCCAGTGCAGGCCCTCGAGATCGGCCAGCTGGAAGTCGTTGCGGCTCAGCCGGATCCGCCGGCAGTCCGGCGGGACGTCCAGCGTCGTACGCTGCCGGAACGCGAAGCCGCTGATCGTGATGTCCGACGACCCGGTCGGCACGAAGCTCTGTTCACCGGTCAGCACCACGCCGCCGGCCGACTCGGCCCGGACGACGATCGGCGCGCCGCGACTCCCGCGCTTGCCGGTGATCGCGATCGGCGCCCCGGCCGGTACGTCGTAGGTGCCGTCGGCAACCGTGATGACGGTGCCCGGCACCGCCCGCGCGATCGCGTCCCGCAGTTCGTCGAGTGAACGGACGAGGCCACGGGGTGTGTCCGCGGTCGCCGCCCGCGTGGTCAACGCTGTCAGTGTGGCGGTCAGTGTGGCGGTCAGGCCGGTGGCGGCCAGGAAGGTACGACGATGCATGTCTCACCCCTTGAGTGCGCCGGAGGTGAGCCCTCGGGCGAACGAACGTTGGAAGAAGAGGAACACCAGCACGGACGGCAGCAGCGCGAGCAACGACGCGGCCAGGACAACGCCCGGCGTGACGGCCGGGTCGATCCGCAGCGTCCGCAGCGCGAGCGGCAGCGTGTACGCCGACGAGTTCTGGGCCACCAGCAACGGCAGCAGGTACTGGTCCCAGATCATGGTGAAGCCGAACACCCCGATCACGCCGAGAGCCGGCTTGCACAGCGGCAGGATGATCTGGGCGAAGATCCGCAGCTCGCCCGCGCCGTCGATCCGCGCCGCCTCCTCGAGCTCCCGCGGCACGTCCTTCATGAACTCGGTCATCACCAGGATCGAGAACGCCCACGCGCCGAGCGGCACGATCATGCCGGCCAGCGTCCCCATCAGATTGACGTGCACCAGCGGCAGATCCGCCAGCACCAGGGTGAGCGGCAGCGCGAGGATCTCCTCGGGCAGCATCATCGTGGCCAGGATCGCGACCATCACCAGCGTCATCAGCGGGAACACCTTCCGCGCCAGCGCGTACCCCGCGAGCACCGACACCGCCACCTGCAGCAGCAGGCCGAATCCGACGACGAAGAACGAGTTCAGCAGGTACCGCAGTACGCCGTGGTCGAACGCGATCCGGAAGTTGTCGAGGGTCGGCGTCCTCGGTACGACGCTCAGCTGCGTCGGATCCGACACGTGGTTGAACGAACCCACGAGCAACGTGAGCAACGGACCGGCGAAGACGGCGAACAGACCGGTGTAGACGACGAACTTCGCCAGCCGGGCGCCGACGCCCGTGCGCTCGGTGAGTCCGAGCGCGGTCTCGGTGGCAGCACTCATGCGGATCTCCTCCGTCGCAGCAACTGGACGCACACGGTCAGCACGAGCGTGGCGGCGAACAGCAGCACCGCTCCGGCCGAGCCGACACCGAGCCGGCTCTGCTCCAGGCCCAGCTTGTAGATGAGCGTCATCACGACCTCGGTCGAGCCGTTCGGCCCGCCGTTGGTCAGCAGGAACACCTCGGTGAACGTCCGGAACCCGCGGACCGCCGCGAGCACGAACAGGATCGCGAACACCGGCCGCAGACCGGGCAGCGTGACGTGCCGGATCCGCTGCCGGGTCGACGCCCCGTCGACCGTCGCCGCCTCGTACAGTCCGCGGTCGATCCCCGCCAGCCCGGCCAGGAAGATCATCATGTCGTACGGCGCACCGCGCCAGATGCCCGTGACGGCGATCGAGGCGAGCGACGTGTGCGGGTCGTTGATGAACCCGGACGGACCGAGCCCGACCAGACCGATGACCTGGTTGATCAGGCCGTCGCCCGTCGGGTGGTACATGATCCGCCACAGCTCGGCCGTCACCGCCAGCGGTACGACGACCGGCAGGAACGCGGCCGACCGGATGAAGGTCAGCTTCCGGGTCTGCCCCTCGACCAGCAGGGCCAGGCAGAACCCGAGGATCATCGAACCGGCCGTCTGGCCGACCGCCAGCACCACCGTGTTCCAGGCCGCGGACCGGAAGCCGTCCGAGCCCAGGACCTCCGCGTAGTTCGCGCCGCCGACCCAGGTGTTGCCGAGGTACGGCCGGACGTCCTGGACCGACATCCCGATCGCCTGCGCCATCGGAATGAACTTGAAGTACACGAACAGGACCAGCGCAGGCGCCAGGAACAGCCACGGAACCCACCACTGACCACTGCGCCGCCGCTGTCCTCGGCGTGGGGTGGCCGCCGGCGCGACGTGCGCCGGGACGGTCACCCGAGCCGCCTCACGGACACTCACGACGCGCCGATGCCCTGCTGGCTGAGCGCTTCACCCAGCTTCTGATCGACCTTCTTCAGCTCGGCGTCGAGGTCGAGGCCGCAGTCGGCGATCAGAGCGTTCACCGTGTCGGCCGTGCTCTGGCGGACCGCCGTCCAGTTCGGGATCGACGGGGCGTAGCGGCCGTGCTCGCGGTACGCGTCGGCGTATAGCTTCCACCGCGGGTCCGGGCGGACCGACGCGATGTCGACGCCCTTGTTGACCGGCAACTGCACGATGAACGCCTTCTCACCCTGCATACCGATCTTCTGGCCCTCCGCGGAGATCGCGAAGCCGGCGAACGCGTTCTGCCCGGCCTCGTTCTTCGAGCCGGCCATCAGGTAGACACTGCCGCCCTCGGCGAGCACCGTCGAGTCCTTCGGTCCCTTGGGCATCGGCGCCACCTGGTACTTGTCCTTGCCGAGCGAGGAGTCGAAGCGGGGCATTAGGTACGGGCCGACGACGTACATGCCGGTCTTGCCGGCCTCGAACGTCTCGTTGGTCGGCGGGGTGTCCATCGTCGCCGCACCGGGCTGGACCACCTTCGACGTACAGGCGAGGTCGCGGAACCACTTGGTCGCGGCCACCGACTCCGGGGTGGTCATCGCGGGCTTGAACTTCCCGTCGGACTGCTTCGCGATGAAGTCACCGCCGGCGGCCCAGAGGAAGTTCGAGAAGTACCAGGACGCGTAGCCGCGCTTGGTCGAGCCCGGCACCGCCAGTCCGTAGGTGTCGGCCTTGCCGTTGCCGTCCGGGTCCTGGGTGGTGAAGGCCTTCGCCAGGGCGGCCATCTCGTCCCAGTTCGTCGGCGCGGCCAGGCCGACCTTCTGCAGCCAGTCCTTGCGGATCAGCAGCGCGGAGGCCTGGGCGGAGTACGGAACGCCGTACGTCTTGCCGTCCGCGGAACGCGCGGCCGCCAGCGCGGGCTCGAGCAGCTGGTCGCTGCCCTTGATCGCGCCCAGGTCCACCTCGCGGACGATGCCCTGGGAGACCATCGTGCCCAGCTGGGACGAGTCGTTCATCACGATGTCCGGCAGGTCCTTCTGCGCCGCGCGCTGGGACAGCTTCGTCTCGAAGTCGTCGAAGATCGCCGTGACCTCGACCTTGTGGCCGGTCGCCGCCTCGAAGGCCGCGACCAGCTTCTTCATGCCCTTCTCACCGTCGCCGCCCGGCGTGGTGCGGGTCCACAGCTCCAGCGGAGCGGACGGATCCTGCTCGGCAGTGCCGCTACGGCCGGCGCCGCCGGCTCCACCCGCTCCGCACGCGGCCACCGCCAGGGCCATCCCCACCCCTGCGGCCATCACCTTGAATGACCTCATCACGGACACAGTCATGCCAACTTCCCTGTCGACGAGAGGCCAGATTTGTACTTTTTGGGCCTCATTTCGTCGGAAGATAGCGCTTTCCGCGCGCAGCCGTCAATGACTCATCGGATCTCTCCGACGAGTCATCGGGTCCGGCAACTAGCTCGGCACGACGGAACCCACGAAGGCGCGTACTTCGTCCGTGGTCGGGCGGACGCCCGTGCGATCGGCGAACAGCAGGTGGGTCGAGCCGATCAGCGTGAGGCCGAGGACGTCGATGTCGGCGCCGGCCGGGATCCGGCCGTAGGTCTGCTCCGCGGCCAGGTAGTCCCGCAGAGCACGGCCGGCCTCAGTGAGGATCGGCACGCCGGTCGGCACGTCTTCGCGCAACCGGGCGCGCAGGCCGTCCCGGGAGATCGTCAGGCTGACGATCGCGACGGCGACCGAGCCGAACAGGTCGGTCAGCATCGTGGTCAGGTTGTCGACCACGATGCCCTGTCCGGCGGCCTTCAGCAGGACTTCGGCCTGATCGTCGAGGCGGCGGATCCGGTCCAGCACGAGCTCTGCGAGGAAGCCGTCGAAGTCCGTGAAGTGCTTGTGCAGCATGCCTTTCGCGCACCCGGCTTCGGTGGTCACTGCACGACTGGTGAGCGCCTCGGGGCCGTCCCGGAGCAGCACGCGCTCAGCCGCGTCGAACAACTGCTCCCGGGCATCCCGCATCGCCACGCCAGTAGGCATCCGCACCGTCCCTTGACACAAGTGGGCATGCGCCCACTACGGTTGGGCACATGCCCACTCTAGCCCCCGAACCCCCTCCCGACCCCGAGCCCACCACCACCACCCGCGAGCCATCCGACGGCCCTGCACTGTCACGCAGCACTGCGCGGCCAGGCAACACCGAGTCCCCGGGAAGCGCTGCGCCGTCCGGTGGTTCAGCGCCATCCGGTGGCGGTGAGCCGCATCGGCAGCGGGTGATGGCGGAGTCCTTCGGGATGGACGCGGCGCTGTACGACCGGGCGCGGCCGCGGTACCCGGATGCCCTGGTCGAGGCGATCGTTGCCTCCGCGCCGGGGCGCGAGGTGCTCGACGTCGGGTGCGGTACCGGGATCAGCTCGCGCCAGTTCCAGGCGGCCGGGTGTCGCGTCCTCGGTGTGGACGTCGACGAGCGGATGGCGGCGTACGCCCGCAGTACCGGGGTCGAGGTGGAGGTGTCCCCCTTCGAGTCCTGGGATCCCGCCGGCAGGACGTTCGACGCGGTGGTCGCCGGTATGACCTGGCACTGGATCGATCCGGCGGCCGGCGCGGCGAAGGCCGCCAGGATCCTCCGCCCCGGCGGCCGGCTCGCCGTCTTCTGGTACGTCCTGCAGCCACCGCCCGAGATCGGCGCAGCGTTCGCCGCCGTGTATCGCGACGTCCTGCCCGGCAATCCGGCCGTCACCGCGTCACCTCTCGGTGCTTACGAACAGTTCCTCGACCGGACCGCCGGCAGCCTCACCAGCCTGTTCACCGATATCGAGCGCCCGACATTCCCCTGGTCACGTACCTACACGCGCGACGAGTGGCTCGACCAGCTCCGCACGAGCGGCATGGCCAAGCCCCTCACCGACGCCGGCAAGCTCGACGCCGTCCTGGAGGGAACCGGCGCCGCGATCGACGCAGCCGGCGGCAGCTTCACTCTCGACTCCCTAGCCGTCGCCCTCACCGCCACCCGCGCATGAACGCCCGCCCGGCTGGGCGTGCCGGCTGGGCGCGATCCCCAGGCCATCACAATGCGCTGTCGCCGACAGCCGCCCCGCATGCCTCTGCGGCAGGCGGTCGATTGTGATGGCCTGGCGATCGTCAGCGCGACGAGGGCGTGGCAGTCGGGTTGGTGCGGAGGCCGAGGGTGCCTTGGCGGACGGTGTTCGCGGTGATCGTGCCGTTGGTGTTCTGCCCGCTGACCACGATCTGTTCGCCCGCCTTCAGATCCGCGGCGGTGCCCTTCGAGCTGATCTCGTACGTCGTGTCGCCGGTCAGCTTCACCGTGACGTTGCCCGCCTGGGTCTTCACGACCAGCTCCGAACCGTTGGCCGACACCACCGTGCCGACCGTCCCACCACCACCTTGACCGCCAGGCGCCTGGCCCGGCCCGTTCTGTCCCCGCAACCCGCCGTACCCGCCGAAGCCGCGACCGGCCTGCGGCTGGTTCGACGAATTGTCGGAGGCGAACGCGGCATGCAGCCCCGCACCACCCGCGAGCCCGACGGCCAGCACCACGACGCCGGTCAGAATCGCCGTCGCCAGCGGCAGGTTGAGGGTCTTCTTCGGCGTCAGCGCCGCCTCGACCTCCTCGTCGGACCCGATCTGGGCGAACTCGTCGGGTGTCTGGTTGCTCATCCAAGGACCTCATTCATGACGTAGGGCATCGATGGGACGGAGGCCGGCGGCTCGGTGCGCCGGCATGCTGCCGAAGAACAGGCCGACCGCCGCGGACACGCCGAGCGCGAGCCCGATCGACGACGGCACCAGCACCGGCTGGACGCCGGCCAACTGGAAGCGGGTGACGATCAGCGCCACCGCGACCCCGACCGCACCACCGATCAGGCTGAGCAGCGTCGCCTCGATCAGGAACTGGCCGAGGATCGTCCGCCGCCGCGCACCGAGCGCCTTGCGGATACCGATCTCGCGGGTCCGCTCGGTGACGGTGACCAGCATGATGTTGGTGACGCCGATCCCGCCGACGACCAGACTGATCGCGGCCACGGTCGCGAGGAGCGCTGTGAACGTCGCGGCAGTGTCCTGGCTGGTCTGCAGGATCTGCGCCGAGTTGGTAATCCGGAACGGCGAGGTCGCGGTCGCCGGCACCTGGTGCCTTGCCGTCAGCAACTGCGTGACCTCGGCCTGCGCGGTGTCCACCTTGTCCTTGTCCGCCGCCTGTACGACGATCTGGTTCAGGGCGCCGTACCCCGCCTGCGTCGCGCGGAGCGTGGTGATCGGGACGATCGCGGTCGCGTTCGGGTCGTTGAACCCGGTGCTGTCCTTGCTGGCCAGTACGCCGAGCACGGTGAAGTCGACGGCGCCGAGCTTGATCGTCTGACCGACCGCGCTCGCCGGCCGCGTGAACAACTCGGTCGCGGCCGTCTGCCCCAGCAGGATCACCCGCCGCGACGCGTCGACGTCTGCCTGCGTGAACGAACTGCCGAGCTGCACCGGCGTATTGGTGGCCGGCAGGTACGACGGGGTTGTCCCGATCACCTGGTTGACGGTGTAGCTGGTGTCGCCGTTGGTCGCCGTACCGGAACTGGTCATCACCGGCGCGACCGTGGAGATGTCGGGGGCGAGGTTCTTGTCCGCGAGCGCTGCGGCGTCCTCGAGTGTGAGGCTGTACTGCTGGTTGGCCGGTCCGGCCTGGCCGCGGACGAAACCGCCGCCGCCACCGGTCGTGGAGACCGTGAGCAGATTGGTGCCCATCGCCTCCAGCCGTTCTTGTACAGCCTTGCCCGAACCGTTGCCGACTGCAACCAGCACGATGACCGCACCGACCCCGATCGACACGCCGAGGACGGTGAGCAGCGATCTGAGTTTGTTCGCGGTGAGGCCGCGGAGCGCGGCGCCCATCAGGTCACGTGGTGACATCAGCGGGTCACCTCGTCGGAGACGATCCGGCCGTCGGCGACCTGTACCAGCCGGCGTGCCCGGGCCGCGACCTCGTGCTCGTGGGTGATCACGACGATGGTCCGCCCGTCGCGGTGGAGGTCGTCGAACATGCCCAGCACCTCGTCGGTCGAGTGCGCGTCCAGGTTCCCGGTCGGCTCGTCGGCGAGCAGGATCCGTGGGCCCGTCGCGAGTGCGCGGGCGATCGCGACGCGCTGCTGCTGGCCGCCCGACAGCTGGTTCGGGCGGTGGCCGGTACGGTCCGCGAGACCGACCAGCTCCAGCGCGCGGTTGGCCCGCTTGCGGCGTTCGGCGCGGCGCAGGTGGGCGTAGGTGAGCGGCAGTTCGACGTTCGCGAGCGCAGTGGTCCGTGGGATCAGGTTGAACGACTGGAAGACGAACCCGATCTTCCGGCCGCGGACGAGCGCCTGCTGGTCCTCGCTCAGCCGGGCCACGTCGCTGCCGTCGAGCCAGTACTCGCCACGCGACGGTACGTCGAGGCAGCCGAGGATGTTCATCCACGTCGATTTGCCGGATCCCGACGAGCCCATCACCGCGATGTACTCCCCCGCCTCGACCCGCAGCGACACGCCGCGCAGCGCGTGGACCGCGGTCTCGCCGTGGCCGTACGTCTTGGTGACGTCCCGGAGCTCGATCAACGCGTCAGCGGCCACGGAAGCCCCCGGCGCCGGTTCCCTGGCCGACGCCCGCCCCGGGGAGCTGGCCACCGCCGGGCTGCTGGCCCTGCCGGTTCTGGCCGTTCTGCGTCCCGGTGCCGCCGATCGCGCCCTGCAGGAGCTCGATCTGGTCGCCCTCGTTCAGCCCCGACGTGATCTGCGTGTAGCTGTCGCCACGAACGCCGACCTGGATCTCACGGGTCCCGCTGCCGTCGGCCATCGTGACCGTGTACGTCGTACCAGTGGTCGCGATCGCGGTGCTCGGGACGTACAGGGCGTCGGCCGCCTTCGCGGTCTGGACCGTGACGTTCGCCGTCTGTCCCATCCGGGCGTTCGCCGGGAGCTTGGCGAGGCTGAACGTGGCCGAGTACGACACAACGCCGTTGGTAGTGGTCGGGGTCGGCGACACGGACGCCAGCGAGGCGGTCAGCGTCGTACCAGGCTCGGCGTTCAGGCTGACGGTCGCGGTCTGGCCGGCCTTGATCTTGATCGCGTCCGCCTCCGGGAACGCGGCTACCACCTGGAGGGCCTTGAGGTCGGCGATGTCGACGAAGCCCGTGCCCGATGTGGACGACGACGTACTGGAGCTTGAGACTGAACCTTGACCTGAGGTCGAGCCTTGACCGCTGGTGCTTCCGGTACCTGAACCTGAGCTGGATCCGCCGGCCACCGACCCGACCGTGCCGTTGACCGCGGTGATCGTGCCGGCGATCGGCGCCTTCAGCGTGGTCGCGTCGACGGCGGCCTGGGCGGCCTCGACGTTCTGGTCAGCCTGTTCCTTGTCGGCCTTCGCCTTGGCCAGGCTCGCCTCGGCGTTGCTGACGGCAACTTCTGGGCTCTGACCCTGAGCCTGACCTTGAGACTGTGTCTGTTGTTGCTGCTCTTGACCGTTGCCCGGAGTTGGCGTCGGGGTCGGGGACGCCGATGCCTCCTCCGCTTCCTCGAGCGCCTCCTCGGCGTCGCTGAGGGTCTCCTCGGCCGCGGTGACCGAGTTGGCGGCGGCGATCTGGTTCTGCTGGGCGATCCGCAGCTGCCGCCCGGCCGCGGACGGGTCGATCTTCGCGATCGCCGCACCCTTCGCCACCACCTGACCGACCTTGACGAGCACTTGCGTGACCGTGCCGGAGGTCTCGAACTGCGGGGACGCGGTCTGCGAGCTCTGCAGGGTGCCGCTCGAGCTGACGCTCGCGGTGACCTCGCCCCGCTGCACGGCCGCCGTGGGGCGGGTCGCACTAGCGGCCGGCGGGTCCTTCTTGAAGAACAGGAAGTAGGCGGTCACGCCTATGACAAGGATCACGGCCGCCAGGGCCACGTTCACGAAACTGAGGCCACGGAGCTTGTGGCGGGGTAGCACCATGGACAGTGAGGTTAGGGACGGATACTGAGGAGGAGATCCTCGATTCCTGGCAACCGGCTGTGAACCAGATACCGATTCGGTACGTCGTACGTCGGGCGGCTCGCGACACACCGTGCTCTGTGAACACTCGATGACAGCCGGTCACGACAGTGTTGTCAGGTGCGTACATACGGCGCGGACATGCCAAAATGGGAATGATCCGGGCCGGCCGACCGTTGGCACGGATGACGATCTCGGAGGTTTGACATGTCTAATCGCGTACTGCGTGGTTCGGGGCTGGGTGGGGTCAGCTTCGAGGATGACCGTGGTGTCGAGTTCGCGCCGCGCCAGATGATCACGTACGACTGCCCCCGCGGCCACGTGGTCGAGGTGACCATGGCGCACGACGCCGAGGTGCCCGCGGTCTGGGAGTGCCCGCACTGCGGCAGCGAGGCCGCCCGCTCCACCGGCGAGAAGCCGGAGCCGAAGCAGGAGAAGCCGGCTCGTACGCACTGGGACATGCTGCGCGAGCGCCGGAGCATCTCGGAGCTGGAGGAGTTGCTGGCCGAGCGGGTCGAGCTGCTGCGCAAGGGCGAGATCGGTCCGGCGCACCTGCACCGGACCAAGCGCACGGCCTGATCCAGACCCTGGTCTGCTCTGGGGCCCTCACCGCAATGGCGCGGTGGGGGCTCTTTTGTGGGCTCGTTTGCCTACAGGGTTTAGGTAATCTCATAATGAGTTATGGCAAGAGTGGGGTTGACCGGCGACCGGCTGGCTCGGGCGGGTGCCGAGCTCGCCGATGAGGCCGGCTTCGAGCAAGTCACCGTGTCGGCGCTCGCCCGGCGGTTCGGCGTCCAGGTCGCGAGCCTGTACTCGCACGTCCGCAACTCTGCTGACCTGAAGACCCGCATCGCGACGGTCGCCCTGACAGAACTCGCAGACCAAGCCACCAACGCCGTAGCAGGCCGAGCCGGCCGAGACGCCTTATCCGCCCTGGCCAACACCTATCGCACCTACGCCCACCACCACCCCGGCCGCTACACCGCCTCCCGCTACACACCACCCAGCACACCCTCAGGCGCCACGGAGTACATGGGTGCTGGTCGGAGGCATTCGGAGCTGATGCGGGCGGTTCTGCGCGGATACGAGCTGGGTGAGCCCGCTCAAACGGACGCCGTACGGCTGCTCGGCAGTGTCATCCACGGCTACGCCACCCTCGAACTCGCCGGAACCTTCAGCTACAGCGCACCGGCCAGCGACGACAGCTGGCCGCGCATCCTCGACGCCCTCGACTCCCTCCTCCGCAACTGGCCCGAAAGGCACCGTTCGTGATCTCCACCCCCATCACCCCCGACCTGCTCCGCGGCACGCTCGACCTCGAGCACACCGGCCGCGGCGTGCTGCCCCACCGCCTCCCGGCGTGGGCGCGAGCGCAGTACGACGACGGCCAGCTGTCGATGGCCGAGTCGCAGCCGTCGGGAGTGCGACTCGTGTTCCGCACCAGCGCGACCGTGATCGAGCTCGACACCCTCCCGACGAAGCGGGACTACGTCGGCGCTCCCCCACGACCGGAGGGCGTGTACGACGTACTCGTCGACGGACACCTGGTGACACAACTCACGGCCGCAGCCGGCGACGTCATCACCATCGATCTGCTGACCGGCGCAACCTCGTCCACCACCGGCGAGCCTCAGACACTGCGGGTCGACGGGCTGGCCGCCGTACCGAAGACCGTCGAGATCTGGCTACCGCACAACGAGACCACCGAACTCGTTGCCCTGCGCACCGATGCGCCCGTCGAGCCCGTCCCGTCCAGTCAACGGCGGTGGCTGCACCACGGCAGCTCGATCAGCCACGGCTCCAACGCGACCCACCCGACCGGCACCTGGCCCGCCCTCGCCGCCGCCCGGGCCGACGTGGAGCTGCTCAACCTCGGGTTCGCCGGGAGCGCCTACCTCCAGCCGTTCTTCGCGCGGACGATCCGCGACACCCCGGCCGACCTGATCAGCGTCAAGCTCGGCATCAACATCGTGAACTCCGACAGCCTCCGACTCCGCACGTTCACACCCGCCGTCCACGGCTTCCTGGACACGATCCGCGACGGCCACCCCGACACGCCGCTTCTGGTCGTCTCGCCGATCCTCTGCCCGATCCACGAGAACACGCCCGGCCCGACCGGCTGGGACCTCGAAGGCCTCGCGAAGGGTGAGCTCCGCTTCACCGCGACCGGCGACCCCGACGAGATCCCGGCCGGCAAGCTCACGCTGACAGTCATCCGTGCGGAGCTGTCGCGTATCGTCGCCCAGCGGGCCCTCACCGACCCGAACCTCCACTACCTCGACGGCCTCACGCTGTACGGCGAACCGGACAACGCCGCCCACCCGCTCCTCGACGACCTCCACCCCGACGCCCCCACCCACACGACGATGGCCGACCGCTTCACCCACTACGCCTTCTCCCCCAAAGGCCCCTTCGCCTAGTCACCGGAGCCAAACGCCACGACTGGGTGGGAGGGGTCAGGCGGGCCGCTCGGTGCAGAGGCAGCCGACGCCGCGCTCGATCCATTCGGGCAGCCGCCAGTCGGGATGGCGGCGGATCATCAGGTCCCGGATCTCGGCGGCGATGGTGGCCTCGGGCAACGACGAGTCGCGGCGCCGCCACGTCTCGTCGCGGAGTTCGGTCAGGTAGTCGCGGACCTGGGTGAGCAGGCCGGCGTCGCCGATGTCGCCGTGCCCGGGCACCACCACCCGCGGGCGTTCCTCGATGAGGCGGTTCATCACCTCGATCCACCGCACGCCGGACACGTCGACGTCGTACGGCGGGAACCACGGGAAGATCGCGAACTGTCCGGCCTCTGCCAGGTCACCGGTGAACAGGACGGCTGCGTCGGGGACTGTGACGACCTGATCGCCCTTGCTGTGCGCGCGTCCGGTCGGCCGGAGCCGCACCACGCGGCCGCCGAGGTCGAGCTCGTGCGTCCCGTCGTACGTCAGGTCCGGGGCCGGGATCCGGGCGTCAGTCAGTTCACGCGCGACCGGTTCGCCGAGCTGACGGAACATCGCGAGGTAGCCCTCGCCCTTGGTGGTCAGGTCGTCTGCCTGCGCGCGGTTGAGCAGGTACGTCGCCTCGCCCGCGAAGACGTCCGCGCCGAACGCGTGCTCCGGGTGGAAGTGTGTCGTCGTCAGGTAGAGCCGGCGGCCGGCGGCGTACGCCGTGGCGAACTCGAGCACCTTCCGCGCGTTCCGCGGGCCGAGGCCGGTGTCGACGACGAGCACCGCTCGGGTGCCGCCGATCAGGCCGATGTTGGGGACGAGGTCGACGTTCCGGTTCGGGATCACGACGACGTCGCGGGCGATCTCCTGGAGATCGGTGAGTTCGACGACCGGGTCGGCGTACGGGTAGTCAGGCATGTCCTCAGCCCAGCACCGCGGTGCACCCTGCGTCCAAGACTTCTCCGGCATCGCCGGCACCCAACGGGTATCGTCGCAGGTGATGGAGCTGCGGACCTTGCGGTACTTCGTGGCGGTCGCCGAGGAACTGCACTTCGGACGCGCCGCGGCCCGGCTGTACATGAGCCAGCCGCCCCTCAGCCGCGCGATCCGCCAACTCGAGGCAGACCTCGGTACGGCGCTGTTCCGCCGATCCGCCTCCGGTATCAGCCTGACGCCCGCCGGGGCCGCACTGCTGAAGGAAGCACGCGCGCTGCTCGCCCAGGCCGAACAGGCACGGACCCGGGTGGCCGCGGCCGCCGGGAGCGCGAGCCTGACCGTCGGAATCCTCAGCGACAGTACCGATCCGGCCGTCTCGCGACTCGCCGCCGCCTATCGCCGCGAGCACCCGTCCGTCGAGATCCACATCCGTGAGACCGACCTCACCGACCCGACCTGCGGTCTGCGCGCGGGCCTCGTCGACGTCGCGCTGACGCGCGGCCCGTTCGACGCGACGGGTCTCCGCGTCCGCGAGCTACGTTCCGACGCGGTCGGCGCCGTACTCCGCGCCGACGATCCGCTGGCCGGCCGCGACGAGCTGGCTCTCGCCGACCTCGCGGACCGCCGCTGGTTCCAGTTCCCTCCTGGCACGGACGTCGCGTGGCAGTCCTACTGGAACGGCGGCCGACCCCGCACGGGCCCTGTCGTCCGAGCCGTCCAGGAATGCCTCCAGGCTGTCCTCTGGAACGGCACGATCGGTCTCTCCCCGCTCGGCCATCACGACCCCGGCGACGGACTCGTCACCGTCCCGGTCCGCGACCTCCCGCCCAGCCCGGTCGTGGTCGCCTGGACCGAGACGACCGCGCTCATCCGATCCTTCGTCCAAACAGCACAGGCCACCTACCGGACCAACGCCCCATCCGCACCTAGGCGCCCGGGTGCCCCAGTGCGGCCTTGAGCGCCGTCTCGAGCGCCTCGTCCGCGGGGACGGGCACATCGGGGAGCACTCCGACGCCTTCCCAGTTGGTGCCGGTCACAGTGTTGATGGTGCGGGCGGTCGGCACGGTCACAAGGATGTGTTCCGAGACCGGGTACCGGGCCGTCGGATGCGCGCCGCCGCGTGTCGTCTCGCCAACCACTACTGCCCGGCCGTGTGCCTGAAGCGTGTACGCCACGTCCTCGCCGCCAGAGAACGTGATCGCACTGGTGAGCACATAGACCGGGCGGTCTGCATAACGCGGCGCCGGAAGGTGCGCGATCGTCCAGAACTGGCGCGTGGCGCCGGTGGACCTCTCGTAGATGTCGTTGAGGTGCACTTGGTCGTCGCGGAAGAAGTAGCTGCACCACATCGCGGCACCCTCCGGCGCCCCGCCGCGGCACTCACGCAGGTCAAGGATCAGCGCAGAGCTGTGAGCGACCAGTTGCATGGCCGCGCCGATCGCACCGCCGCCGTCGTCGGCGTACGCGATGCGCCGGATGTCGATGAGCCCGACGTTTCCGTCCAAGTGCTCGACCCGACGGATCCCCTGGTTCTCCGCTCTCAGCAGCGCACGGAACGCGGCCTCCCCGTCGTCCTCGTCCGCAGGATCCAGCGACTGTGGCTCGTCGACCCAGAGCAACCGCAGGTGCTTGTCCGCCGCCACCTCCTGCAGGTGGGCGGTCACCACCTCGCAGAGCGCCGGTCCGTCGAGGTCGTCGTACTCCCCTGCCGAGAGCCGGCGCCGGATCGCGGCGCCGATGTCCCTCCCCAGCTCGGGAAAGACGTATCCCGCCTCGATCCTGTCCAGAGCTGGTCCGACGATCTGTCCGTTGGTGAGCACGGCGGCAACCCTAGATCGCGAGCAGCCGCACAGCGAGCGAATTGCCGCAGGCTACTTGCGGTCGGGGTCGATGACCTCGCCCTGGATGACGTCGCCGGAGGGCTGCTGCGGTTGGCCCGGGCCGGGCGTGAACGGGATGAAGGCAGGCGGCGTCAGGGTGGTGGCGCGGCGGCTGATGAAGCGGGTCACGGCTCGCCGGGCGAGAGGCCTCGTGAAGGGCAGGATGAAGAAGAAGCCGAAGATGTCGGTGACGAAGCCGGGGGTCAGCAGCAGCGTGCCGCCGATCAGGACGAGGCCGCCGTCGGTCAGTTCGCGGCCCGGGATCTTGCCGGTCTGGAGCGCGTTCTGCAGGGCGTTCCAGGCGCGCCGGCCTTCACGCTTCACCAGCCACGCACCGAGGGCGCTCTCCACCAGCAGGAGTCCGACCGTCGGCCAGCCACCGATCGCCTGGCCGACCTGGATGATCACGTAGATCTCCACGATCGGCACGACCAGCAGCGCCAGTCCGATCAACCACGCCATGTCCTACCCCTTCCCGCGAGTCCCCCCAGTGTTACAGGTCGGGGACGCAAACCCAGCCCGTCAGGCCGGAACCTTCTCGCGGGCCCGGGCCGAGCCCGAAGCCGGCGGCGGCGTGGTCTTCTCGGCGCGACCGCGGCGGCGCTCGATCAGCGCGAGCACGAGGCCCAGCAGGCCGAGGCCGGTGAGGATCCACTGCGGCCAGCTGCCGAGCGTGGTGGCCAGGGTGTGCCCGTTCTGCACCGGGGCCGTCGCGACGTACACGTCGGAGACGAACTGCTCGGACTTGTGCTCGACCGTGCCGTCCGGCCGGATCACCCCGGAGATCCCGCTCGTCGACGCGATCAGCACCGTCCGCCCGGTCTCGATCGCGCGCATCCGGGTGATCGCGAACTGCTGCTCCGGCTGACCGGTTCCGCCGTACGTCGCGTTGTTGGTCTGCACGACCAGGACCTGCGCGCCGCCCTTCACCACGTCCGAGATGACGTTGTCGTATGCGAGCTCAAAGCAGATCACGTCGCCGTACGTCACGCCGCGGATCGGCATGACGCCCGGCCCGACGCCCGGCACGGTCTGCGCCCCGACCATCTCCAGCCGCTTGATGTACGGCAGCAACTGGTCCCGGAACGGGATGTACTCACCGAACGGGACCGGGTGCCGCTTCGCGTACCGCTGCCCGGGTCCGCTCGCCGGGTCCCAGACGATGCCGGTTGTCTGCCGCTCGTTCGGACCGGGGCCCTGGGTGACCGCCCCGACCAGGATCGGTACGCCGACCGCCTTGACCGCGGTCTCGATGTCCGCCCGCGTCTCCGCGTCCTTGTACGGGTCGATGTCGGTGGAGTTCTCCGGCCAGATGACCACGTCCGGCTTCATCTCGGCTCCGGCCTCGACCCGCTTCTGCAGCTCGAGCGTCGCGTTGAGGTGGTTGCGCGTGACGGTCCGGGCGCGGCCCAGGAACTCCAGTCCCTTGCCCGGGACGTTGCCCTGCACCATCGCAGCTCGCACCGTCTGTCCGTCGCCCTCGATCGACAGGTGGATCAACGCGCTCCCGAACACGAGCGCCAGTCCCGCGCCAAGCGCCACGGCCCGCATCCGCAGCGCGGTCCCCCGGCGCAGTACGGCGTACACCAGGACGCCCACGAGCGCGACGACGAAGCTCAGACCGGGAATGCCGACGTACGCCGCCAGCCTGCCGAGCGGGAGGTCGGAGAAGGCCCACGCGAGCCGGCCCCACGGGAAGCCTCCGAACGGCACCGCCGCGGTCGCGAACTCGATCGCGACCCACAGGCACGGGATCCACAGCGCCCACAGCCGCAGCTTGAGCACTTGCGTCGCGAAGAGCCCGAAGAACGCGTAGAACAGCCCTTCGAGAATGGCCAGCGCGATGGCGGCGTCGCCGCCGATCACACTCAGCCACGGAACCAGGACGGAGTAGTAGGTGATCCCGAACGCCGCGCCGACCAGGAAGCCGGACTTCATCGAGATCCCGTTCAGCGCGGCCAGGAACAGCGGCACGGCGACGAGGGCCAGCCAGGGATGGTCGTGCGGCTCGAACGCGAAGCCGAGCAGCACCCCGGCGGCCACGGCCGCCGCCACCCGCGGCACCAGCCGCCCCAGCGCCTTCAACCGGTCCACGCGGTAACCCCTTGTCCTCACTCACCGGCGGACGCCGGTCGCACGACGGTACAACGTCCGGGACATGCCAATGTATCCGGTCGGTGGCCGGAAGGTGTCGGTCGTTGTCAGTCGTTGTCAGTCACCGGGGTCCGCGGCCGACTGTCACCGCGCGGGGAATCACACCGGTGGAGTTCGTGGGGAGAACAAGGAAAGAGGCTCGGCGTGCCTTCGGACCAACCGGCGATGCGCTGGCTGCACACCGTTCGGCTGTTGTCTACTGGCCGCCGAGCCTCTTCCACCTCTGCCCCGCGGGGGGCTCACCGCCGGCGATCTCAGCCCCCGTCGACTCAGGCCTGGCTGTGGCCTGGTCAGCGTCGCGGGATCATCCGGCGGCGGAACTTCATGTGACCGTTGAACTAACGGGATATTGACGACTCCCAAAACGATGCTCGCTGTCTGCGACGGTGTCAACCTCTCCCTGACTCTTTGAGGTCGTTGTAACACGATCGCCTGTCCTGCAAGGGAAAACGAAGAACCCTCACCGACGTCACGTTACAGAGCGAGATGGGCACTCCACGTGATCGTTACCCAGGGCAACCAATCGTCACGCAACCGGTACGACGACGGTTCCTGTGGCCCGGGTGATCTCGAGTGGTTCGGCGAGAACCTCGGCGGCCGACTCCGATTGGTCCGGACGACCGCGGCAGACAACGTAGGCACTGAACTCGAGGTCCCGGCTGCGGTTGCCGACCCGGGTGATGGTGGCCTTCACCTCCACGACGTCGCCGGCCCGCAGCGGCTGCAGGAACTGTACGTCGGAGTACGACGCGAACAGGCCCTCGTCACCGTCGGCCTGGATGCAGACCTCGGTGGCGACATCGCCGAAGAGGGCGAGTACGTAGGCTCCGTCGACCAGGTTGCCGGCGTAGTGCGCGTGGCTGTAGGGCACGTACCGCCGGTGCGTGACGGTGAGTCCGATCGTTGCCTTTGACACCTTATGCCCGCCGTTCCTCGATCGAATGCAGCCTGTGAGCGTGACGCCTGGTCACGAGCGCGTCGACGAGATAGCTGGCCACTTCACCGGGCGTCGTGCCGCGGCCGAACACCCGGTCCACGCCGAGCTCGCCGGCCATCTGCTCGGTGAAACGGGGGCCTCCGGCAACGAGTACGGGCCGCGCGTCCTCGGCGTACGCCTCCCGGAACGCCGCCGACATCTCCTTGGTGTTCAGTACGTGCGCCTCGCGCTGCGTCACGACCTGGGAGACCAGGATCGCGTCGGCCTTCTCCGCCTTGGCCCGTCGCACCAACTCCGGTACGGCGACCTGTGCGCCGAGGTTCACGACCTTGACCTCGCGGTAGTACTCCAGGCCCTTCTCGCCCGCGAAACCCTTGATGTTCAGGATCGCGTCGATGCCGACCGTGTGCGCGTCGGTGCCGATGCACGCGCCCACCACGGTCAGCCGGCGACGCAGGCTCTTGCGGATCGCGAGGTTGACCTCCTTCGGCGACAGCAGCGGGTAGTCGCGCTCGACCACCTCGACCTTCGACGTGTCGACCAGATGGTTCACCGGACCGTAGACCACGAAGAACGTGAAGTCCGGACCGATCGCCTTCGAGTGCACGACGAGCGCCGGGTCCATCCCCATCTTGTTCGCCAGCTGCACCGCGGCGCCCTCGGCCCGCTTGTCGTGCGGGACCGGCAGCGTGAACGACAGCTGCACCATGCCGTCGCCCGTCGTGTCGCCGTACGGCCGGATGATGCTCATCGGGTCCCCTCCTCCAACAACTCGATCGCCGGGTTGTAGTACTCCGGGGACTTCCGGGCGACGCCGTCGAGGCCACGACCCGCGTCCTGGGGACGTCTCATCAACCCGAAGGTGCCGTCGCCGATCGCGTTCAGCAGACCGTCGTCGACGATCCGCTCCAGCAGCTCCACCGACTCGCCCAGCACCTGGCGGGCGCGCGTGGCGATGAACCCGTTCGGTTCCGGCCGGAAGTCCTCATGAAGGTTGCCGGCAGCACCTAAAACGTAACGGACGTTCTGCAGCGCCAGGTCCCGGTCCGAGATCCACGGCGTGACGACCGCCTCGGTCATCATGCCGACCAGCAGGATGCCCTGGCCCGTCATCGCGCCGACCAGGTTGAAGAAGCCGTCCAGCAGGTACCCGCGGAACACGTCACCGGTCATGTGCCGGGTCGGCGGCATCCACTTGAGCGGTGCGTTCGGGAACAGTTGCCGGGCCAGCATCGCGTGCGCCAGCTCGAGCCGGAACGAGTCGGGCAGGTCCGGGTTGATCTCGAACGCGTGCCCGAGGCCCAGCTGCCAGTCCTCGAGCCCGGCCTCCTTGGCGAAGTACTCGTTCAGCAGCTGCGAGACCGTCACCGTGTGCGCAGCCTCGACCGCGTCCGCGGTGGTCAGGTAGTTGTCCTCGCCGGTGTTGATGATGATCCCCGCGCGAGCGTGGATCTGGCGGCTGAACCGCTGGTCGACGAACGTCCGGATCGGGTTGATGTCGCGGAAGAGAATCCCGTACATCGAGTCGTTCAGCATCATGTCGAGCCGCTCGAGTCCGGCCAGCGTCGCGATCTCGGGCATGCACAGCCCGGACGCGTAGTTCGTCAGGCGGACGTACCGGCCGAGCTCACGCGACGAGTCGTCCAGCGCGGCCCGCATCAGCCGGAAGTTCTCCTGCGTCGCGTACGTACCGGCGAATCCTTCGCGGGTCGCGCCCTCCGGCACGTAGTCGAGCAGCGACTGACCGGTCGAGCGGATCACCGCGATGATGTCCGCGCCCTCGCGCGCCGCCGCCTGCGCCTGCGGGATGTCCTCGTAGATGTCGCCGGTCGCGACGATCAGGTAGATCCACGGCCGCTGCTCAGGGTCGCCGTGCCGTTTGATCAGCCGGTCCCGCTCACGCCGCCGGCCGTCGATCCGCTTCAGTCCCGCAGCCGCGACTTTCCGTGCCGCGGTCCGCGCCCGGACGGCGTCGCGCCCCTCGGGCATCCGGAACGTCACCGACCCCGAGGCTGCCTTCTGCGCGAGCACGGCCAGGTCCTCGGCCTCACCGCGCAGCAGCGCGTCCCACACCGGCAGCGCGAGACCGTGCTCGAGCCCGACGTCCGCGCGGACGGTGTCCGCGAGCCGGTTCACCCACGGGATCCCTTCCGTGTCGGCGCCGGTCAGGCCCGCGAGCCGCAGTACCGCTCGCTCGACCGACACCGTGGTGTGCTGCCGGGCGAGGTTCACGATCGGCCGGCCGGCCTTGCGCGCCAGGCTGCGCGCCTTCCGGACGGTGACCGGATCGAGGTCGAGCTTCTTCACGGCACGGGTCACTGGGTCCATCCCTCGGCTTCGTAGACGACACGGCCGCCGACGACGGTCCGCAGACACGTCGGTGTGCCTTCACTCAGGTCCGGCAGCACCGGTACGCCGGCCCGCGGGTCGGTCGACCACGCGGCGACACGCTCGTCCGGCGTCTGCACGACCAGCGGCGCGTCGCTCTGCCAGATCGCGTACGTCGCGGCGGTGCTGGGCGCGAGTACGCCGGCGTCGTCGATCCCGGCCGCCCGCCAGCCACCCCGCGTGTGCGCCTGGAACGCCGCTCGGACAGTGATCCGCTCTGTCTGCTCGTGGTGGAACGCGGCGGCGCGGACCGCGTCCCAGCCGCCCAGCTCGGTCACGGGCGCGTCCGAGCCGAACGCGAGCACGACGCCGGCCCGGGCCAGCGAGCCGAACGGATTCATCCCCCGCCAGCGGTCGCCGACGCGCTCGGCGTACATGCCGTCGGGACCGCCCCACAGGCCGTCGAACATCGGCTGCACACTGGCCACCACCCCGCAGCGGGCGAGGGTCGCGATCGTTGCCTCGTCGACCATTTCGACGTGCTCGAGCCGATGCCGCGCGGCGACGAGCGCCTGGATGCCGACCTTCTCGGCCGCGAGCTCGAAACCGCGCGCGATGTTGTCGAGCGCCTGGTCGCCGATGCAGTGGAAGCCGGCCTGCACGTTCCGTTCGGTACAGGCGATCACATGCTCGGCGATCTGCTCGGCTGTCAGGTACGCGTGACCACGGTGATCGGCGCGATCAGCGTAGGGCTCGCGCAGCGCCGCAGTACGCGAACCGAGGGCACCGTCCGCGTTGAGGTCACCGGCGAGACCTGCGAGGCCGTACGTGCCGATGTGTTCGAAGGCGCCCGGCTCGCCCCAGTAGAGCGTCGCCGAGAGGCCGAGCTCGTCCGCGATCTCCCGCACCAGCGGCAGCTCCCACAGCGGCCCGATATGCGGAGCAGCCATCTCGTGGAACGCACCGATACCCTTCGAGGCCATCGCGTCCAGCGCGGCCTTGATGTGCATACGCCGCTGATCCGGACCGATCAGCTCGCTCAATGCGTCCCGGACGGCGTGGTGAGCGTCCCGCTCCAATCGCCCAGTACTGTCCAGACCCGAGCCTTTCGCAGCCGGGATCAGTGCGGAGGAGATCACGCCGGAGTGACCGTCCACCCGGGACAGGTAGACCCGGCGCCCACCGCCCGCTGCATCCAGTTCCTGAGCTGTCGGAGGGCGGCCCTCCGGCCACTTGGTCTCGTCCCATCCGGCGCCGTCGATCACCGCGTCCTCGGGCAGCTTCGCCGCGAACTGCTCCAGCCGGCCCAGTGCGTCGGTGAGCGACGTCGTACCGGCGAGATCGAGACCCGTGAGAAGTGCGCCGGTTTGCGCGGTGTGGACGTGGGCGTCGACGAACGCCGGCGTGACCAGGCTGCCGCCGAGGTCGATCACCTCGTCGGCGCCGTCGGCGTACGAACTCGCGCCGGTGTCGTCACCGAGCCAGGTCACCACCCCGTCATCGAAGGCGATCGCGGTCGCGTGAGGGTCGGCGGGCGAGTAGACGGAACCGTTCGTCAGAAGTGTGCGCACGGACTAATCCTCCGCCAGCCTGCTCTCGAACAGACCACGGACACCCGGCTCGGACCGCAACAGCTCCATCGCGTACTCCGCATGACCGGGCACGTACCCGTTGCCGACCAGCATCGTGACGTCCGCGGCCAGGCCTTCCGCGCCGAGCGCGGCCGCGGAGAACGAGGTCGCCATCGAGAAGAAGATCACGGTGCCACCGGCGGCCGTCGACAGGACGGCTCCGTGCTCACAGCCCGGTACGTCGACGCAGACAACGGTGATGTCTGCCAGTCCCCCGGCCGCCTCGACCGCATTCGCCAGCGCCACCGGATCACGGGCGTCCGCCAGCGTGACGACATCGGCGAGTCCGGCCGTCTCGAGCCGCTCCTTCTCGTGCTGGACCGGGACGACGCCGATCGTCCGCGCGGCGCCGGACGCCCGTGCCGCGGCCAGTGACAGCGAGCCGGATTTCCCTGCGCCGCCAATTACTGACACGACAGGCTTTGTGCCTTTGTCGACATACGAGCGGACCACGCGAGCGGTCAGTGCCGGCGCGCCGCACACGTCCATGACGGCGAGCGAGAGCTCGGGCTTGAGGTCGTCGGGCAGCTTCGCGACGATCGACCGGGCGAACAGGATCGCGTGCCCCCGCGCCGGAACCTGCTCGCTCTTGCCGTCCCAGTCCTTCAGACCATCCGTGATTTGCAGCGGCGTCAGCGTGAGCGAGACCAGTGTCGCGACGCGGTCGCCCTGACGGACGCCGAGCGGCGAGTCGGGGCCGGCCTCGTCGACCACGCCGACGAGCATCCCGCCGGAGCCGGTGACCGGGTTCTGCATCTTGCCGCGGGTCTCCACGATGTCGAGGACGGCCCGGCGGATCGCCGTACCGTCACCGCCGTGCGCCTCGGCCAGCTGACGGTACGACGCGGCGTCCAGGTTCAGCCGCTCGACCGCGATGCGGACCTCGTCGGGCCAGATCCCGGGACGGGCGTCGAGTTTCTCCGCCGCCTGCGGCAACACGCCGGACGGCGCGAGTACGCGGTGCAGTCCTACCGGGCTCGATGACACGTGGCCTCCTCCGTGCGGTCAGGCAAAATACTACTCATAGCCTGCCTGGACGGGAATTCTTGCGGCGTACTGTTGGATCTGAGGGAAGTTCTATCGCTATCCTCACAAGTGACCGCATCACACCTGACGCCTCGCGGAGGACCCGTGACCGACCTGATCACCCCGGAGCTGGCTCGATCCGACGAGCCGGCCGACGGCCAGCCGTACGCGTACCGGCGGGCCGAGCTCGTGGAGCCGGACTGGACCCGGCTGCCCGGCTGGAAGGACGTCACGGCCGAGGAGTGGCGTTCGGTGCAGTGGCAGCGGTCGCACTGCGTCAAGAACGTGAAGCAGCTGCGCGACGTCATGGGCGACCTGCTCGAGGAGCGGTTCTACGAGGACCTGACCCGGGACCAGGCCGAGCGCGCGACGATGTCGATGCTGCTGCCGCCGCAGATGCTGAACACGATCGTTCCGCAGGGCGCCGCGGACTACACCGAGGCGTTCTACGCCGATCCGGTCCGGCGCTACATGCTGCCGGTGTTCAGTGACCGCCGTACCGACTGGCCGTCGCACCCGCACGCGACGCGGGACTCGCTGCACGAGCACGAGATGTGGGCCACGGAGGGGTTGACCCACCGCTACCCGACGAAGGTCCTCGCGGAGGTGCTCCCGACGTGCCCGCAGTACTGCGGTCACTGCACCCGGATGGACCTCGTCGGCAACTCGACGCCGGTCATCGACAAGCTGAAGTTCGTCGCGAAGCCGCAGACCCGGCTGGACGACATGCTCGACTACCTGCGCCGTACGCCGGGCGTCCGGGACGTCGTCGTGTCCGGCGGCGACGTGGCGAACATGCCGTGGCCGCGACTCGAGTCGTTCCTGATGAACCTCCTCGAGATCGAGAACATCCGCGACATCCGGCTCGCCACCAAGGCGCTGATGGGCATGCCGCAGCACTGGCTGTCCGACGACGTCCGGTCCGGCGTCGCGCGCGTCGCCGGAGTCGCCCGGGACCGCGGCGTGATGCTCGCGATGCACACGCACGTGAACGCGGCGCAGTCCGTGACGCCGCTGGTCGCCGAGGCGTCGAAGGCGATGCTGGAGGCCGGGCTGCGGGACGTGCGGAACCAGGGCGTCCTGATGCGGGGCGTCAACGATTCCGTGCATCAGTTGCTCGACCTGTGCTTCGCGTTGCTCGACGGCGCGAACATCACGCCGTACTACTTCTACATGTGCGACATGATCCCGTTCTCCGAGCACTGGCGGGTGTCGGTGAAGGACGCGCAGCATCTGCAGCACGGCATCCTCGGCTACCTGCCCGGCTTCGCGACGCCGCGGATCGTGTGCGACGTCCCGTACGTCGGCAAGCGCTGGGTGCACCAGTTGTCGGAGTACGACGAGGTGCGCGGAATCTCGTACTGGAAGAAGAACTACCGCACCGGGATCGAACAGCAGGACCCGGAGGCACTGAACCGCACATACGAGTACTACGACCCGATCGACACCCTGCCCACCGAGGGCCAGACCTGGTGGAACCAACACGCCGGCGACCGCCTGGCCGAAGCCGAACAACGCGCCGCCGCCTCCCGAGCAGCCGCCGAATCCCAAAACCTCCTCGAGATCAACTAACCAATCCGTCTTCGGTGCCACCAATGCAGGGGGTGGCACCGAAGACTTTTTGCAACTTCATGCAATCTGCTCAGCGTGAGGCACTCGATGCGTACGGCAACCGTTACGATCACAGCTCGTAACGCCGTCCGATCTGGGGAGCACCTGTGCGAGGAGTCTGCGCGACCGTCGTGGGCGTCGCCCTCCTCGTCCTACCCGGCTGTTCCGCACTCGCCCGTCCCGACACCGTCAAGAGCCTCACCCGCCAGTCCGTGACCGCCGAGGGCGCGGCTGCGGTCGTCGAGCACTACAACACGGTCGCGGCGCGGGCCGACAGTCGGCTGTCCGCGGACCAGATTGCCGGGGTTCAGACCGGAGACCTGCTGCGGCAGACGCAGGCGGCGTACAAGATCGGCCGACTGCTGAAGAAGCCGGTCGAGCGTGCTTCGACGTTCGCCGTGGGTTCGGTCGGCGCACCCGACTACGGCGGGTACCCGATGCGTTTCGTTGCCTCGGGCGACAAAAGGGTCGGTGTCTGGGAACGCGCGTCGGCCGGAGCGCCGTGGCGGTTGGCCTTCAGCGTGCCGCCGAGCGCGGGCGTGAGGCTCCCGGACGTCGCAGGCCTTCGAGAAGTCGCAGCGACGTCAGCAGCCGAGCTGGCCGAGTCGCCGACGGGCGCGGCCGCGAAGTTGGCTGAGCTCCTCACGGTCGGTGTGAGGTCCCCGTACGCGGCTCTGTTCGCACCGACTCCGGAGCTCAGGAAGCTGCAGAAGGATCTGGCGGACAGCCATGCGCTGGACCCATCCCAACTGATCGTCGCCATGACCGACACCTTCACGGTCAACGCGCCACCGGCGGCCTTTCGAACCTCGAGCGGTGAGGTCCTCGCCTTCTTCACGCTGACCGACGCGCACGTGATGCGGCCGCGGTTCGGCGCGATGTGGCCGATCGGTCAGGACACGGCAGCCTTCAGCACGCCACATAACTTGTACCGCAACGCACTCACCACCACCCTGCTGCACCAGGTCGCGATCGCGATCCCGGCGGCGAAGGAAGCCAAGATCCGGGTCCTGGGCTTCACGACCCAACTGGTCGATGCGGGCGGGTACTGACGGTGGGACATATCGGACGGTGTGTCTGGGGCACGCCGCGAGTTCGGGAGTTCATGTGCGGGTGATCCGCAGGATTGTCGGCATGCTGCTGGCGTTGGTCGGGTTGATTGTTGCCGTCGCGGGCGGACTGGTCGCGTTTTGGTTGATCGGGCCGGATGACACGGTGTACTCGGGTGAACAATCGCTGAGCAGTAAGGGGTTGGCGATCGCCAGTACTCCGGAGCTGCTGGATCGGCACGGTCCGGTGCTGCACGTCGACGTACGGTCGACGAAGGACCAGCCGGTGTTCGTCGGGGTGGCGCGCGACTTTGACGTTGCCAGCTACCTCAAGGGCGTCGGGCACACGAAGCTCGTGCAGGTGCAGTGGCCGATCGCGCTGGCCACCCAGGACGAGAAGGGTACGGCGGGCCCGCTCACCGCACCGAACACCCTCGACTGGTGGGTCGCCAAGGCGAACGGCGCCGGCACTCAGACCCTCACCTGGCCGATCGAGGACGGCCCGTACGACGTGGTCATCATGAACGCCGACGGCAACACCTCCCCCGACGTACGCGTCAACCTCGGCATCGAGATCCCGAACGCCTTCACCACGGCCCTCGCAGTCTTTGCCGTCGGCATCGTCCTCCTGGCTGTCGGCATCCTGCTGATGTTGTTCCGCCGGCGACCCAATCACCCACAAGCGATCCCCACCCAACTCCCCCATCCACCGGAGTACGCACCGACCGCGCAGGGCGGTGGAACCGCTCGGCGAGTGCTGGCCGTGGGGCTGTCGATCGGGCTGGTGAGTGGATGTGCGGCCGTGCCGCACACAGACGCGGTGGCGGCGCTGAGCAGGCCAGCGGTCAGCAACCAGGTCGCAGCGGACGTCATCAAGCGTTACGACGAGGTCAGCAACGCAGCGAACAAGCGCCGGGACGGCAAGCTCATCGCGACCGTCGAAACCGGGGATCTGCTGCGGCAGACGATCCGGGTCCACTCCACCACAGAGCAACTGGTCGGCGCCGGTGGTTACTGAGTCAGGTATGTCGTCAGGTCGGCGAAGGTGTTGATGGTGGGGCCTTGCCAGGTTGGGGCGCTGTTGGCGTGTTCGATCGTGCGGATGGCTTGCATGCCTAGGGCGGCTGCGGCTGGGAGTTCGTTGTCGTTGCCGTCGCCTATGTAGAGGCAGTCGGTAGGAGCGGCGTCGAGGGCGGTGCAGGTGTGGAGGTAGATGGCAGGCTCGGGCTTGGCGGCGCCTACCTCGGCGGAGAAGGCCGTTGCGTCGAAGTACTTGGACAGGGGGCTTCCGGGCCACTGGAGCTGGGTTTCGGCGGTGATGTTGCTGACCAGGCCGATCCGCCAACCTGCCGCCTTGAACGCGGCCAGTGTGTCCAGGGTCGCGGCCGGCGCGGCGCCTAGGAGGCGTTGCGCGAGGGCCCGGCGCAGGCTGGTTGCCTCCTGCACCTGTTCGTCGGTCGGTGCGCCGCCGCAGCGCTCCGCGATCACCCGGAGCGTGTTCGGCAGGTCGCCGTATGCCCCGATGAACCGCTCGTACGACGACGCGTCGAAGGCCCGCTGGAACGCCACCCCGTCCACGCCGAGGATCGCGCCCATCCGCGCGTTCACCGCATCCCGCTCGGCGTCGCCGCCCGAGATCAACGTGCTGAAAAGATCGGTGAGGAGGACCTTCACAGCGCCGGCGGCCGGCGTTCGTACGGCGTGCTGAGCACGATCGTCGTGGTGGTGGAGACGTTCGCCCGGGCGCGGATGATCGCGAGCAGGTTCTCCAGCGCGGCCGGCGAGGCGACCCGGACGACGAGGACGTAGCTGGAGTCGCCGGCGACCGAGTAGCAGGACTCGATCTCGCGGACGTCGCGGAGCCGCTCCGGCGAGTCGTCCGGCTGGGACGGGTCGATCGGCCGGATCGAGATCAGCGCGGTCAGCGGCAGATCCAGTGCGGTGTGGTCGACGGTGGCGGCGTACCCCTGGATGATGCCGCGCTGCTCGAGGCGTTTCACCCGCTGGTGTACCGCCGAGGTGGACAGGCCGGTCGCCTTGCCCAGGTCGGTGAAACTCATCCTGCCGTCGGTCGCGAGCAGCCCGACGATCTTGCGGTCCAGGTCCTCCATCCTGGAGACCCTACTGCCGCGAGCGCCCGGCATGAAAGCATCTCCCCATGGCTGAGACTGGACAGCGCCTGATGCTGCTCGACACCGCGTCGTTGTACTTCCGTGCGTTCTTCGGCGTACCCGACACGATGAAGGCGGCCGACGGTACGCCGACCAACGCGATCCGCGGGCTGCTCGACTTCATCGCGCGCCTGGCGGAGAACCACAAGCCGACCCACCTGGTCGCCTGCTGGGACGACAACTGGCGGCCGTCCTGGCGGGTCGCGCTGATCCCGTCGTACAAGGCGCAGCGGGTCGAGTTCGTGACGCCCAAGGGCGAGCAGGTCGAGGACGTACCGGACCGGCTGGAGGTCCAGGTGCCGTACATCCGGGCCTGCCTGGAGGCGATCGGGATCACCGTCGTCGGCGCCCCGGACCACGAGGCCGACGACGTGATCGGCACCTTGTCGCACCAGGCGACGATGCCGGTCGACATCGTCACCGGTGACCGGGACCTGTTCCAGCTCATCGACGACAGCCGCGGCATCCGGATCGTCTACACCGCCGCCCGCGGGGTCGGCCGGGCCGACGTGTACGACGAGAAGGCGCTGCTCGCGAAGTACGAGGTGCCCGCTCAGCGGTACGCCGACTTCGCCACGCTCCGTGGTGACGCGTCCGACGGACTGCCCGGGGTCAAGGGCATCGGTGAGAAGACCGCCGCCGCGCTCGTCACGGCGTACGGCGACCTGGACGCGATCCGCGCCGCGGCCGCCGATCCGGCGACGCCGATGGCGCCCGGGGTGAAGAAGAAGATCCTGGCCGCGGGCGACTATCTCGACGTGGCGCCGAAGGTGGTCGCGGTGGCGAAGGACGCACCGGTCGGGACGTACGACGCGACGCTGCCCCGCGAGATCAAGGACCCGGAGAAGTGGCTGGATCTCGTCGAGCTGCTCGAGCTGGGCGGCAGCGCGCAACGGGTGATGGCCGCCCTCGACCTGGGCCCGAAGGCATGAGCCGCACGAGGGAGCTGGCGGAGCAGTTCCGCGAGGAGATCGTCACGCTGCGCCGGGCGCTGCACCGCGTGCCGGAGTACGACCTGGACCTGCCCAAGACGCAGGAGCTGGTCATCGACGCGCTCGCGGGGCTGCCGCTGGAGATCTCGCTCGGCAAGGACCTGTCGTCGGTCACCGCCGTACTGCGAGGCGGTGGCGGACCAGGTCCTGTCGTACTGCTACGCGGTGACATGGACGCCCTACCGGTGGCCGAGCGCACCGACGTGCCGTTCAAGTCGCAGCATCCCGGCATGATGCACGCATGCGGCCACGACCTGCATGTCGCCGGGCTCGTCGGCGCCGCGAAGGTGCTGTGTGCGGTGAAGGACGAGCTTCCGGGTGACGTGGTGTTCATGTTCCAGCCGGGCGAGGAGACGTCCGGCGGCGCGCCGATCATGATCCGCGAAGGGGTGCTCGACGCGGCCGGGCGGCGCGCGGATGCGGCGTACGGGCTGCACGTCGGGTCGTCGTCGGAGCCGCTGGGGATGTGGAGCAGCAAGCCCGGGTCGTTCATGGCCGCGGCGGACCAGCTGCACGTGCGGGTGATCGGCGAGGGTACGCACGGGTCGACGCCGTACCGCGGCAAGGACCCGATCCCGGTGCTGTGCGAGATGGTGACGGCGCTGCAGACGATGGTCACGCGGCAGGTCGACGTGTTCGACCCGGTCGTGATCACCGTCGGGCGGATCGCGGGCGGCACGAAGGAGAACATCATCCCGGACGACGCGTTCTTCGACGCGACCGTGCGGACGTTCTCGGAGGAGACCCGGGCGAAGGTGCAGAAGGCGTCGATCCAGCTCGTCGAGAGCCTCGCGACGGCGCACGGGTTGCAGGTCGAGGCGGAGTACCAGATCGGGTACCCGGTGACGGTCAACGACGACGCGGAGTACGAGTTCGCCCGCGAGACGATCGTCGAGCTGTTCGGGGCCGACCGGTTCCGCCGGCGTCCGAACCCGCGGTGCGGTGCGGAGGACATGTCGTACGTCCTCAACGAGGTGCCCGGCGTGTACCTCAACCTGAGCGCCTGCGCGTCGGACGACCCCGACGCCGCACCCGACAACCACTCCCCCTTGGCGAACTTCGACGACTCGGTCCTGCCGGACGCCTCAGCCCTGCTCGCCGAGCTCGCGATCCGCCGCCTCGCGCGCTAGCGCGGTCAGGGCGAGACCGCAGATCGTGGTGGCCGCGGCGGCCACGTAGATCGCGGGCAGGCCCGGCCCGGCGACGACCCGCCCGCCGAGCCAGCCCGCGAACGCGGCCGCGACCTGGTACGCCGACGCGTTGACGGCGATCGCCAGCGTGGGTGCCGCGGCGGCGGTGGTCAGGACGCGGGCCTGCATCCCCGGGATCACGGAGAAGCCGACCGCTCCGAGGGCGAACACGAGTCCGCCGGTGACGATCGTGCTCGGGCTCAGCCGGAGCGCGAGAAACAGTACGACGAGCAGCGCCAGCGCGCCGAGCTGGGACGGGAGCAGCGCGCGGTCCGCCAGCCGCCCGCCGACCAGGTTGCCGATCGTCGCGCCGACGCCGTACACGAGGAGCATCGGCGCCACGGCCGCGGCGGGGAACGACGCTGCTGCGGTGAGCAGCGGCGACAGGTACGTGAACACCATCAGGACGCCGATGTTGGCGACCGCGGTGATCGCGATCGCGAGCATGAGCCGGCGATCGCGGAACACGGTGAACTCCCCGAGCGCCCGGCCGCGGACGCCCGGCTGATCGCCGGGCACGCAGCGCGCGACCAGGAGCAGGCCGGTGAGGCAGCACGCCGTGATCGCCGCGAACGTCGCCCGCCAGCCGAACGCCTCGCCGATCCACGTGCCCAGCGGTGCGCCGAGGATCATCGCGAGGTTCATGCCGAAGGCGAGTTTCGCGACGGTCGAGGCCTTCTTGTCCGGCGGCGCGGAGGCCGTCGCGATCACGATCGCGTTCGCGAAGAACGTCGACGTCACCAGCGCGGTGACGATCCGCGCGGCGAACAGAACGCCGTACCCGGGAGCGACCGCGGACAGCAGGTTGCCGATCACCGCCACCACCAGCAGGCCGAGCACGAGCGGCTTGCGCGGCCGGCTGGCGGTCATCGCCGTCAGCACCGGCCCGCCGACGATCATCCCGAGCGCGTACGCCGTGACGAGCAGCCCCGCCGCCGGGATCGACACCCCCAGATCCCCCGCCACCGCCGGCAGGATCCCGGCCACCACGAACTCGCCCGTGGTCACCCCGAACACGCACACCAGCAACGCCGTCAGCTTCATGAACACCTCACGGATAGAGAGCCGTTGATCCGTGAGAACGGTAGATCGTTCTCACGGATATTCGCAACCGGTACCATGAGAGACATGCAGGAGATCGCCGAGCCACCACTGCCGCCCGCGCCCGGCGCCGACGCTCACCTCGCACTGGACTTCGCGAACACCGCCATCGCCCTCCCCGGCGGTCAGTACGTCGACCTCCTGGGTACGCCGCCTGCGGTCAACCGCTGGCTGACGGCCCACAACCTCGCGCCCGAGAACGCAGACGTCCAGGAGATGTGCGCGACCCAGCTCCGCGCCCTCCGTGAACACGTCCGCTCGCTGTTCGCCGCCCGGATCGCCGCCGCCCCTGCCCTACCCGCGGCCGTGGACGCCCTGAACAGCGCGTTGACCAGTGTCCCGACCGCAGCCCTGCTTCGCTGGGACGCCAACGGTCCCTACCGCGCGACGCCCTGCCCCACGAATCAGATCCTCGAGCACGCGCTCGCGACCATCTCCGCCAGCGCCGCCGACCTCCTCACCAGCGAGGAAGCCGAAACCCTCACTGCCTGCGACGCCACGCCCTGCAACCGCTACCTCCTCCGCCACGGCCGCCGCCACTGGTGCTCCACCCGCTGCGGCGACCGCGTCCGCGCCGCCCGCGCCTACGCCCGGCGTACTCAGTCCGCCGCGGGCTGACCGCTCAGCGGCCGAGGCCGGCTTCGCGGGCGCGGATGATGGCTTCGGCCCGGTCGGCGACGTGGAGTTTGGTGAAAATGTTCGAGACGTTGTTCCGGACGGTCTTCGGGGACAGGTACAGCTCGGTGGCGATCTGGGCGTTGGACCGCCCGGCGGCCACCAACGCGAGGATCTCGTGCTCCCGGGCGGTGAGCTGCGGGAACGGGCTGCCGGGAGCCGCAGTCGGCGCGGCCGCGAAGAACTCCGCTACCCGGCGGGCGATCGCCGGGCCGAAGATCGCCTCTCCGCGAGCGACCGCGGTGATCGCGCGCACGATCTCGCCCTGGTTCGCGCCCTTCAGCAGGTAGCCACGAGCACCGGCCCGCATCGCCGCGAACAGCGTCTGGTCCGCCTCGGCCATCGTGAGCACGACGACGCCGATGTGCGGACTGTCCGCGGTGATCGCCCGCGTCGCCTCGATGCCGTCCAGCCGCGGCATCTGCACGTCCATCACCACGACATCCGGCTGCAACTCCCTGGCCCGGTCCACGGCCTCGACACCGTCGGCCGCCGTACCGACGACCTCGACGCCGGCCAGCGACCCGAGCAGCGCGGCGAGCCCGTCGCGGTAGACGGGGTGATCGTCGGCCAGCAGCACCCGCACGGGCTCATCCACGAACAACCTCCGGTACAGCGTCGAGCGGCAAGCTCACCTGTACGACGGTGCCGCCGCCCGGTGGACACGTGACACTACAGACTCCTCCGAGTTCGGCAACACGCTCGCGGACCGACACCATGCCCACGCCCGCGGCGACCTCCGCTCCGATCCCGATCCCGTCATCGGCCACCGACAGCTGCAGGGCGGCCTCGTCAACGCGCAGGACGATGTCGCACCGGCTCGCCGCGGCATGCCGGGCGACGTTCGTCAACGCCTCCGACGCGATCCGGTACGCCGCGACCTCCACGCCGGCCGGCAACGGGCCGAAGGCGCCGGCGTCAACAGACACGGCGTCAACAGAGAGGGCGTCGACGGAGACGGCCTTGACGGAGACGGCCAGCCCCGCGAGACGGAAAGGCTCGGCCTGTTGCTCGATCGCCCGCACCAGGCCGAGCTCGTCCAGGGCCGGCGGTCGGAGGTCGTGAACCAGCCTCCGTACGTCGGCGACCGCGGCGGCCATGTCGGTCGTCGCCTGCGCCAGCATCCGATCCGCCTCCTCCGGAGCTGAGACCGCGAGGTTCCGGGCGGTCTCGATCCGCAACGCCACGGCACCCAGGCTCGGACCGAGACCGTCGTGCAGATCCCGGCGGATCCGCCGCCGTTCCTCCTCGCGAGCGGCGACCAACCGGCTACGGCCCCGCTGCAACTCCGTGCTCAGCTCGCTGGCCCGCGCGGCCGCGGCCGCCTGCCGGACGAGATCGCCCAGTAGCCGTTGGTCCCGCTCCGACAACGCCGTTCCGTCGCCTGGGCAGAACACCAGCCGGCCGACCGGCTCACCGCGGTAACCGACCGGCAACGCATGCGTCGGACCCGAGTCCCGCCCGTGCTCGACGATCGCCAGACCGCCGCCGGAACGCTCGATCTCCACCCGGACGTACGGCAGCCGGAAGGCCTCGGCCACCGTGCGAGCGACCGCGCGAAGCTGCTCGTCCGGGTCCGCGGCCGACTCGAGCCGCTCGGCGAGCGTGGACATGGTCGCGTACGGATCGTCACGAGAACCGCGGACGAGGCGCCGTACCCAACGCCACAGCCGGCTCCGCAGCGGCGCGTAGACGACGGCGACGACCGCGATCGCGACCAGCGCCGCGTCCCGCTCGCCGAGCACCCCGCCGGCGATCGCGAACACGGCCAGGTCGATGCCCACCACGAGCGCGGCGAGTACGCCGTACAGGAAGGTGGCCGAGAGCAACCGGTCGACGTCGTACAGGCGGTGCTTGGCGACGGCGACGACGATCGCGGCCGACGTGAGTGCGATCGCCAGGCCGAACATGATCGCCGGTACGGCGGGCGGGTTCTCGAATGGGACGCTCAGCAGGATCAGGTCGACCAGCGCCGCCCACATCAGCCAGCGCAGCTGCGCTCTGCTCTCCCGGGACGCCGCGCGGTAGCGATGAACTGCCACCGCGAACGGCACGACCAGGCTGACGATCACGCCGGCGTAGGCGACCCGGAGCAGTGCCGCCCAGACGCCGTACCGCAGGTCGATGCTGAACGGGTCGAGTGCCAGGCTCGCGACCTCCGGCGGGAGTTCGGCACTGTGATAGCGCTGCATGACGTCCATGGGTGCGACCAGCAACAGGACCGGAAGCAGGAGCGTCAGGGTCAGGCTGGCGATCGAGAGCCACCGCCACCACTTCGCCGTGACCAGCTTGCCGTCCGGGAAGAGCAGGATGAGCAGCGGCAACCCGAGCAGGAGGAACGCGCCGACCCGGGAGTAGAACCAGTACGCCGCCGACGCTCCGGGCAGCCCTGGAGACGTGTAGATCGCGTACGTCGCCCAGCTCGATGCGAACCCGTCGACGATCCACAGCAGACCGGACCCGGTCAGGATCCACGCGATCGGGTGCCGCCGAAGACGGTGCAGGAGCAGGACGCCCGGCACAACCTGCGCGAGACCGGACAGCGCCGAGGTCCAGCCCTGGTCCAACTCCGCGGCCGGCGGTGCGCCTGCGCCGTTGCGAAGGTCCAAAAGAATGGTCACAGCGGTCAGCAGCAGCGCGGCTGCCCCGAGTGCAGCCGGCCACCATCCCCTCTTTGTCTCCTCCCCCACCGCTGCATTGTCACCCAGAGTGTGTCCCGTCGTCGCGGGTCAACTGTCCCGTCTCGCATCGGGACACCGCGCGGGACGCCAGGCCCTGCCTTCCGGGTCACCTCGCCGAAGAAGCTCGTTGCACGACATACCTCAGGGGGAGGAACCGTAATGACAACCACACCTGCCAGGGCACGCACCGACGTCGCCCCACCGGTCGGGGCCGCGATCGGTCCGGCGGAGCGCACGATCCGGCGGCTCGGTCTCGGGCTCACCGCCGGCACGCTGGCCTGGGCGGCGAGCATCTTCGCGTTCAGCACCGTGAACGAAGGAGTCCCCGAGCGGATCGGGGACCTGACCGGGCTGGCGTTCCAGCTCGGAGTGTTCTGCCTGCTGACCGTGCAGTTCAGGACCCGCGCGACGGGATCGTCCACCATCCTGCTCAAGGTGGAAGGGGTGATCCTGGGCATCGCGAGCCTCTGGTCGCTCCTGCACGGCGTACTACCGTCGAATCTGCAGGACGCGACCTGGCTGCTGGTGATGGACATCTGCTGGCCGCTGTCGATGCTCGGCATGATGGTGATCGCGATCAAGCTCGCCGTGGCCGGTCGCTGGCGCGGTGCCCTGCGGTGGTGGCCTCTGGTCGCCGAGAGCTGGGCTGTCGTCACCGTGCCCGCGTCCATCCTGCTCGGCGACGCCGTCGCCCGCTGGGTCGGCGGCGGTCACCTGCTGATCGGGTACGCGACGCTCGGCGTGCTGCTCGCCGTACGCCCCGATCTGGTGAAGAACTGACCCCGCGGGGCGCCACCCGCTTCAGGTGGCGCCCCGCGGTCGGGTCAGCGGGCCATCGGCCGGCCGGCCGGGGCGGCGACCGGGGGTGCGATGGCCGCCGCTTCCTCGTCGATGTCGACGATCGCGCCGCTGAACTGCGCGTTGTAGAGGCGGGAGTAGGCGCCGTCCAGGGCGAGGAGCTCGTTGTGGTTGCCCTGTTCGACGATGGCGCCGTCCTCCATGACCAGGATCAGGTCGGCGTCGCGGATGGTCGACAGGCGGTGCGCGATGACGAAGCTGGTGCGGTCCCACCGCAGAGCGGCCATGGCGCGCTGCACCAGGACCTCCGTGCGGGTGTCGACCGAGCTCGTCGCCTCGTCCAGGATCAGCAACTGCGGGTCCGCCAGGAACGCGCGGGCGATGGTGAGCAGCTGCTTCTCACCGGCGCTGACGTTGCTGCCTTCCTCGTCGATCACCGTGTCGTAGCCGTCGGGCAGGCTGTGCACGAAGCGGTCGACGTACGTCGCCGTGGCCGCCGCCAGCATGTCCTCCTCGGTGGCGTCCAGGTTGCCGTACAGGAGGTTGTCGCGGATCGTGCCGCCGAACAGCCAGGTGTCCTGGAGCACCATGCCGATCCGCGAGCGCAGGTCGTGCCGGGTGAGCTCGGTGATGTCCACACCGTCGAGCGTGATCCGTCCGGCGTTCAGCTCGTAGAACCGCATGATCAGGTTGACCAGTGTGGTCTTCCCGGCGCCGGTCGGACCGACGATCGCGACCGTCTGACCGGGTTCCGCGACCAGGCTCAGGTCGGTGATCAGCGGCTTGTCCGGGTCGTACGAGAACGACACGTGCTCGAACTCGACCCGTCCACGCGAGTCGGTCACCTTCACCGGCGACGCGTCGTCCGGCACCTGCTCCTCGGCGTCCAGTACCTCGAACACCCGCTCGGCCGACGCGACACCCGACTGCAGCAGGTTCGCCATCGATGCCACCTGGGTCAGCGGCTGGGTGAACTGCCGCGAGTACTGGATGAACGCCTGCACGTCGCCCAGCGACATCGTTCCGGACGCGACCCGCAGACCACCGACGACCGCGATGACCACGTAGTTCACGTTTCCGATGAACATCATCAGCGGCATGATCAGGCCGGAGATGAACTGCGCCCCGAACGCGGCCTTGTACAGCTCCTCGTTCTTCTCCGCGAAGCTCGCCTCGATCTCCTTCTGCCGCCCGAAGACCTTCACCAGCTCGTGCCCGGTGAACGCCTCCTCGATCTGACCGTTCAAGGCGCCGGTATGCCGCCACTGCGCGACGAACCGCGCCTGCGAGCGCTTCGCGATCACGGCCGTCAGCACCATCGAGATCGGGATGGTGATCAGTGCGATCAGCGCCAGCAGCGGGGAGATCACGAACATCATCGTGACCACTCCGATGACCGTCAGCAGCGAGGTGAGCAGCTGGCTCAGGGTCTGCTGCAGGCTGGTCGAGATGTTGTCGATGTCGTTCGTCACCCGGCTGAGCAGCTCACCGCGCGGCGCACCGTCGAAGTAGCTCAGCGGCAGCCTGTTCAGCTTGTCCTCGACCTCGGCCCGCAGGTCCAGGACGGTCCGCTGGACGATGCCGTTCAGGATGTACCCCTGCGCCCAGGACAGGAAGAACGCGCCGACGTACAGCACCAGGACCAGCAGCAGGACGTTGCGCAGGGCATCGAAGTCGATCCCGACGCCGGGAATCAGGTCGATTCCCTGCAGCAGGTCCGCCAGCCGGCCGTTGCCGGACGCACGGGTCTGCTCGACGACCTGCTCCTTGCTCAGACCACTCGGCAGCTGTTTGCCGATCGCGCCGGAGAAGATGATGTCGGTCGCACGACCGAGGATCTTCGGGCCGAGCACCGACAACCCGACACTGCCGACCGCGAGCAGGATGACCAGCGACAGCTGGACCCGGTGCGGCCGCAGCCGCCGCAGCAACCGCTTGGCCGACGGCAGAAAGTTCATCGACTTGTCCCCCGGGATACCTCCCGGAGGCCCGAACCCGCGTCCGCCGGTCGGCCGCTCGGTCGCCTTCACCGTCGTGCCGCCGGAGGCCGGCTGTTGTTCCTCGCTCACGCTGCCTCCTCCGCGGAACGCTGCGACTCGACGATCTCGACGTACGTCGGGCACGTGTCGAGCAACTCCTGATGGGTTCCCTTGCCGACGATCGCGCCGTCCTCGAGCACGAGGATCTGGTCGGCGTCGATGATCGTCGAGACCCGCTGCGCGACGACCACCACGCACGCCTCCCGGGTGACCGGGCGCAGTGCGGCCCGCAGCCGGGCGTCCGTCGACAGGTCGAGCGCCGAGAACGAGTCGTCGAACAGGTAGATCTCCGGTTTGCGGACCAGCGCCCGCGCGATCGCGAGCCGCTGCCGCTGACCGCCGGACACGTTCGTGCCGCCCTGTGCGATCGGTGCGTTCAGGCCCTCGGGCATCGCCTCGACGAAGTCCTTGCCCTGGGCAATCTCGAGGGCTTTCCAGAGTTCTTCGTCGGTCGCGTCCGGGTTGCCGTACCGCAGGTTGCTCGCCACCGTCCCGGAGAACAGGTACGGACGCTGCGGCACCAGACCGATCCGCTCCCACAGCGCCTCGGGCTCGATCTCGCGGACGTCGATCCCGTCGACGAGCACCCGCCCTTCGGTCGCGTCGACCAGCCGCGGTATCAGCGAGAGCAGCGTCGTCTTACCGGCACCGGTGCTGCCGATGATCGCGGTGGTCTGACCCGGCGACGCGACGAAACTGACGCCCCGCAGTACCGGCTCGGCGGCGCCCGGGTACTTGAAGGACGCGTGCTCGAACACGAGCTGCCCGCGCCCCGTGAAGCTCGTGATCGGCGTGACCGGCCGCCGTACCGACGACTCCGTGCCGAGGACCTCGGAGATCCGCTCCGCGCAGACCGAGGCGCGCGGCACCATGATCATCACGAACACGCCCATCATCACCGAGAACAGGATCTGGATCAGGTAGCTCAGGAACGCGGTCAGCGCGCCGACCTCCATCGTCCCGTTCTCGACCCGGGAGGCGCCGAACCACAGCACCGCCACACTCGACACGTTCAGGATCAGCATCACGGTCGGGAACACCAGCGCCATCAGCCGGCCCGCCCGGATCGCGGTGTCGGTCAGGTCCCGGTTCGCCTCGCCGAACCGCTCGACCTCGTGCGGCTCGCGGACGAACGCCCGCACCACCCGGATCCCGGCGATCTGCTCCCGCAGGACCCGGTTCACGCCGTCGATGTTCTTCTGCATCTTCTGGAACTGCGGCACCATCCGGCTGGCGATCAGGCCGACACAGGCGGCCAGCAGCGGTACGGCGACCGCGACCAGCCACGACAGCCCGACGTCCTCGCGGACCGCCATGATGACGCCGCCGACCATCGTGATCGGCGCCGCGACCAGCATGGTGGTCGTCATCACGACCAGCATCTGGATCTGCTGGACGTCGTTGGTACTGCGGGAGATCAGCGTCGGCGCGCCGAACTGGTTGACCTCACGGGCGGAGAACTCCCCCACCCGGTGGAACACGGCCGCGCGGACGTCGCGTCCGAACAGGGCGGCCGTCTTCGCACCGAAGTACACCGCGGTGATCGTGCAGGCGATCTGCACGAGGCTGACGGCGAGCATCCAGCCGCCGGTGCTCATGATGTAGCCGGTGTCGCCCTTGGCCACGCCGTTGTCGATGATGCCGGCGTTCAGGCTGGGCAGGTAGAGGGAGGCGATCGTCCCGATCAGTTGCAGGACGACCACCAGGAGCAGGTTTCCCACGTACGGACGCAGGTGCGTACGCAAGACGCGAAGTAACATCAATCATCCCCAGAGTCGTGACGACGGGCGCCGCCGAGCGCGAATGCGGCGACGTCCTCGGAGGCCGGTGGCTGACCGGTGTGGTGCTTGCGGAGACCGTCGAAGGCGAAGTCGACGATCTCCTCGGCGGTCAGCACGTGGCCGCCGGAAATCAGTGGGTGGGTCGCCGAGAAGGTGATCAGGTGGATCATCCGGACCACCTCCTCCGGTGGCAGGCGCAACTGGTCCGCGTCCGGGCGCAGCAGGTCCGCGAACGCCTCGTTGGACAGGTCGGACTGCCGCTTGCGGCGCTCCGCGTGCAGTGGATGCTGCTTGAAGTCCGGAGGCTGCCGCAGCCGCATCGAGAACATCAGCCGGAACACACTGCGCAGCCGCCGCTGCCCGATCTCGACGGCCGCGATCGTCCGCTCCCGCAGCGGCAACGACCGGTCGACCTCTTCGAGGGACTTCACCAGATCGGTGGTGTCCATCGCGGTCAGCATCGCGGCGTTGATCAGCGCGTCCTTGCTGCCGAAGGCGCGGAAGATCGTGCCCTCCGCGATGCCGGCCGCCTCGGCGATCTGTTTGGTGCTGACATCCGGACCGAACTCCTCCAGCAACGGCAGGGCCGCCGCGACGATGGCCGCGCGGCGCTCCTCGGGAGGCAGTGGTGTTGCTCTCGGTGACACCGCTCAAAGGTAACTGAGTGAGTACTCACTCACAACTGAATTCACCCTTGTGGCGCAGACCGGTTCGCCACCAGCGCGGACACGCCGTCCAGCAGCCGTTCGAGACCGTACTCGAAAGCATGTTCGGAGTCGTAGGAGGCGTCGAACTCATTCCCGACCGCGGTCCCGACCCGGGCCGAGAGCGGGAACTTCTCCAGGTCGCCGATCCGGTCCAGGTGCGGCACGTGCGCCAGCCACCACTCCTTGTCCGTCATCCCCGACCGCTGGATCACCTGGCGCGCCTCGACCGCTGTCCGGACGGCGCCGTGCACGTAGCCGTTGACCAGGGCGACGGTCGCGTCCATCTCGATATCGGTCAGGCCGATGCCCTCGACGGCGGTCAGCTCCCATTCGTACTTCGCCATCACGTTCGGGCCGAGCGGCGGACGGCTGATCGCGATCTGGAGCAGCCACGGGTGCCGTAGGTACAGCTCCCGGTTCTCACGGGCAACCTCCTCGAGCCGCGCTCGCCAGTCCCCCCGTACGACGCGCCGCGGCAGCTCGCCGTACACGCGGTCGAGCATGACGTCGAGCAGCTCACCCTTACCCGGGAAGTAGCGGTACAGCGTCATCGCCCCGACGCCGAGCTCGTCGGCGACCCGGCGCATCGACATCGCGCTCAAGCCCTCGGCGTCCGCCACCTTCCGGGCGGCCGCGACGATCCCGTCGACGGTCAGCGCCGGCTTCGGTCCGCGGGTCGGCTGCGGCCGCCGTCGCCACAGCAGCTCGAGGCTCTTCGCCGGGTCGCCGCTGCCGCTGTGCTCCTGGTTCATGTGCGGGATTCTTCCCTAGCGGGTATTCTTCGTACAGCGTACGCAGTTGACCTCAAGTTCCGTAGAGGTTCTAGCGTCGGTTTCTGTCGGTGGTCTGCGGAATCATCGACGTCCCCGACCGATCGATCGACCGGAGCCCAGCCGTGAGCATGGAAATGACCGCGTGGAACTCGCTGTACCACGCGATGCACGCCCAAGACGACAAGAGACCGTTCTCCCGTGCCACCCTGCGCCGGATCCTCGCGTTCGCCCGGCCGCACCGGCGGTACCTGATCGCCTTCCTGGTGCTCAGCATCGGCGCGGCGGTCCTGGCGGTGGCGACTCCCGTGCTGGCCGGTCGTGTGGTCGACGCGATCGTCGGCGGCAAGGCGGTCAGCGTCGTCCTGCAACTGTCCTTGCTGATCGCGGCCATCGCGGTCGCCGAGGCCGGGATGAGCATGCTCACCCGCTGGCTGTCCGCCAGTATCGGCGAGGGGCTGATCCTCGATCTGCGGACCGCCGTGTTCGACCACATCCAGCGGATGCCGATCGCGTTCTTCACCCGCACGCGCACCGGCGCACTGGTCTCCCGGCTGAACAACGACGTGATCGGGGCGCAGCGCGCGTTCAGTGACACGTTGTCCGGTGTCGTCAGCAACCTGGTGATGCTCGTGCTGACGCTGGTCGTGATGCTGCGGGTCTCGTGGCAGATCACGCTGCTCGCGCTGGTCATCCTCCCCGTGTTCGTCATACCCGCACGCCGGATCGGGGCCAGACTGGCCGGACTGCAGCGGGAAGCCGCGAACTACAACGCCACCATGAGCACGCAGATGACCGAGCGGTTCTCGGCGCCCGGTGCGACGCTGGTGAAGCTGTTCGGGCGGCCGGTGCGCGAGTCGGCCGAGTTCGCGATCCGGGCCCGGCGGGTGCGGGACATCGGCGTGCGGACGGCGATGGTGCAGTGGATCTTCGTGACCTCGCTGACGCTGGTCTCGGCGCTGGCGCTGGCCGTCGTGTACGGGTTGGGCGGGTTCTACGCGCTGCGCGATCAGCTGGACGCGGGTGCTGTGGTGTCGATGGCGTTGCTGCTGACCCGGTTGTACTCGCCGCTCACCGCGCTCGCGAGCGCGCGGCTCGAGGTGATGACCGCGTTGGTGAGCTTCGAGCGCGTCTTCGAGGTGCTCGATCTGGAGCCGCTCATCAAGGACAAGCCCGAGGCCGGCCGGGTGCCTGAAGGTCCTGTTGCGGTGGAGTTCGACAAGGTGAGGTTCGCGTATCCCTCGGCTGACAAGGTGTCACTGGCGTCGCTCGAAGAGGTCGCGAAGCTGGACACGCGCGGCGGCGTCGAGGTGCTGCACGACATCTCGTTCCGCGCCGAGCCCGGTCAGATGGTCGCGCTCGTCGGGTCGTCCGGCGCCGGGAAGTCGACGATCGCGCAGCTGATCCCGCGGTTGTACGACGTGGACGCCGGGGCGGTGAGTCTCGCCGGGGTCGATGTCCGCGATGTGTCCGCGGAGTCGTTGCGGGAGACGCTCGGCATGGTGACGCAGGACGGGCACCTGTTCCACGACTCCATCCGGGAGAACCTGCTGCTCGCACGTCCCGAGGCCACGGAGGCCGATCTGTGGGACGCGTTGGAGCGGGCGCGGCTGGGCGACCTGATCCGGTCGTTGCCGGATCAGCTGGACACTGTCGTGGGCGAGCGTGGCTACCGGTTGTCGGGTGGTGAGCGGCAGCGGCTGACGATCGCGCGGTTGCTGCTCGCGCAGCCCCGGGTCGTGATCCTCGACGAGGCGACCGCCGCCCTGGACTCGACCAACGAAGCCGCGGTGCAGGCCGCGCTGACGGAGGCGTTGGCGGGACGTACGGCGGTCGTCATCGCGCACCGCCTGTCGACGATCCGGGCCGCCGACCAGATCCTCGTGATCGAGGACGGCCGGATCGTGGAGCGCGGGCGGCACACGGAGCTGCTGGCGGCCGGCGGGCGGTACGAGGAGCTGTACAGGACCCAGTTCGACCAGCCCGGAGCCGCCGAGGCTGTTCCGGTCTGAAAATTGTCGTTGTTGTTCCGATCGAGGTGGAGGTTGTCGGGTTGCAGGGCACGGGGCACGAGCTGTCCGGATACGCGGTCGTCTTCCGCCCGGCCGATCCACCACGCGCAGGCCGGGTCGCGTTCTGGGACCCGGCCGGCGGGCCACTCCCCCTCGGAGTCGGCGATCAGGTCGACCTCGACCTGATCCTCGGCGACCCATCCACCGACCAACCGGGTGCGCAGCAGGTCGCCGCCTCCACGGCAGCGTCTCGGGCCGAGGCCCAGTCGACCGCAGCTCAGTCGACCGCAGCTCAGTCGACCGCGGCTCGGTCGGCTGACGGGGTGCGGGTGCGCCGCGTTCGCGGGGTTGAGATGGCAGTTGCGGATGCTGTTCCGGTGCTTGGGCGGATGCGTCGGGCGGCGGAGTCGCATCCGTCGGCCGCCTTTTGGGGCGGGGCCTCGCTGGTGGCGCTCCAGCTGGTTGCTCGCGGCAAGCTCCTGCCCGGGGTCAGCCCGGACGGCCACGACGCCTGGCGGGTCGGCCCGCTGGACCCCGCCGACGTCACCGGCATCCTCGACCTCGCCGAAGCCATGCCGCCGACCGCTCGCGCGCTGCCTCTCGCAGGACCACACCAGCCCGGTGACGAACTGCGGATGCCGGTGGCCGAGGACCTGCTGCGGGAGTTCCTGGACGCGGTGGCCGACGGTATGCCTCGGTCCCCGGCCGCGGCGAAGGCTCACCGGACCAACCTCTTCACCGCCGCCGCGCCGCAGCGCGCCGACCGTCTACGGACCTGGGCCGACGAGGTGTCCGCGGGTCTGGACACCGGCGTCCGCATCTCGCTGCGGATCGAACTCGCCGACTCGCTCGCCCTCAGCGCCGTAGTGCAACTACACAGTCTGAAGGATCCGACCCTGGTCCGGGACGCGTACGACGTCTGGACCGACGACGTCCCCGGCTTCGGACCGCGCGCCCGCCTCGACGCGACCCTCGCGATCCGCCGCGCGGCCCGCGTCTGGTCGCCGCTCGGACAGCTCCTCGACTCCGCCGTACCGAGCCGCATGGACCTGTCGGACGAGGAAGTCGCCGGACTGCTCGCCGGCGCGGCCCAGCGACTCGCGGCCGCCGGAGTCGAGCTGCACTGGCCGCGGAGTCTCGGGCGTGCCCTGACCGCCCGCGCGGCGATCACCACAGCCGACGGGCCGCCGAGCGACCTCCCCAGCTTCTTCCAGGGCGACAAGACCCTCGACTTCCGGTGGCAGGTCGCCGTCGGCGACGACCCGCTGACCGAAGCGGAGTTGGACCAGCTCGCCGAAGCGACCCGCCCAGTGGTCCGGCTCCGCGACCAGTGGATGCTCATCGATCCCGAGCTCGCCCGCAAGGCCCGCGAACGGATCCTCAAACCCGTCACCGCGATCGACGCCCTCGGCGCGGCCCTCACCGGCACGACCGAGATCGACGGCCGGCAGGTCACCGTCACGCCGGCCAAGTGGCTCGACGACCTCCGCGCCCGGATCGCCGACCCCGACCGCGCCGACGAGCCGATCGAGGCCCCACCCGGCCTGCAGGCCACGCTCCGCGACTACCAGCTGCGCGGCCTGCGCTGGCTCTCCCGGATGACCTCGCTCGGCCTCGGCGGCTGCCTCGCCGACGACATGGGTCTCGGCAAGACGATCACGCTCATCTCCCTCCACCTGCACCGCCAGCAGTCCGAAGACACGGCCGGTCCGACCCTGGTCGTCTGCCCGGCGTCGCTGCTCGGCAACTGGGAGCGTGAGGTCCAGCGCTTCGCGCCTGGCACACCGGTCCGGCGCTTCCACGGCACGTCCCGTTCGCTCGACGAAGCACAGGACGGCTTCGTGCTCACGACGTACGGCACGCTTCGCCGCGACGCAGTACGACTGGCTGATCATCCGTGGGCGCTCGTGGTGGCCGACGAGGCGCAGCACGTGAAGAACCCGTCGTCCGGTACGGCGAAGGCGCTGCGGACCGTGCCGTCGAAGGCGCGGGTCGCGCTCACCGGTACGCCGGTCGAGAACAACCTCTCCGAGTTGTGGGCGATCCTCGACTGGACCACGCCGGGGCTGCTCGGACGGCTCGGAACGTTCCGGAGCCAGTGGGCGGCACCGATCGAGGCGGACAAGGACGAGGAGGTCGCGGCCCGGCTCGCGAAACTCGTCCGCCCGTTCCTGCTCCGGCGGAAGAAGTCCGATCCAGGCATCGCACCCGAGCTGCCGCCGAAGACCGAGACTGATCAGCCGGTCTCGCTCACCCGCGAGCAGGTGGTGTTGTACGAGGCGACGGTCCGTGAGCTCATGGCGGAGGTCCGCTCGAGCGACCGGATGGCGCGTCGCGGGCTGATCGTGAAGCTGCTCACCGGCCTCAAACAGATCTGCAACCATCCCGCGCAGTACCTGAAGGAGCCCGACGACGCCCGGCTCACCGGCCGCTCGGGCAAGCTCGAGCTGCTCGACGAGCTCCTCGACACGATCGTCGCCGAGGACGGCGCGGTGCTGGTGTTCACGCAGTACGTCGCGATGGCCCGCCTGCTCGAACGGCACCTGGCCGAGCACGGCATCCCCACCCAGCTGCTGCACGGCGGTACGCCGGTCGCCCAGCGCGAGGCGATGGTCGACCGGTTCCAGGCCGGCGAGGTGCCGGTCTTCCTCCTGTCCCTCAAGGCGGCCGGGACCGGGCTCAACCTGACCCGGGCCGACCACGTCGTGCACTACGACCGCTGGTGGAATCCGGCCGTCGAGGACCAGGCGACCGACCGTGCCTACCGGATCGGGCAGACCCGGCCGGTGCAGGTGCACCGATTGATTGCCGAAGGCACCATCGAGGACCGGATCGCCGCGATGCTCAGCAGCAAACGCGAGCTCGCCGAAGCGGTCCTGACCGGTGGCGAGGCAGCGCTCACCGAGCTCTCCGACACCGAGCTCGCGGACCTCGTCGAGCTCCGTGGCGGTACGGCGACCCTGAGCAGCTCCACCGGAGGTGCGTGATGAGTGACGCGCAAGGGTTCCCGGCGTTCGCGGCGCAGCGGCGGAGTACGCGCGGCCGGTCGTGGTGGGCCCAGGCGTGGGTGCAGGCGCTGGAAGACACGTCACTGGACGCCGACCAGCTCCGCAGGGGCCGGCGGTACGCGAACTCGGGCCAGGTCGGCACGATCACGATCAGTCCTGGCCGGATCGCGGCGACCGTCTACTCCCCCGAGGACACCTACGAGTCCGTCGTCCGGGTCGACGAGCTGAGTGAGGACGACTGGCGGCGGTTCCACGAGCAGGTGGCCGCGCGCGCCGGTCACATCGCTGCGCTGCTGGACGGCGAGATGCCGCACGACCTGGTCGAGGCCGCTTCGGACGCGGGCGTCGCCTTGCTCCCCGGCATCGGCGACCTCGACCCGAGTTGCACGTGCGACGCGTGGGAGCTCCCCTGCCAGCATGCGGCCGCCCTCTGCTACCAGGTCGCCTGGCTGCTCGACGCCGACCCGTTCGTCCTGCTCCTCCTCCGCGGACGCACCCGCGAGGCGCTTCTCGACGAGCTGCAGGCCTCGTCGTCTCGCCCCGTTGAAACCGGAGTCTCCGTCGCCGACGTACTTGCCGGCGCGCCCGGCCAGTTGCCCGACCCGCCGGAGCTGCCCGCGAAGGTCAGCCTCGACGAGCTGGCGATTGTGGGTATCGAACCACCCGACGGCCTCGGGCCTCAGGTTCTTCAGCTGCTGGTACTCGACGCCGCCCGCCGGGCGCGTTCGATGCTGAACGCGCTGCTGCACAGCACAACCGAGCCACTGCCGCTCGACGACTGGCAGGACACCGTGCGCCTGGCGACCGACTTCCCCGAACTCGTCGCCCGGCTGACCGAGTCGGCCGGCCGGGACCTTGCCCCCGGCATCCAAGCCTGGCGGTACGGCGGCGCGCCCGGTCTCGACGTACTGGAGCACACCTGGACGCCGGACGCCGCCGAGCTCAACCGTGCTCGGACGGAGCTCCTTGCGGCGGACGAGGACCTGACTGTCACCACGTCGGCCAACCGGTTGACGATCGGCTCCGACACTCAGCTCCGCCTGGATCGGCATGGTCGCTGGCATCCGTACCGGCTCGTCGACGACACCTGGATCCCGGCAGGCCCGCCGTCCAAGGATCCGCTCGTCGTCGAGTGGTAGGAGTCGTCAGGACTACGTGACAGGACGCATCGCGAGGCCCTCGGTGCCGGCCCGCAAATCTGGATGATTGACGCCTCACACCCGGCTACAGTTGGCCGGGACTTCGGAGGAGGAGGTGAGTTGATGACCGCGCCATGCCGCGCTGCCGCGTGCCCGGCAGCGAATCCGGTCATCCAACTCACCCGCTGAACCTCCGAAAGGGACCACGTTGTCCATCACCTGGAACACCCGTGTCGAGAGTCCGTCCGACATCGAACCGCTCCGCGACATCACCCGTGACGCCTTCGGCCGCCAGTTCGAAGTGGACTACCTCGACGCACTCCGAGCGGACCCGGTTGCCTGGATCCCCGGCCTGACGTTTGTGGCGACCACGGCCGACGACGAGCCGATCGCGTACGCGCTCCTCACCCACTGTCACGTCGGCGACGTACCGGTCCTGTCACTCGGCCCGGTCGCTGTGCTCCCGGCGTACCAGCGGCAAGGAGCCGGCGGGGCAGCCGTCCGGGCCGCGTTGGCGGCGGCACATGAGCGCGACGAGCCTGCTGCCGTTGTCCTCGGGCACGCGGAGTACTACCCGCGGTTCGGCTTCCGGCAGGCCACTGGATTCGGCATCCACCATCCGGAGTACGACGGCCCGAATCTGATGGCGCTGGCCCTCGGCCACCACGCCATACCGGCCGGGGACCTGACCTACCCGTTCACCGCCTGACCCCGACCCAGGGCGCACAACTGGCCCACTCAACTGGAGGGTTGCCCCCTGAAACTTTCAGGGGGCAACCCTCCACATCAGGGGATGCCCACCGACCTGGAGGGTTCGCCAGCGCGGGCGAGTGGGGTGCAAGGGCGGAGCGGGGCCGGAGGGCGGGCGTGCGGGGCCGGAGGGCGGCGTGCGGGGCCGGAGGGCGGCGTGCGGGGCCGGAGGGCGGCGTGCGGGGGTGGCCGGCGGCCCGTGGGGTCGCGGCGTTGAACGTTCCAGGTGGATGTACGGGAGAGGTCGTAAAAGGTTCAGTCAAACTCGCCGAATCACTTGCGCACCGGCCTTGTATACATGAAACAGTCGACAAGAACCCGCCTACTCAGGAGCACGCGATGACTCGTCGACTTGCACTGAACCGTTTCATTCCGAGGACCCGCCGCCGGAGCGTGGTGGGGTACGGCGCCGCGGTCGCCGTGCTGGCCGTCACCGGAATGATCTCGACCGCCTGCTCGCCGGTCGAGCCCGCCGGCAGCGACGACCCCACGAGTGGCGGCCAGTCGTCAGCCGGGCAGGACGTGTTCGGCGAGCCGGCCGACGCGGCCCAGGTGAAACCGGGCGGCACGCTGACGGTCGCGCTCTCCGCCGACCCCGACAAGCTCGACCCGACCCTGTCCCGCAGCCTGTACTCGCGGTACGTCTTCCACACGATGTGCGAGAAGCTGTACGACCTCGGGCCGGACGCCAAGGTGGTCCCGCAACTGGCGACCGCGCTGCCGACGATCTCGTCCGACGGACTCAGCCTGACGATCCCGCTCAAGCAGGGCGCGAAGTTCGCCGACGGCGGCGCGTTCGACGCGAACGCGGTGAAGACCTCCCTGAACCGGCACCTCACACTGGCCGGCTCCGCCCGCAAGAGCGAGCTCGGCCCGATCACCGCGATCGAGACCCCGGACCCGAAGACCGTGGTCATCAAGCTCTCCAAGCCGTTCGCCCCGCTGACCGCCGCGCTCGCCGACCGCGCCGGCATGGTGCTCAGCCCGGCCGCGGTCGCGAAGCTCGGCGCGAACTTCTCGTCCGCGCCGGTCTGCGTCGGCCCGTTCAAGTTCGCCAGCCGCGTCGCCCAGAACTCGATCAAGGTCGTCAAGGACCCGCAGTACTACGACGCGGCGAAGGTGCATCTCGACAGCATCGAGTACCGGATCATCACCGACTCGAGCATCCGGTCGGCGAACCTGAAGTCCGGTGACGCCCAGGTCGCGGACTCGCTGTCCTCGCAGGACGCGCCGACGCTGCAGAAGGACGACAGCGTGAGCGTGCTGCAGTCGCAGTCGCTCGGGTACCAGGGACTGACGATCAACATCGGCAACGCGAACGGTGTCGGCACTCCGCACAAGCAACTCGACACCCCGATCGCCAAGGATCCGAAGGTGCGGCAGGCGCTGGCGCTGTCCATCGATCGCGAAGCGCTGGTGAAGTCGATCTTCAACGGCCTCAACACCGTGGCCTGCTCGCCGGTGTCGCCGAAGAGCGAGTTCTCGTCCGACGCCGCGCAGGTGTGCCCGCCGCACGATCCCGCGAAGGCCAAGCAGTTGCTGTCCGAGGCTGGCGTGAGTACGCCGTACAAGGTCGAGATGATCACGTCGAACAACCCCGACAGCCTCCGGCTCGCGCAGGCGCTGCAGGGCATGGTGAAGGAGGGCGGGTTCGAGCTCGTGATCAAGCCGGTCGAGTACGCCGCGCTGCTGGATCAGCAGGACCGTGGTGACTTCGAGTTGCTGCAGCTCGGGTGGTCCGGCCGGGTCGACCCGGACGCGAACATCTACAACTTCATCGGCAGCACCGGCAGCCAGAACGTGTCGGGCTACAGCAACCCGGAGGTCGACAAGCTGCTCACCGACGCCCGCCAGGCCACCGACAAGGCCGAGCGCGTCAAGCTGTACGGCGACGTGGTCAGCAAGCTGCAGCAGGACGACCCGATCATCTACATGTACCGCCAGCGCAACCTGACCGGCGTCTCCAAGAAGCTCCTCGGCATCCAGGTGTACCCGGACGGCGTGATCCGGACGGCCTTCGCAGGATTCGCCAAGTGAGGCGGTACCTGCTCAATCGGGTGTGGCAGTCGGCGGTGACGCTCGTGCTCGCGACGATCGTGGTGTTCGCCGGCGTGCGGGCGTTGCCGGGTGATCCGGCGCTGGCACTGGCCGGTGAGGACCGGGATCCGGAGTCGCTCAGGGCGATCCGGGAGCAGTACGGGCTCGATCAGTCGTGGCTCGTGCAGTTCTGGCAGTTCGTGAGCCATGCGGCGCGCGGCGACCTCGGGCAGTCGATCCGGACCGGTACGCCGGTGCGGTCGATGATCGCGAGCGCGTTGCCGGTGACGATCGAGCTGTCGGTGCTCGCGATCCTGATCGCCAGTGTGATCGGCGTCGGCGCGGGTGTGGTGGCCGCGGTACGGCGGGGACGCCCGGCCGAATGGGCCGCGAACGCGCTCGCGCTGCTCGGTCTGTCCGTCCCGCACTTCTGGCTCGGCCTGATGGCGATCCTCTACCTGTCCGTTGCCCTGGGCCTCTTCCCGGCGTCGGGATTCGTCCCGTTCTTCACCGACCCGGTGGCCAACCTGCACCACCTCGTCCTGCCGGCCGTGATCCTCGGCACCGGTCTGGCCGCCGTGATCATGCGCCAGACCAGGTCGTCGATGCTGGACGCGCTGTCCGCCGACTACATCCGTACGGCGGAAGCGAAAGGCCTCCCGCCCAAGGCCGTTGTCGGGAAGCATGCCCTGCGCAACAGTCTGATCGTGGTCGTCACGGTCGTCGGCCTCCAGCTCGGCGCGCTGATCTCCGGCGCCGTGGTGACCGAGCGGATCTTCGCCCTGCCCGGTTTCGGCAAGCTCACCGTCGACGCCGTCTTCCAGCGCGACTACCCGGTCATCCAGGCCGTCGTCCTGGTCACCGCGACGGCGTACATCGTCATCAACCTGCTGGTCGACCTGCTGTACTCGGTCATCGACCCGCGGATCCGCGTGCGAGGTGAAGCCTGATGGCCGTACCGGAGGCAGTCGCGGGCGCCGTGCCGACCGCGCCGCTGCGCAGCAACCGCCGCCGGGTGGTGCGCCGGATCCTGCACAACCCGCTGGCGCTCACCGGACTCGCCGTCCTCCTGGTCGCCGTCGTCCTCGCGGTCTTCGCCACCTGGCTCGCGCCGTACGAGCCGACCCAGAACCACCTGGACCGCGCGTTCTCGCCACCGGGAACGCCCGGGCATCTGCTCGGCACCGACGACCTCGGCCGGGACGTGCTGTCGCGGATCATGTTCGGCCTCCGCGCGTCCCTGCACGTCGGTGTCCTCGCCGTCGCGTTCTCGCTCGCGGTCGGCGTACCGCTCGGGCTGATCGCGGGGTACTTCCGGACCGTCGACGCGCTCATCTCCCGGTTCACCGACCTGGTGCTGGCGTTCCCGTTCCTGATCCTCGCCGTCGGGCTGGCCGCGATCCGCGGCGCGAGCCTCGGCAACGCGGCGATCGCGATCGGCATCGCCCAGATCCCCGGCATGATCCGGATCGTCCGGTCCGAGACACTCCGGATCAAGTCCCTCGACTTCGTCGCCGCCGCGGTCGTCGAGGGCGCCGGCGACGCCTGGGTCCTCGGCCGGCACATCTTCCCGAACGCCGGGTCCGCGATCATCGTCCAGGCGACCGTGGGAATCCCGGCCGCGATCCTCGGCGAGGCCGTGCTGTCCTTCCTCGGCCTCGGCATCCAGCCGCCCGCGCCGAGCCTCGGCACGATGCTCGCCGACGCCCAGCAGTTCGCGTCCCGGGCGCCGTGGGCCGCCGTGATGCCCGGTGTCGCGATCATGCTGCTCACGCTGGCGTTCAACATCGTCGGCGACAGCCTCCGCGACGCCCTCGACCCGAAGGCGAGCCGCCGATGAAGCCTGTACTCGTGATGAAGGATCTGTCCGTCACGTTCCGGACCGAGGACGGGCCGTTGTCCGCGGTCGACCGGGTCAGCCTCGAGGTCGGGGACGGCGAGGTGCTCGCGGTGGTCGGCGAGTCCGGCTGCGGCAAGAGCGTCACCGCGATGAGCATCGCCGGTCTGCTCCCCCGGACCGCGACCGTCACCGGTTCGGTCGAGCTCGACGGCACCGAGCTGGTCGGCGCGGACAAGCGGACGCTGCGCTCGATCCGCGGCCGGGAGGTCGCGTACATCTTCCAGGAGCCGATGACCTCGCTGAACCCGGTCTTCACCGTCGGCCACCAGATCAGCGAGGTACTGCGCACGCACGTCGGCCTCGACCGGCAGGCAGCGCGCGCCCGCGCGATCGAGCTCCTCAAGCTCGTCGGCATCCCGTCCGCCGAACGCCGCGTCGGCGACTACCCGCACCAGCTGTCCGGCGGGATGCGGCAACGCGTCATGATCGCGATGGCGGTCGCCTGCGATCCGAAGGTCCTGATCGCCGACGAGCCGACCACTGCCCTCGACGTGACGATCCAGGCCGGCATTCTCGACGTACTGCGGGAACTGCGCGAACGGCTCGGGACGAGCATCGTGCTGATCACGCACGACCTCGGTGTCGTCGCCGACCTCGCCGACCGGGTGGCCGTGATGTACGCCGGACGCGTGGTGGAGACCGCCGAGGTCCACGACCTGTTCGCGCGCCCGCAGCACCCGTACACGAACGGACTGCTCGGCGCCTCCCCCGCCGCCGGCCGCCACGCGCAGTCCCAGCGCCTGAACGAGATCCCGGGCCTGGTCCCCGTTCTGACCGAGCAACCCGACGCCTGCACGTTCGCCGACCGCTGCCCGCGGGCGATCGACATCTGTACGTCGTCCCAGCCCCAGCTCACCGACGACGCCCATCGCGTGGCGTGCTGGAATGCCAAGGTGGAGGTTTGATGGACGCGCTCGAAGTCGAAGACCTGGTCATGCACTTCGGGCCGGTCCGTGCCGTCGACGGGGTCACGCTGCGGATCCGTGAAGGCACCGTCGTCGCCCTGGTCGGTGAGAGCGGCTCCGGGAAGTCGACCGTCGGCCGCTGCATCGTGAGGCTCCTGGAGCCGACCGCGGGAACCGTGCGCCTCGCGGGCGCCGACATCACGCACCTGAACCGCCGCCGGCTCCGGCCGCATCGCCGCGACGTCTCCATCGTCTTCCAGGACCCCGCCGGATCGCTCGACCCGCGGCTGTCGGTCGGCGACATCGTCGGTGAACCCCTCCGCCTGATGCGCCGCAAGGACATCCCAGCGAAGGTCACCGAAGCGCTCCGCCGGGTCGGTCTCCGCCCCGAGGTCGCCCACCGCGCCCCGCACGAACTGTCCGGCGGACAGCGGCAGCGGGTCAGCATCGCCCGCGCTTTGATCTCCGAGCCACGGCTGCTCGTCGCGGACGAGCCGACCAGCGCGCTCGACGTGTCCGTGCAGGCATCCGTCCTCAACCTGCTGGCCGATCTGCAACGTGACCTCGGATTCGCGTGCCTGTTCATCACGCACGACCTGTCAGCGGTCGAGTACCTCGCCGACGAGGTCGCGGTGATGTACCTCGGTCAGCTCGTCGAGCAAGGCCCGCGGGAACGGATCTTCGGACAGCCGGCCCACCCGTACACCCAGGCCCTGCTGTCCGCGGCGCCCGTACCCGACCCCGCCGAGCAGCGCGCCCGCCGGCCGGTCCTGCTCGGCGACGACCTGCCGTCGGCCATCGACCCGCCGCCCGGCTGCCGCTTCCACACCCGATGCCCGGTCGCTGTGGACACATGCCGGACAGTCGTGCCGGAGCGGCGCACGATCGGCGAAGGTGGACATCAGGTGGCCTGCCATCTCGTGAACGACGACGGAACCGGACCAGACGTACGACCAACTGAGGGAGTTACTCGATGACGTTCACCACCCGGCCCACCTTGCGCGGCACGTTCGGGATGGTTTCGTCCACGCACTGGCTGGCGTCGCAGTCGGCCATGCGGATCCTGGAGCTGGGCGGCAACGCGTTCGACGCGGGCGCCGCGGCCGGGTTCGTACTCCATGTGGTCGAGCCGCACCTCAACGGCCCGGGTGGTGAGGTACCGGCGATCATCGCGACCGCCGACGACCCCACGCCGCGCGTGCTGTGCGGTCAGGGCGTGGCTCCGGCCGGTGCGACCATCGAGCACTACCGCTCCCTCGGCCTCTCGCTGGTTCCGGGTTCGGGCCCGCTGGCGGCGACAGTTCCCGGTGCCGTCGACGCGTGGCTGCTCCTGCTGCGCGACCACGGCACGCTGCCTCTGAGCGTCGTGCTCGAGCCGGCCATCGACTACGCGCGCAACGGTCACCCGCTGGTGCCGCGGATCGCGGACACGATCGCGACGGTGCAGGAGCTCTTCGAGAAGCACTGGCCGACGTCGGCCGCGGTCTGGCTCAAGGACCGGCGGCCCGTGACCGGCCGGTTCAGCAACGAGGCGTACGCCGCGACGCTCGAGAAGCTCGTTCGCGAGGGCGAGGCGGCCGGCGCGGATCGGCAGGCGCAGCTCGAGCAGGCGCGGAAGACCTGGCGAGAAGGGTTCGTCGCCGAGGCGATCGACAAGTTCTCACGGCTCCCGCACCGCGATTCGAGCGGCGAGGACCACGGCGGTCTGATCACCGGCGACGACATGGCGGCGTTCCAGGCGAGTTGGGAGGACGCGGCGACGTACGACTGGAACGGGTACACGGTCGCGAAGACCGGCCCGTGGGGTCAGGGGCCCGGACTGCTGCAGTCTCTCGCCGTACTCGCGACCCTCGGCGACGTCGACCTGGACAGCGCGGACGGTGTGCACACGACGGTCGAGGTGATGAAGCTGTCGTACGCCGACCGCGAGGCCTGGTACGGCGACAGCGCCGACGTACCGCTCGACACACTGCTCTCCCCCACCTACGCCGCGGATCGCGCCAAGCTGATCGGACCGGACGCATCGCTCGAACTCCGCCCGGGAAGCCCCGACGGCCGCCCTCCCGTCCTCCCCTCGATTGCCACCGGCAACGAAACGGGTGACGCGACCACCGGTGAGCCGACGGTGTCTCCGGTCGGCGAGACGCGCGGCGACACCTGTCATGTCGACGTGGTCGATCGCTGGGGCAACATGATCTCCGCGACGCCGAGCGGCGGCTGGTTGCAGTCGTCGCCGACCATCCCCGAGCTCGGGTTCTGCCTCGGCAGCCGCGCGCAGATGTTCTGGCTCGAGGAGGGTCTACCGGCCTCGCTCGCGCCGGGAAGGCGACCGCGGACCACCCTGACGCCGACACTGGTCCTGCGCGACGGCGAGCCGGTGATGGCCTGTGGGTCACCAGGTGGCGACCAGCAGGACCAGTGGCAGCTGCTGTTCCTGCTTCGGCATCTCGGCGCCGGGATGGACCTGCAGGAGGCGATCGACGCGCCGGCGTGGCACACCACCGGGTTCCCGTCGTCGTTCTACCCGCGGACGACGGATCCGGGCGGTCTGGTGCTGGAGAGCCGGCTCGGGAAGGACATCCGTGACGAGCTGGTACGCCGTGGACACGTCGTCACCGAGTCCGATCCGTGGAGCCTCGGCCGGCTGTGCGCCGTACGGAAGGAGGCCGACGGTGTCCTCGCCGCGGCCGCCAACCCCCGGGGTATGCAGGGCTACGCGGTCGGGCGCTAGCCGAGGGCTGCCTTCGCCGCGGCCTCGACGTGGAGGCGGGCGGCGGTGCTCGCGGCCTCGGCGTCGCCCGCTTCGATGGCGTCGACCAGGCGCACGTGCTCCTCGGAGGAGTGCGGCGCCCGCTGGGCGGCGCCGACACGGAAGACCCAGTGCACGTGGTGGTACATCGCGGCCGAGATCGAGTGCAGCCAGCGGTTCCCGCTGACCTCGATCACGGCCCGGTGGAACGCGCTGTTCAGCTCGGCGACACGGTCGAAGTCCTGCGCCGCCGTCGCCGTGTTGGCCTCGTCGATCAGCGTGCGCAGCGATGCGATCCCCGCGGGTGTCGCCCGTTCCGCGGCCAGCCCGGCGGCGAGCGTCTCGAGCTGCTGCCGTACGGCGAACAGGTCGCGGACCGCGGTCTCGTCCAGGGTCGCGACGACCGCACCACGCCGCGGCAGGATATGGACGAAGCCCTCCGCCTCGACCACGCGGAGTGCTTCCCGGACCGGATTCCGTGACACACCGAAGTCGTCCGCGAGACGCGTCTCGGTCAGCCGCTCCCCTTCGCGGTACTCGCCGTCCACGATCCGCCGGCGCAGCTCCTCGAGGACCTGCTCCCGCAGCGCGACATGGTCGGCGCCGATCGTGCGGACGACCTGTTCACCGCCGGCATCGCCGTCGAGCTGCTGCACACCTGGCTCCTCTCCCCGTTCGCCTCTCCCCGTGTGCGCGCCACGGTAGCCGATCGGCCTGCCCGGAGCACCCGATCCGGCCCAGCTGATCGGTACGACTGATCCGGTGCCGCGTTATGTTGACGACTTGAGCATCAGACTGATCCCACTGACCGATCCCGACTACCGGCCGCTCAGCCGGCGGATCGCCTGGCTCGCCGCGCAGGGCGACGGTACGCCGGTCGGTTCCGCGTTCCTGCGGCTGGACAGCCGCAAGACCCACGCGCATCTGGCCGAGTTCGAGCTGAACGTGCATCCGGCCGAGCGGGGCCGCGGGATCGGGACGCAGCTGCTCGGCGCGGTCGTCGCCGGGGCGCGCGACCACGACGTGCGCACCGTGATCACCGACGTCGACGTCGACTCCGCCGGCGACCGGTTCCTCCAGCACCACGGTTTCGCGATCGGCATGAGACTCATCTACGCACGGCTGGACCTGGCGCAGCCCACGACCGCCGTACCGGAGGTCCCGGGGTACCGGCTGGTGTGCTGGGAGGGCGTCGTACCGGACGACCTGGTGCAGTCGTTCACCGATGCCCGGGCGGGGATGAACGACGCGCCGTCGGGGACGATCACGACCGGCGTGGACGCCTGGGACGTCGAGCGAAGCCGGTACGCCGCGCGGGTCATCGAGCAACGCGGCGATCACCTGCTGGTCGTCGCGGCGATGGACCGCCCCGGGCACATCGTCGGCTTCACCGAGGTTGTCGTCCCGGGCGACGGGAAGGGCGACGCGCAGCTCTACGGCACCGCCGTCCTCCCCGAGCACCGCGGCCGCGGTCTCGCGTTGTGGATGAAGGCCGCGCAGATCCAGCAGACCCGGCGGCGCTTCCCCGACCTCGACGGCCTCCTCACCGACACGGTCGACACGAACGCGGCGATGCGCCGTACCAACGACCGCCTCGGGTACGTGCCGCAGTACCAGATCCACCGCCGCAAGCTGGACCTATAGCAGCCCGGCCAGCCGGTACAGCACCAGTGAACCCGCGACGGCCACGTTCAGGCTGGCGCCGGTCCCGATCATCGGGATCTCGACCACGACGTCGAGCTCGTCGACTGCCTCGGGCGGGATGCCGGTGCGTTCGTGCCCGAGGACGGCGATCGTCCGGTTCCGGGCCGGCGGCAGGTCGGCCAGCCGGATCGCCTCGTCCGCGAGCTCGACCCCGACCACCGTCGTGTCCGGTCTGCTGCGCTGATCGATCAGCCAGCGCACCGGATCGTGCCCGGTCCAGTGCACGCAGGTGCGCCGCCGCAACGTGTTGCCCTTGGCAAGCGCGTCCGGCACCCAGGGCAGCTTCGGTACGGCGAGACAGGCGCCGACCGCGTCACACGTACGGAGCAGCGTCCCGAGATTCACGTCGTACAGCGGCCAGAGCGGCGCGATCAGCAGATGGTCCCAGCACGCGTGGGACTTGCGGCGGCGTTGGTGCTTGAGGTCCTTGCGGCTCCGCACCCGGATCCCGCTCATCGAGCAGCGGGATCGATCCTCCCGTCAGGAATTCGCGTCATCATGCCGTCCAGTCTACGTGCGCGAGGATCTACTGGCCGAGATCTACTGGCCGGGATCTACTGGCCGAGGATCTTCTGGACCGCGGCCGTGGTGATCGGGTGGTAGCCGGGGCGGGCCTTCGTGAAGACCTCGGTGGCGAAGGCGCGGTCCGTGCCGGCCAGCGCGCGGTACACCGGGAGGACGAGCTTCATCCGCCCGACCTTGGTCAGGAACTCGGCCAGCTCGGCGTACGACGCCTCGTAGCTGCTCGCGGCAACGATCTGGTACCACCGCCGCGCGATCTCGCCGTTCGCCGTACCGGTGAGGCCGAACGCGCGGTCCAGCTGCTGCAGCAGCACCGGGCTCAGTACGTCGGGCGCCGCGTCGAGGAACCGCAGCCACTCCTGCGTCGTCCACCGCTCCGCGCCGTGCGGCAGCTCACCCGTCGTCAGCCACAGGTTCCGCGCCTCGTCCACGACCTCGAACCGCGCCGACACCGCCCGCTCCGCGAACGCCGGGATGCCCGGTTCGTACAGCCACGCGGCCAGCTCGTCCTCGCTCACCACGCCCGGATGCGGTGCGATCAGGTGCGCCCGCAGATGGTCGACGAAGTCGTCGGTGTTGATGCTGCGGAACGCGAACCGGTCGAAGTACCCGCGCAGGAACGGGCCGAAGATCTCGCGCGTGAACCGCTCCTCCAGCCAGGACAGGAACCACGAGCCCTTGAGCGGCCCGGTCGACGTCGTCCCGTGGTACTCGGACCGGTGGTGCAGGCCGGGCAGCTCCACCGCGAGCTCTGCCGGCGTCAGCGGGTCCAGCTTCACCACCGTCGCGTGCTGCTTGATCGCGGTCTCCATCAGCGCGAACTCGGTCCCGTAGACGGCCTCGACGATCCGGTTCTCGACGTACGACGTGAAGCCCTCGTTGAGCCAGATGTCGTCCCAGCTGTCCTGCGTGACCAGGTTGCCGGACCAGCTGTGCGCGAGTTCGTGCGCGATCACGCTGACGAGCGACTTGTCACCGATCACCACGGTCGGGGTCGCGAACGTCATCCGCGGGTTCTCCATCCCGCCGTACGGGAACGACGGCGGCAGCACCAGCAGGTCGTAGCGACCCCAGCGGTACGGGCCGAAGAGCTCCTCGGTGACCCGCATCATCTCCTCGGTGTCGGAGAACTCGCTCGCCGCCTGCCGCACGGTCGCGGGCTCGGCCCACACACCGGAGCGCTCGCCCAGCGGCTCGAACACCAGGTCGCCGGCCGCGATCGCCAGCAGGTACGACGGGATCGGCTCGGGCATCACCACGTCGTACGAGCCGGTACGGCGTGACGTCGTACCGTTGTCGGCGCTCATCAGCACCATCAGCTCCGGAGGCGCCGTGACGTGCGCGGCGTAGCTGAACCGCACGCTCGGGGTGTCCTGCACCGGAACCCAGCTGCGGGCGTGGATCGCCTGCGACTGGCTGAACATGAACGGCATCACGCCACCGGCCGTCATCGCCGGCTCCAGCCACTGCAGACCGGTCGCGGTCGGCGCGGTCCGGTAGCTCACCTTCACCCGCGGGTGCGCCGACGTGCGGATCGTCAGCGCGGAGCCGAGCTCCGGGTCGGAAACTGCGAGGCTGTACTCCAGCGGCTCCCAGCCGTCGGCCGTCTGTCCCTCGACCCCCAGCACGGTCAGGTCCCGGGTGTCGAGAACGAGCCGGTCACCCGCACCGGTCCAGGCGAGCGTGTGCGTGGCGCTGCCGGACAGCACCTGCTCGTCGAAGTCGAGCGCGAGGTCGAGCGCGAGGTGGGTGGTCCGAACCAGGCCCGGCTCGGCGTAGGAGTGGCGATCGTGCGTCAAGGAAGGCTCCCGGATGAGGCGTCCGGGGAACAGTACCCACGCGGGAGCCGGATCGGGCGGCCAATCTGAGCCAACCGCACCACCGTGCCAAAACCCACGTTCGGTGCCCACCGGGCGGACGGGTGGGCGGACCAACGGGTACGCCACCGGGCAGACTAGGCGTATGACGATCCAGCGGACGTCCCAGGGGAATCCGGAGCTGGTGCTGAAACGGCGGCCCTTCGGATCGTGGCTGCTCGGGCCCGCCGACCAGAGTCCGCGGCGGCTGCGGGTCAGGCTGCAGCTCCTGATGACGACGTTCTCGATCGGCACCAACCTGATCGGCGCGCTGGTGGTGTTCGTCCTCGCGGTCTTCGTGCTGCCCGGCCCGCCGCTGGTCGATCGGCTGCAACTGTTCGACGCGATCGCGATCCCGGCGTACTTCCTGGTGGCGATGACGATCGGCTGTGTCTGGAGCACCCGGCTGACGCGGCGGGTGACCCGCTGGATCGACCTCGGGCGGCCCGCGAGCCGCCGCGAGCAGATCGCCACGCTGCAGCTTCCGTTGCGACTCACCCTGATCGAGGTCCTGCTGTGGCTCGGCGCGGCCGTGCTGTTCACCGTGATGACGCTCGTGCTGCAGCCGGAGAACGCCCTGCGCGTCGCGCTCACGGTGATCGACGGCATGATCATCACCTGCTCGGTCTCGTATCTGCTCACCGAGTTCGCGGTCCGGCCGGTCGCGGCGCGGGCGCTGGTGGACTCGCCGCCTCCGAGGCGACTGCTCGCGGCCGGGCTGAAGGCACGGACAGTGTTCTTCTGGGCGGTCGGCTCCGGCGTCCCGGTGGCCGGGCTGATGCTGGCCGCACTACTGGCGCTGATCGAGGGTGACGTCACCGCGACGCGGTTGTCGATCGTGATCCTTGCCCTGGGCATCGTGGCGCTCGGCAACGGCTGCCTGCTCACCTGGCTGTCCGCGAAGTCCGTGGTGGCGCCGGTCCGGTCGGTACGCAACGCGCTGAGCCTGATCGGCGACGGACGGCTGGACGTGAGTATCCCGGTCTTCGACGGCACCGAGCTCGGGTCGTTGCAGGCCGGGTTCAACCGGATGGCGGAGGGGCTGCGCGAGCGGGAACGGATCCGCGACGTGTTCGGGCGGTACGTCGGACCGGGCGTGGTCCGCGAGGCGTTGAACAGCGACCGCCTCGGCGGGGAGGAGCGGTTCGCCGCGGTGCTGTTCGTCGATCTGGTCGGTTCGACCGCGCTGGCGGCGCAGCGGCCGCCGACCGAGGTCGTGCAGCTGCTCAACCAGTTCTTCGCGCTCGTGGTCGCCGAGGTGGACCGGCAGGGCGGGTTCGTGAACAAGTTCGCCGGGGATGCCGCGCTGGCGATCTTCGGGGCGCCGGCCGAGCTGCCGGATCCGGCCGGCAGCGCGCTGGCCGCCGGGCGGGAGCTGGCCCGGCGGCTCGCCGACGAGTTGCCGGAGGCAACCGCCGGGATCGGCGTCACGGCCGGCATCGTGGTGGCCGGCACGGTCGGCGACGTACGGCGGCACGAGTACACCGTGATCGGCGATCCGGTGAACGAGGCGGCGCGGCTGAGTGAGCTCGCGAAGACCGCGCCGGGGCGGCTGATGGCGTCGATGGCAGCGGTCGAGGAGGCGACACCGGCCGAATCGGAGCGGTGGCAGCAGAGCGACCTGGTTACGGTGCGGGGGCGGTCGGTGCCGACTCGCCTGGCCGTTCCCCAGCTGTGATCAGTTCGTGCAGCATCGCGGCGCCGTACAGCATCGCCTTGGTCTGGCGGTCGTGGGCGGCGCGACGTTCGGCGATCGCGGTGCGGAGCGCCTCCGTGCTGCCGGTTCGGCGGAGGCCGTCGAGAACCGGCTTGATCTGCTCGAAGTAGTACCGGCCCTGCCGCAGCATGTGGATGATCCGCGCGTCGCGGACCTCCTCGGGACCGTAGCGGCGGTACTTCGTACCCGGTTCACGCGTCGGTTTCAGCAGGCCGGCGGATTCCCACACGCGGAGCGCCGACGGGCGGATGCCGAGGCGGTGGGCCAGCTCGCCAACCAGCAGGGACGGGCCGTTGACCGGCTGCTCGTCGACGTACTCCGCGGCGAGCGCGGCCAGCGCCTCACTGGCGGCATCCGTTGCGAGGCGCTGCTCGTGGAGCACGGCGTGGGCGGCGTCCACCAGCCTGTACGCGAGCGCCTCGTCGCCGTTGTGGACGGCACGCATGATCTCGGTGGCGGTCTCCGCGCCGAAACCAGGCGCGAGCGCACGGTACGTCAGCAGGGCCGCCACATGTTCCGCCCCGTACTGCCGGTAGCCCGTCGCGGAGCGTGGCGCCGGCGGCAGAATCCCGTCCGCCTCGTAGTTGCGGACCAACTGCGTCGACACTCCCGCGCGCCGCGCGAGGTCTACCGGCCTCAGTCCCATGCGTCAGCGGCCGCCGGAGACGTCGACCGTCGTACCGGTCATGTACGACGAACGGTCCGAGGCCAGGAAGGCGATCACCTCCGCGACCTCCTCCGCCTTCCCGGGACGGGCCAGCGGCGGCGTCGTCCCGAGGCGGTCGAGGCGGCCCGGCTCGTGGATGCCGGTCTCGATCAACCCCGGCCGCACGCCCAGTACGCGGACGCCTTCCTTCGCGACCTCGTTCGCGAGACCGGTTGTCAGCGCGTCGACGGCCGCCTTGCTCGCCGCGTAGTCGACGTACTCACCCGCGGATCCGAGCACCGCGGCACGAGACGAGACGTTGACGATCACGCCACCGTTCCCGCCGTACGCCGTGGACATCCGCCGGACCGCGGCGCCGGCGACCAGGAACGCGCTGATCGAATTGACCCGGAACACCCGGTCGAGGCGTTCGGCGTCGTACTCCGCGACGCGGCCGGACGGCGAGACCACGCCGGCATTGTTGATCACGGCACCGATCGGCCCGAGCTCGGCCGTGACGGTGTCGAAGAGGCGCTCGATCTGGTCGGGCTCGACGACGTCCGCCTGGACCGCGATCGCCCTCCGGCCGCGCTCCTCGCAGGCCTTCACGACCCGGGCGGCCTCGTCGGCCTGCGTCCGGAAGTTCACACCGACGTTCCAGCCGTCCGCGGCGAGCGCGACCGCCGCGGCCGCGCCGATCCCACGACTGCCACCGGTGACCAGCACAACCCGACTCATGCGCGCCAGTCTGTCACGCGGGCGGGCGGCTGATCCCGACCTGGGTCTCCGAGTCGGTGAAGCCCACCGACCGGTAGACCCGGATCGCCAGGTAGTCCGGGTCTGCCACCATCACCAGCTTGCGCGCTTTGGTCAGCCCGTACGTCGACGCGTGGTGCACCAGCGTCCCGGCCAGGCCGCGGCCGCGGTCTTCCGGTGAGGTCTGCACGTTCTGGAAACGGCCCAGCCCGGTGCCGTCGAAGATCAGCCCGAGCGAGCTCTGCAGCCGGCCCCCGTCGAACGCGCCGAACCACTTGCCGTGCCCGGAGTCCACCACGTCCCGCTTCGCGGCCAGCTTGCGCCGGGTGAACTCCTTGTAGTCGTCGTCGACCGTCACGGCCGAACACGCCAGGCTCTGCTCGTACAGCTGCTCCCAGTCGTCGTCGCTGGTCAGGAACCGGTACGTCGCCTGCTCGTTCGGGCGCGGCGGCGGGACGACCCGGTCCGCGGTCATCACCACGTTGGGCTCGATCTCGAGCCCGGCCGCGGTCAGCTCGTCCGCGGCACCCGCGTCTCCGTCGGTGCTGTCGATGCCGAACGCAACATGTTTCGCGTCCGGGAACTCCCGGCGGAAGTCGTCCATCCGGAGCTTGGTGTCGCCCGGCGCGAACGGCGTCCGGTAGAGCAGGAAGTTGCCCCACCAGAATCCGGGGTTCTGCGGCGTCCGGACGACGACGTACTCGCCGGTGTCGCGGAACACGCTGCCGCCGAGCTCGAGCAGCAACAGGTCGGTGCGGAAGCCGAGGCTGGTGATCTCCACCCAGCCATCCTCACCCATCCGTCAATCGGGTTTGACGTGCAGCCAAACGGCTGCCTATTCTGATCATGCAGCCAAACGGCTGCCTTTCTGGATCGGGAGCGTGATGGAGGACGACGTGTTCCGCGCCCTCGCGGACCCCAGCCGGCGCCGCCTGCTCGACCTGCTGAACGCGCGCAACGGGCAGACGCTGCGGGAGCTGTGCGCCGAGCTGGACATGGCGCGGCAGTCGGTGAGCAAGCACCTCGCCGTGCTCGAGAGCGCGAACCTCGTCACCACCGTGTGGCGCGGCCGCGAGAAGCTGCACCACCTCAACGCGGAGCCGATCAACGCCATCGCGGATCGCTGGATCCACCAGTACGACCGTCGGCGGGTCCAGCTGTTCGCCGACCTGAAGACGGCTTTGGAGGCCGAGGACATGAGCAACGATTTCGTCTACACGACGTACATCCGGACCACGCCGGAGCGGTTGTGGCAGGCCCTGACCGACCCGGCGTTCACCAGGCAGTACTGGGGCGTGCAGCTCGAGACCGACTGGAAGCCCGGCTCGGAGATGGTGTGGCACCAGGGCGATGTCGCGATCTCCGGACCGGGGCAGGTGGTGCTCGAGCACACGCCGTACACGCGGCTGTCGTACGCCTGGCACCACATCACGCCCGAGTTCGCCAAGGAGGTCGGGCTCGACCAGGAGACGTACGACCGGACCAGCCGGGAGCCGTTGTCCACGGCAACCTTCGAGCTGGAGCCGGTGGACGACCAGGTGAAGCTCACCGTGATCCACAGCGGCTTCGAGCCCGGCAGCACGCTCCGAACCATGATCCAGGACGGCTGGCCGCAGCTGCTCGCCGACCTGAAATCCTTGCTGGAGACCGCGCCCGCCCCGGCACCCTAGCCCTCAGCTCACGGGCGTTTGTGAATGATCAACGGGAGGACCGCGGCCGCGCCGGCCTCGCGCAGTTTGGCGGCGGCCACGGTGACCGGCCATTGGGAGGACGTGGCGTCCACCAGTAGGAGCACCGTGCGGGACGCGATGGCCTGGGCTGTGGTGGCGTCGACCTCCAGGCCGTCGCGCCACACCTTCGCCTCCTCGGCGGACGAGAGGTCGTCGGTGTAGCCGGTGCGGTCGACTGTCAGCTCGGCGCGATCGAGGCGACCAACCTGGGCAACATGATCGGCGACGGCTGACGTCAGCCCGGCGAAACCGGCGGCCGCGAGTGGTACGACGACCTCCGGACGGGACGACCACGATCCGCGCCAGCGGGACAGCGCCGCAACCGCACCGGCCCGCAACGCCTCGACGGCCTCCGGCACCGGCGAACCGTTGAACGCACCCTGCAACACCTCGCGCCACTCGGGCGCGTCGGCGTACACGACGATCCGGCCCGGCTCGGCGGACAGCCCCGCCGGGATCTTCCCGCGCGGACCGAAGGCCCCGCCCGGCCACATCTTCCGCGGCTCCAGCACGTGAACCTCACCGCGCAGCAACCGCGTGATCGTCGCGACCGTCTCCGGCTCGGGCCGCGCCACCAGCGGATCCGGCAGCTCCCCCAGGCAGACCGAGCAGCGTCCGCACGGCTCCGCCGACGGATCGTCCAGCGACTCCTGGAGCAGTTGCATCAGACAACGATCACCGCGGGTGTACGCGCGCATGATGTCGGCCTCACGGCGCCGTACCGACACGATGCCGTCGTAGTGCTCGGAGTCGAACGTCCAGTCGGCGCCCGTCCGCACCCAGCCGCGCTCGACCCGGTCGACGACCCCGTCCACCGCCAGCTGCTTGAGCATCAGCTCGACCCGCGTCCGCCGCAGCCCGGTCTCCGCCTCGAGCGCGGGCACCGACGCGGGCTCGTCCGGCCCGTAACCGTCCAGAGCACGCAGCAACCGCTGCACGTTCTCCGGGACCGGGATCGTCGCCGTCGCGAAGTAGTCCCATACCCCCGAGTCCGCGTCCGACGGCAGCAGCGCCACCACGGCGTGGTCGATCCCGCGCCCGGCACGACCGACCTGCTGGTAGTACGACACCGGCGACGGCGGCGACCCGACATGCACCACGAACCCGAGATCCGGTTTGTCGTACCCCATCCCGAGCGCCGACGTCGCGATCAACGCCTTCAGCTGGTTGTCCCGCAGCGCGTCCTCCAGGCTCTCCCGCTCCCCCGCGTCCAGCTGGCCTGTGTACGCCGCGACCGGCACGTCCCGCCCGTGGACCTCCTGAACCAGCGCGGCCAGCCGTTGCGCATCCGCCACCGTCAGTGCGTACACGATCCCCGACCCGGGAAGCTTGGGCAGCACGTCGACCACCCAGGCGAAGCGATCCAGCGGCGACAGCGCGTCCACCACCGCCAGTTGCAGGCTCGATCGAGCCAGCGGACCACGCAGTACCAGCGTCGACTCGCCGAGCTGCTTCGCGACGTCCTCCGTCACGCGCGAGTTGGCCGTCGCCGTCGTCGCCAGCACCGGAGTCTTCGGGTTGAGCTTCTGCAGCACGTCGGACACGCGCCGGTAGTCCGGCCGGAAGTCGTGACCCCAGTCGGACACGGCGTGCGCCTCGTCGATGACCAGCAGACCGATCTGCCCGGCCAGCCCGTCCAGCACCCGCCGGCCGAAGCCCGGGTTCGCCAGTCGCTCCGGTGAGACGAGCAGTACGTCGACGGCGCCGGATCGCAGATCGTGCTCGATGCTCGACCAGGCGTCGATGTTGTTCGAGTTGAGCGTCGCGGCCCGCAGTCCGGCACGGCTCGCGGCGGCGACCTGGTCACGCATCAACGACAGCAGCGGCGAGACCACCAGCGTCGGACCGAACCCTTCCGCGCGGCGGATCGCCGTCGCGGCCCAGTAGACCGCCGACTTGCCCCAACCGGTCGCCTGCACCACAAGCACCCGCGCCGCCGCCTCGCACAGCGCCGCGACCGCGGTCTCCTGATCCGGCCGCAGCCGCGCGGCGTCGCCCGCGATCGCACGGATCACGTCCCCCGCGACCTTCGCGCGGTCATCGGTCAGCGTCACCATCGAGTCACCCATGCCCCCGACCCTAGACGCCCGCACCCCCAGTCCGCTCAGCGCGAGCCGCCCCCTGTGGACAACCGGGCCGTGCGGCGGCCGGCAGCGTCAGGCGCATTTGCCGGGGTGGCAGGGTGCGTCGTCGGGGGTGAGGAGGCGTCGGGGGCCGGGGCCGGTGGTGGCCAGGGCGTCGTGGGGGTTGGCCAGGGCGCAGCGGTCCAGGGAGAGGCAGCCGCAGCCGACGCAGTCCTTGAAGTCGTCGCGGAGTTGTTCGAGATGCAGGATGCGCTTGTCGAGTTCGGCCTGCCAGCACTCCGAGATCCGCTCCCAGTCGGCGCGCGTCGGCGTCCGGTTCTCCGGCAACAGCTTGAGGATCGCGGCGACCTCGGACAGCGGTACGCCGACCCGCTGGGCGATCCGGATCAGCGCCACCCGCCGCAGCGTGTCCCGCTTGTAGCGGCGCTGGTTCCCCGCCGTACGACGGCTGACGATCAGGCTCTGGCGCTCGTAGAAGTGCAGAGCCGAGATCGCGACGCCACTGCGCTGCGACAGCTGCCCGACGGTCAGTTCACCCGGCTCGATGTCCATCGCCCATCCCTCCAACCTCAACCTAGATCGAGGCTAGCGGACGGGGTCAGACGGTGACGACGCGACGCCCGATACTCGCCGACATCAACGCGGCCGCGGCGCACAGCCCGCCGGCCAGGTACCAGGCCAGGTTGTAGCTGCCCTGCACGTCCCGGATCACGCCGGCACCCGCGGCCGCCAGCGCGGCGCCGACCTGGTGCGATGCGAACACCCAGCCGAACACGATCGGCCCGTCCTGCCCGAACCACTCTCGGCACAACGCCACGGTCGGCGGGACAGTCGCAACCCAGTCCAGCCCGTAGAAGATGATGAACACCCAGGTGCTCGGAGCAGCGGTCGGGCCGAGCAGCGACGGCAGCACCAGCAGCGACAGCCCACGCAGCGCGTAGTAGGCGATCAGCAGGTACCTCGGGTCCCATCGGTCGGTCAGGAACCCGGACAAGATCGTCCCGCCGACGTCGAACACACCTACTAGTGCCAGCAGCGACGCCGCTGTCGTTACCGGCATCCCATGGTCGTGCGCAGCGGTCACGAAGTGCGTCCCGACCAGACCGTTCGTCGACGCGCCGCAGATCGCGAACCCACCCGCCAGGAACCAGAACGCCGGCCGCCGAGCAGCCATCGCCAGTGCGCTCAGTGCCCGCTTGGCGCTACTACCGGTCGTCTCCACTCGCTGTCCCGCAGTACTACCCTCCGGAGCGCCGTACGCACGCAACCCGACATCGCTCGGGTAGTCCCGCAAGAACAGCAGCACCAGCGGTACGACGGCCAACGCGGCGCCGGCCGCCACGAGTGCAGGGACCCGCCACCCGTGGTGTGACGCGAGGGACGCGATCAGTGGCAGGAAGATCAGCTGACCGGTTGCGCCGGCCGCGGTCAGGATCCCTGTCACCAGACCGCGACGATGCACGAACCAGCGCCCGGTGATCGTCGCCACGAAGGTCATCGACATAGACCCGGTGCCGATGCCGACCAGGAGGCCCCAGCAGAGCAGCAGCTGCCACGAGGCGGTCATGAACACTGTCAGACCGCTGCCCAGCGCGATCAGCACCAGTGCGCCGCTGACCACCTTCCGCAACCCCAGCCGGTCCATCAGCGCGGCGGCGAACGGCGAGATCCCGCCGAACAGCAACAGGTTGATCGAGACCGCCGCCGAGATCGTCCCGTGCGACCACCCGAACTCCTCGTGCAGCGGGTCCAGCAGCACACTCGGCACCGACCGGAACCCGGCCGCCCCGATCAACGTCACGAACCCGACCACCGCGACCGCCCAGGCCAGGTGCACCCGGGGAGCCTTCCTCGTCTCCACAATCTGCGTCACCGAACCAGAGTGCCGGTTCGACCGCAATCGAACTAGTGGCCAGATTGCCAACCTGTGTCAAGATATGGCCATGAGCCGTCATCTGACCGCCGTCGGTCCGCACGTGATCGCCGTGCTCGCGCTGGAGCCCGTGGTCGGGTTCGACCTGACCATCCCGCCGACCGTGTTCGGCGCCGCCACCAAGGCCGACGGCGGCAAGCTGTACGACGTGCGCATCTGCGGCCTCGGCGGACCGGTGCGGGCCGGCGCCGGCTTCACGCTCGTCCCGGACCACGGCCCGGAAGCACTGGCCGAGGCGGACACCGTGATCATCCCCGGTACCTACATCCCCCAGCCGCGGTACGACGGCACGCTGCCCGACGACCTTGCCGCCGCGCTCGCGACCATCCGGCCGGGCACCCGGATCGCCTCGATCTGCACCGGAGCGTTCGTCCTCGGCGCGGCCGGGTACCTCGACGGGCGGCCCGCGACGACGCACTGGCGGCGGGCCGAGCTGTTCCGCAGCGTCTACCCGCAGGTGAAGCTCGACGAGGACCGGTTGTTCATCGACGACGGCGACGTGCTGACCTCCGCCGGGCTCGCCGCGGGCGTCGACCTCTGCCTGCACCTCATCCGCCGCGACTTCGGCAGCGAGGTCGCCAACCGGGCCGCCCGGCACTGCGTCGTACCGCCGTGGCGTGACGGCGGGCAGTCGCAGTACATCGAACGCGCCGTACCGGAGGAAGGCAGCGAGGGTACGTCGCCGACGCGGGCCTGGGCGCTCGAGCGGCTCAGCCAGGACATCAGCCTCCCGGCGATGGCAGCGCACGCGCGGATGAGCGTGCGCACGTTCAGCCGCCGCTTCAAAGCCGAGACCGGACAGTCGCCGGGCACCTGGCTACTCCAGCAGCGCGTGCGACACGCATGCCACCTGCTCGAGACCACCGACCTGTCCGTAGACCGTGTCGCCGAAGAGGCCGGCCTGGGCACGGCGGCCTCCCTCCGACACCACCTGCGCTCCGACCTGGGCGTCTCCCCCCTCACCTACCGCAAGACATTCCGCGCCGGCTGAATCAGAGCTCCACCAGCTCGTGCGGCCGCTGGTTCACGGACTCGACGCCGTCCGCGGTGACCACCACGATGTCCTCGATCCGCGCGCCCCAGCGGCCCGCCTGGTAGATGCCCGGCTCGACGCTGAACGCCATGCCCGGCTCCAGCGGCAGGTCGTTGCCCGCGACGATGTACGGCTCCTCGTGCACGTCCAGCCCGATCCCGTGCCCGGTGCGGTGGATGAAGTACTCGCCGAAGCCCGCCGCGGTGATCACGTCCCGCGCGGCCGCATCGATGGACTCGGCGGTCGCACCGGGCCGGACCGCGTCCACCGCGGCCTGCTGAGCCTGCTGCAGTACGGCGTACGTCGCGGCCACGTCGGCGTCCCGCGGCGTGCCGACGGCGTACGTCCGGGTGGAGTCGGAGTTGTAGCCCTCGGCAACGGGCCCGCCGATGTCGACGACCACGACGTCGCCCGCCTCGATCACACGATCGGAGAGGGCGTGATGCGGGCTGGCGCCGTTCGGGCCGCTGGCGACGATCACGAAGTCGGCCTCGGTGTGGCCCTCCTCGACGATCGCGGCGGCGATGTCGGCGCCCACCTCGGCCTCGGTCCGGCCGGGACGGAGCCACTCTCCGACGCGGGCGTGCACGCGGTCGATCGCGGCGCCAGCCTTCCGCAGGGCCTCGATCTCGGCGGCGTCCTTGCGCATCCGCAGCTCGCGCACGATCGGCCCGGCCAGCACCTGCTCGGCCTTCGGTAACGCGTCGCGGATCCCCAGCACGTGCAGCGCCGGCGTGAAGTCGCTGACCGCGACCCGCTCGGAACTTCCCAGTCGCTCGGCGGCGAGGTTGTACGGGTCGACGCCGTCCACCCAGGTGACGACGTCGACGCCGAGCTCCGCCAGCGGCAGACCGTCGTACCCGGGCGCCTCGAGCTTCGGCACGATCAGGGCCGGTGCGCCGTCGGCCGGGATCACCAGCGTCGTGAGGCGCTCGAAGGAGCCGCCGGGCTGACCGATCAGGTACCGCAGGTCCGAGCCTGGCGCGATCACCAGGCCGGTGCCGGCCGCGGCCTCGCGGGCGCGATCCAGGCGGGCGCGGAGTACGGCGGCATCGGGAACGGGAGGAAGTGCTGAGCGACGGGCCATGGTGTGACTCTAGAACTGTCGGACGGGGTTGCTACAACTTGTTCCGCTCCAAGACCAAGCTCGGCGAAAGGCAACCTCGTGGCACTGCACTTCGTGTCGTACGGCGACGGTGTTCCGGTTCTCGCACTGCACGGGTGGACGCCGGACCACCGGCTGATGACCGGCTGCCTCGAGCCGGTCTTCAACCGCCTCACCGGCTACCGCCGGCTGTACCCGGACCTGCCCGGGATGGGGCAGAGTCCGGCCGGCGACATCGACAGCTCGGACGGCATCATGGCCGCGCTCCGCGAGTTCGTCGCCCAGGAGATCGGCGACGAACCGTTCCTGCTGATCGGCGAGTCGTACGGCGGCTACCTCGCCCGCGGCCTGGTCGCGGAGCGTCCCGAGCAGGTCCTCGGCCTGGCGATGATCTGTCCGGTCGGCACGCTGTGGCACAAGGACCGCAAGCTCCCCGAGCACGCCGTACTGCGGACCGAGCCCGGCGTCCTCGACTCGCTGACACCGGACGAGGACTTCACCGAGCTCGCCGTGGTGCAGACAGCTGCTGCACTGGCGGCGTACCGCTCGGACGTGGCGCCGGGTCTCGCGCTGGCCGACACGGCTGCCCTGGAGCGCATCCAGAAGAACTGGGCGCTGACGACGGCGCCGGAGAGCGGCCCGCCGTACGAGAGGCCGTCACTGATCCTGTGCGGCCGGCAGGACGCCGTGACCGGGTACGAGGACCAGTACGCACTGCTCCCCCACTACCCGCGGGCCGCATACGCCGTACTGGATGTTGCCGGGCACAACCTCCAGCTCGAGCAGCCCGCGCTTTTCGACGCCTTGATCCGCGAATGGCTCCAGCGCGCCGCCGAGTGAGGGCTCAGCTGAGTCACCCCCCTGCCGCTGACGGCTACCAGCGGGTAATGTCGGGGCATGGTGACTGGGAAGCGTCCGATCGGGTGGCCGTTGCTTGTCGCGCTGACCAATGGGCGCACCAGGATCTCCGACGAACGGCTGGCGCAGGCCGTCCGGGGCAAGGTGGTGATGGTCACCGGTTCGTCGTACGGGATCGGTGAGGCGACCGCGCGACGCCTGGCCGCGGCCGGTGCGACGGTGGTGCTCGTTGCGCGGACGGCCGACCAGCTGCAAGCAGTGGCCGATGAGATCCGGGCCGCGGGCGGGTCGGCGTACGCGTACCCGGCCAACCTCGCGGACCCCGCTGCGGTCGAGGAGCTCGTCCGGACGGTGCTCGCGGAGCACGAGCGGGTCGACGTCCTGGTGAACAACGCGGGCAAGTCCATCCGGCGGTCGATCGCGGACACCTACCAGCGCTTCCACGACATCGAGCGGACCAACGCCGTGAACTACCTCGGGCCGGCCAAGCTCGTGCTCGAACTGCTGCCGTCGATGCGCGAACGCCGCTCCGGTCACATCGTGAACGTGTCGACGGCCGGCGTCCGGACGCCGCCGATGGCGCGCTGGTCGGCGTACCTCGCGTCGAAGAGTGCCTTCGACGTGTGGCTGCGCTGTGTCGCCCAGGAGGTGCGCGGCGACCGCGTGACGACGTCGACCGTCTACATGGGCCTCGTGCACACGCGGATGAGTGAGCCGACGCCGTTGCTCAACAAGATGCCGGGGCTGACTCCGGAGCAGGCCGCCGATCAGGTGTGTACGGCGGTCGCGGAGCGGCCGCACAACATCACGCCGCCGTTCGTCCGCCCGGCCGATGCCGTGGGCAATCTGTTGCGGGTGCCGACCGATCGGTTGTTCGAGCTGTACTTCCGGCGTACGGGAGGCGGGAAGGAGCGATGAGGACGATCCGCCCGATCGGACCGCTGCGCCCGCCCGAGTGGCTGGTGCAGAGTGCGGCCGAGGTCGGCGGACTGTCGGTCGCGCTGATCAGGTCCGGTGTCTGGCGGTCGGCGGGTCCGGCGCAACTGGTCCGGATCGAGCGCGCGCTGCGGACGTGGGGTCAGTCGATGGCCGCGCTGGGAGTGATCGCCGCGATCCGCTACCCGGACCGTGCGGCGGTGATCTCCGGTGACGACGAGATCACGTACGCCGAGCTCGACCGCCGGTGCGAACGGATCGCGGCCGGTCTGCAAGCGCAGTACGGAATCGTTGCCGGCAGCAAGGTCGCCGTCCTGTGCCGGAATCACCGCGGCTTCCTGGAGGCGACGCTCGCGGCGTCGCGGATCGGTGCGGACGTGCTGTTCGTGAACACCGAATTCGCCGCACCGCAGCTCCAGGCAGTCCTGGAGCGCCATCGTCCGGACCTACTTGTCCACGACGCCGAGTTCACGGTCCCGGCCGACCTGCCCGCCGTCGGCTCCGATCTGGAGGAGCTTGCCGGGAGCACGGCGCGGGCGGCTGCTGCGCCTGAGAAGGTCGGGCACATCACGATCCTCACCTCCGGTACGACGGGGGCTCCCAAGGCGGCTCCGCGGGTGCCGACCGCGCTTGGGCTGGCGGGGTTGACCGGGAGTGCGCTGCGACGGTTCGGAATCCGCGCCGGTGAACCGATGGTGATCTGCCCGCCGTTGTTCCACGGGCTGGGGCTGCTGACGTCGATGCTCGCGTTGTTCCTCGGCTCCCCGCTGGTACTGCGGCCGCGGTTCGACGCCGCGACCTTGCTGGCGGATGTGGAGGCGACGCGGGCCGGTTCGGTCGTCGCGGTGCCGGTGATGTTGCGCCGGTTGCTCGAGCTGGGCCCGGCGGCGACCGCGGAGTACGACCTGCGTTCGCTGCGGGCCGTGATCTCCGGTGCGTCGCAGCTCGGCGCACCGCTGGCCGAGCGGTTCATCGAGCGGTTCGGGCCGGTGCTGTGCGACGCGTACGGGTCGAGCGAGGTCGGGATCGCCACCATCGCGACGTCCGCGGATCTGCTCGCCGCGCCGGGGACCGTCGGCCGGCCGTGCCTGGGCAGCTCGATCCGGATCCTCGACGACCAGGACCGCGTAGTGTCCGCCGGGACCACCGGGCGGATCTTCGCGGGCGGCGGGCTGGTGTTCGGCGGGTACTCCGACGGTTCGAGCAAGACCGTGGTGGACGGGCGGATGAGCACCGGCGATCTCGGACACCTCGACCGAACCGGGCGGCTGTTCGTCGACGGGCGCGAGGACGACATGATCGTGTCCGGCGGCGAGAACGTGTACCCGGTCGAGGTCGAGCAGTGCCTCGCGGCGCATCCCGCGGTCGCCGAGGCGGTCGTCACCGGCGTCCCCGACGACGAGTTCGGCCAACGGCTGATCGCGTACGTCGTACTCCACCAGCCGGTCACCGAGGACGAGCTGGACACCCACGTGAAGGCGAACCTCGCGCGCTACAAGACCCCGCGGCAGATCGTCGTCCTCGACGACTTCCCGCGCAACGCCACCGGGAAGGTGCTGCGCGGCAGACTCACCCCACCGTGAACAGTCGCAGGATGTCGCCGGCGCGTCATCGTCCCCGCATCCGGCCCCAGAGGGGGTCGGCGTCTGCGAGCCCTGCGACGATTCGCATGACGCCGCCGAGCTGACCGACGCAAGAGGCCGTGCCCAACAGACCCCACAGTGTCGAAGCGAGCAGCAGCACCGCCTCCTCGGTGACGGAGTATCCGATCATGCTCAGCCCGAAGATCCCTATCAGCCCGGACAGAGTCGCGGTCAGGACGCGTAAGAACACGACCGGACTGAAAAGCACGGCCCGTGGCGCGATCCACCCGGCGAATCCACGGGGAACCATGCCCGCTCTCAGCCCGAGCCACCAGCGGAGCGCCCGTGCCAGCCGACGTCCGGACCGATGGAGCCGCCACAGTACGACGGCGCAGATCGCGAGCGTCACCACTGCCACCACGAGGATGCCGGCGACCGCGATCACGGAACCCATGTCACCAGGGCCGTCGACAAGAAGCGCCATGCCGAGCGACCCAGCTGTCCCCGCGGCGGTGAAAGCGCCGACGAAGGCTGCGAGCCCGAGCCACCACCGCGACCAGCGCATCAGGTCATCCCTCAACAGCTCGGACGCCCACACAGCGTCCGTGGAGTGTCCGGTCTCCGACTCGGCCGCTTCGACCCACTCCTGGGACTTGTCCGTGATCCAGACCATCACGCACCTCCGATCCACCGGCCGTTCCTGCGCAACGCGTCCGGCAAGGTCCTGCGCAGCAGATTCAGCCCGCCGTGAACAGGTCCCGGAATTTCGTCATCCGGTCCAGCGCGCTGCTCTCGTCACCGAAGGACACCGCCAGCGTCTCGGCTCCGGCGTCGACGAGCTCCCGAGCCTGCTCGATCACCGGGCCAGGCTCGCCGGCGGACCAGACGAGCCGCGTCCCGACCTTGATCGGCCGGTCGCCGAACGACCGGAGCCGCGAGACGGCCGCCGCGAACCCGGCACCGTCCAGGTTGAGACCCTGCCACTCGTCGCCGTAGCGGGCCGCCCGGCGCAACGCCGGCACCGTCGTCCCGCCGATCATGATCGGCAGCGGCGCCCGCGGCGTGGGCTCGAACACCCCGCCGCGATCCCGGCCCTCGAAGAGATCGCGCACGATACCGAGCGCTTCGTCCGTCCGCCGGCCACGCTCCTCGAACACCGCGCCCACCGCCGCGAACTCGTCCCGCGCCCACCCGGCGCCGATCCCCAGTACGACGCGTTCGCCGGAGAGCCGGTGCAGTGTCGCGGCCTGCTTCGCGACGACGTACGGGCTCCGCAGCGGCAGCACGAGGACCGACGTACCGAACCGGATCCGGCTCGTGCGGGCCGCGAGGTACCCGATCGTGACGAGCGGTTCGTACACACCGCCGTACGTCGGGCCGAACTCGCCCGGCGGGAGGAGGTGGTCGGGCAGCCACGCCGTACCGTAGCCGAGGTCCTCGGCGGCGATCGCCAGCTCGACCAGTCGTTCGGGCGGCATTGTCGCGGACTCGTCCGGGAGGACGACCTGGAGTTCGACCATGTCCCCGACCCTAACCGGTCAGAGCGAGCGGGGCGGGTGGCCGGTGTAGGTGGGGATCACGGCCTTCGGGAGCGGGCCCTTGATGCGGGTCGGTTGTTCCTGCTGCTCGCGGGCGTGGGCGAGGAGGCCGACGGAGCGCGACAGGATGAAGAGGCCGCGGGCGAGTTCGGCGGGGAGGCCGAGCTCGGCGTAGATGGTCGCGGTGGCGCCGTCGACGTTCATCGGGATCGGGGCCAGCGCGGCCTCCGGGGCGAGCGCGACCTCCAGGTACCGCCTGCTGATGGTGCCGTCGGCAACGGCCTGCTGCGCGGCCGCGATCAGCGGGTCGCGGCGCGGATCGCGGGGGTGGAAGCGGTGCCCGAAGCCCGGCACGTTCGCCTTGCGGGCCTTGTACGACGCCACGAGGCGGTGCGCGGCCGCTGCCGGATCCTGGTCTTCGCGTGCCTCGGTGTGTACTCGTTGTCCGGCTCCGGGTACGAGGTGCTGATGGCGCTCCTGATCGGGGTGGCCGGGTTCTTCATGCGCAAGCTGGACTTCCCGATCGCGCCGGTCGTGCTCGGGGTGATCCTCGGGCCGACGATGGAGGAACAGTTCCGGCGGGCGCTGGTGATCTCGAACGGGGACGCGAGTGTGTTCTTCACGCGGCCGCTGAGCCTGGTGCCCCACCCGGGACCGCCTGACCTTCGGCGAGGACGACTGAGTGCCGTCTCTCCGGAAACTTTTCTGCGTCATGCGCCGATTTGTTTCCGGAGATGCGGGGTGCGAGGTCGAGGGTGATTGATGGGAGAGTGGGGGCGTGAAGATTCTCGTCGGATACGTACCAACGCCTGAGGGTGAGGCGGCGCTGGCCGCGGCGGCGGCCGAAGCGGAGTTGCGCGGGGCCACGGTCCTGCTGCTGAACACCAGCCGGGGCGACGCCTACATCGACGCCCGCTACGCCAACGCCGACGAGTTGGCCGCGGCGGAGGCCAAGCTGCGGGAGCACGGCGTCGACGTGACGGTCCAGCAGGCCGTCTCCGAGGGTGACGTGGCCGGCGCACTGCTGAAGGCGGCCGCGGCGGAGGACGTCGGCCTGATCGTCCTCGGCCTGCGCCGCCGCAGCCCGGTCGGCAAACTGATCCTCGGCAGCACCGCCCAACGCGTACTGCTGGAGTCCCCGGTACCAGTCCTCGCCGTCAAGGTCCCCTCACCCCACGACTGAGCGATCCCGACGGCTGCTGATGACCTCGGCACCGCGGCGGTCTCGGTGTTCGAGCGACTGCTGATCCCCGCCGCGCCCGCCTGGGTGAACCACGCCGGCCTACATCAGCACCCCGATCGCGAGCAGGTCGCCGCGCTCGAGAGTTTGGCCGGACGCCTCGACGACTGAACCCGGATGCCCAGGCCATCACAATCGGGCGCGGCTGCCGCTCCGGGCGCGCAGCACGTGCTCGGCGGGTCGATTGTGATGGCCTGGCGGTCCGCGCCTCCGTAATCCGGGTGAGGTGCTGGGGTCGGGCCTCTAAACTGGACTGGTTATGCCTGATGCCCGGACCGAGTCCACGAGTCCATCCCCAGCCCCCTCGCAGGACCCGGCCAACCGCCGGCGCCGTCGGCGCGGCGGAAAGGGACGGCAAGCAGCCGCCCCCGGAACCGCAACCGACACCGCGCCGGGTGAGGCGAAGCGCCCGGCTCCCACCCCCGAGCTGAACCTCGCTGATGTGGCGGCTCGGTTGGAGGATGTGACGGCGTACGACCGGGAGCATCTCGGGCGGCGGCTCGAGCGGGTTCGGCGTACGACGGATGCCCGGAAGCGGGCCGACGAGCTGCGGGCTGTGACGGCGGCGGTCGAGCAGGCCGAGCGGCGGGTGGAAGTGCGGCGGAGCGCCGTACCCGAGATCACGTACCCGGAAGAGCTGCCGGTCAGCCAGCTGAAGGACGAGATCGCCGCCGCGATCCGGGACCACCAGGTCGTGGTCGTCGCGGGTGAGACCGGCTCCGGGAAGACCACCCAGATCCCGAAGATCTGTCTCGAGCTCGGCCGCGGCGTGCACGGCATGATCGGGCACACCCAGCCCCGCCGCCTCGCCGCGCGGACGGTCGCGGAGCGGATCGCCGAAGAGCTAGGCACCGAGCTGGGCGAGACGATCGGGTTCGCCGTCCGGTTCACCGACAAGGTGAGCGAACGCTCCCTGGTCAAACTGATGACCGACGGCATCCTGCTCAACGAGCTCCAGCGGGACCGCGACCTCACCCGCTACGACACCCTGATCATCGACGAGGCGCACGAGCGCAGCCTGAACATCGACTTCATCCTCGGCTACCTCAAGCGCCTTCTCCCCCGCCGCCCCGACCTCAAGGTGATCATCACCTCCGCGACCATCGACCCGGAACGGTTCGCCGCACACTTCGCCGGCGCCGACGGCACCCCGGCGCCGATCGTCGAGGTGTCCGGCCGGACCTACCCGGTCGAGGTGCGGTACCGCCCGGTCAACGACCCCGACGACCCGTCGACGATCGACCGCGACCAGACCCAGGCGATCCTGGACGCCGTCGACGAGCTCGAGTACGAGGCGGACGGCGACGTCCTGGTCTTCCTCAGCGGTGAGCGCGAGATCCGCGACACCGCCGACGCGCTCAGCGACAAGTACGCCGACCGGCGCGGGCGGCCCGGCGCGGTCGAAGTACTCCCCCTCTACGCACGGCTGTCCAACGCCGAGCAGCACCGGGTCTTCCAGCCGCACTCGAACCGCCGGATCGTGCTCGCGACGAACGTCGCCGAGACGTCGCTCACCGTCCCCGGCATCAAGTACGTCATCGATCCCGGTACGGCGCGCATCTCGCGCTACAGCCATCGCACCAAGGTCCAGCACCTCCCGATCGAGCCCGTCTCGCAGGCCAGCGCGAACCAGCGCAAGGGCCGCAGCGGCCGCACCAGCGACGGCATCTGCATCCGGCTGTACTCCGAGGAGGACTTCACCAACCGCCCGGAGTTCACCGACCCGGAGATCCTGCGCACCAACCTCGCGTCCGTGATCCTGCAGATGACCGCGATCGGGCTGGGCGACATTGCCGCGTTCCCGTTCATCGACGAGCCGGACAAGCGCAGCATCACCGACGGTCTGCAACTGCTCACCGAGCTCGGCGCCATCGACACCCCCAAGGGCGGCCGCCTGACCCCGATCGGGCGTCAGCTCGCCCAGATCCCGCTCGACCCGCGGCTGGCCCGGATGATCGTCGAGGCCGACAAGCACGCCTGTGTCCGCGAGGTGATGGTGATCGCGGCCGCGCTGTCGATCCAGGACCCGCGCGAGCGGCCCACCGACGCCGAGGCCCAGGCGCAGCAGGCGCACGCCCGGTTCCGCGACCCGAACAGCGACTTCCTCGGGTACCTGAACCTCTGGAGCTACCTGAAGAAGCAGCAGAAGGAGCTGTCCGGCAACCAGTTCCGCCGGATGTGCCGCAGCGAGTACCTCAACTACTTGCGTGTCCGTGAGTGGCAGGACATCTACGCGCAGCTGCGGCAGGTCGCCTCGCAGATCGGCGTGAAGCTCAACAGCGGGGAGCCGGCGGACCCGCAGAGCGTGCACATCTCGCTGATGTCCGGTCTGCTCAGCCACCTCGGCATGAAGGACCCCGCGAACCAGCACCAGTACCTCGGCGCGCGCGGGACGAAGTTCGCGATCTTCCCCGGCTCCGGCCTGTTCAAGAAGCCGCCGCAGTTCGTGATGGCAGCCGAGCTCGTCGAGACGTCGCGCCTGTGGGCCCGGGTGAACGCGAAGATCGAGCCCGAGTGGGCCGAGGACCTCGCGCCGCACCTGATCAAACGGTCGTACTCCGAGCCGCACTGGGAACGCAAGGCCGGCGCCGTGATGGCCTACGAGAAGGTCACGCTGTACGGCGTGCCGATCGTCGCGCGGCGCAAGGTGAACTACGGCAAGGTCGACCCGGAGGTGTCCCGCGAGCTGTTCATCCGGCACGCGTTGGTTGAGGGCGACTGGGACACGCACCACAAGTTCTTCCATGAGAACCGCAAGCTGATCGAAGAAGTCGAGGAGCTCGAGGAGCGCACGCGGCGCCGCGACCTGCTCGTCGACGACGAGACGCTGTTCGCCTTCTACGACGAGCGGATCGGTGCGGAGGTGGTCACCGGCCGGCACTTCGACACCTGGTGGAAGACGGCGCGGCAGCGCGATGCGGACCTGCTCGACTTCGAGCGTTCGCTGATCGTGCGCGAGGGCGCCGAGGTGAAGGAGGACGAGTTCCCGCTGCACTGGACGCAGAACGGGATGAGCTTCGACCTCACCTACGCCTTCGAGCCCGGGACGGACGCCGACGGTGTCACCGTGCATATCCCGCTGCTCGTCCTGAACCAGGTCACCGCGGACGGCTTCGAATGGAGCGTGCCCGGCTTCCGTGAGGAGCTGGTCACGACGCTGATCAAGTCGTTGCCGAAGGCGATCCGCCGCAACATCGTCCCGGCCCCGGACCACGCGCGGCAGATCCTCCCCGAGCTCGACCCTGCGTCCGGCCCGCTGACCGACGCGATGGCGCGAGCCCTCCGCGAGCTGCGCAGCGTCGAGATCGAGCCGGGCGACTGGGACTGGAGCCGCGTACCCGAGCACCTGCGGATGACGTTCCGGGTCGAGGACGACAAGCGCAAGACCGTGGCCGAGGGCAAGGATCTGGCGAAGCTGAAGGAGAAGCTGAAGCCGAAGACCAAGGCCGCGATCTCGCAGGTCGCGGCCAAGGCGGTCAGCGGTCTGGAGCGGTCCGGTCTGACCGACTGGACGTTCGGCGATCTCCCCCGCAGCTTCTCCGAGCACCGCAACGGGCTGACTGTGGCCGGCTACCCAGCGCTCGTCGACGAGGGCAAGAGTGTCGCGATCCGGCTGCAGGAGACCGAGCGCGACCAGGCCGCCGCGATGTGGGCGGGCACCCGGCGGTTGCTGTTGCTGACGATGCCGTCGGTGATCGACGTCGTCCAGCGGAACCTGAGCAATCAGCAGAAGATGACGCTGATGGCGGGTCCGCACCGCAACGTCGGCGAGCTGCTCGACGACGCGATCGGCGCCGCTGTCGACCAGTTGATGGCGGCCGCGGGCGGCCCGGCGTGGAATCTCACCGCGTTCTCGATCCTGCGAGACGCCGTACGGTCGGAGCTCGCGGACACCGTGCTGACGATCCTGCAGCAGGTCGAGCAGGTACTGGGACACGCGCGGACCGTGGACAAGCAGATCTCCCGTGCGTCCAGCCCCGCGTTGCTCGCCGCGCTGTCCGACGTCCGCGGGCAACTCGAAGGGCTCGTGCACCCCGGCTTCATCACCGAGACCGGCGCGCAGCGGCTGCCCGACCTGGTCCGTTACCTGCGCGGCATGGAGCAACGCCTCGAGAAGCTCAGCGCGAACGCGGCGAGGGACCGCTCCGGGATGGCCGTGGTCGACATGCTCACCGACGAGTACCGCAAGAAACTCCGCGCGGTGCCGACGGGCAAGTACCCGAGCCCCGGACTGCTCGAGGTCCGCTGGATGCTGGAGGAGCTCCGCATCAGCCTGTTCGCCCAAACCCTCGGCACGCCGTACCCCGTCTCCGAGAAACGCATCCGAAAGGCACTGGCCGAGAGCTAGGAATCCAGCAGACGGCGGGCCAGGTCGTGGACCGCGGCGCGGAGTTCCGGAGGCTCGAGAATCTCGAACTGCCACGGGATGCGTGTGACCTGACCGGCGAGCGGACCCAGCTCGTTGGCGGCGATGCGGAGTTCGCACGTCGCGGCGTCGAGCTCCTCGACGACGCCCTGGGCCGGCGGGATCACCTTCGCCACTGTAGCGGCCGGGGCATGGACGCGGATCCGGGCGACGATGTCCCACGGCGCGACACCGGTGCCCTCGGCAACGAGCGCGATCGGGTCCGGCGGGTCGTCGAAGCGGTAGCGGGAGCCGGTCAGCACGGGATGCTCGATGCGGTCGACCCGGAACGTTCGCCACGCCTGCCGGTCGCGGTCGCGGGCCACGAGGTACCGGCGGCGGCCGGTGTGCACGATCTGCAGCGGCTCGACGCTGCGCTCGGACTCACCGCCGTCGCGGGAGCGATAACGGAACCGGATCCCTTCGACGTGCCGGCAGCCGGCCGCCAACGTGACGAGTACGTCGCCGTCGACGGGCGGCAGCTCGCCCTGCGGCAGCTGCGTGGTGTGGGCCGTGATCGCGGCGACCTGCTCGCGCAGTCGCACCGGCAGTACCTGATGGAGCTTCGCCAGCGCCGAGATCGCCGCCTCCTCGACCCCGGACACGGTCGTGGTCGTCGCGACCCGCAGACCGACCGCGATCGCCACCGCCTCGGCGTCCTCGAGCAGCAGCGGCGGAAGCCGGCCGCCCGGCCCGAGGCGGTACCCGCCGCCGATCCCGGCCTCGGCGTCGATCGGGTACCCGAGTGACCGCAGCCGCGTGACGTCCCGCCGTACGGTCCGGGGCGTGACCTCGAGCCTTGCCGCCAGCTCGGCGCCGTCCCACTGGGGGCGCGAGTGGAGCAAGGACAGCAGGCGGAGGAGCCGGGTCGCGGTATCCATCCCGTGGAAAGTATCCCCGACCTGCGGACCGATCCTGTCCGCAGGTCGTCTTACTGTGACGAGATGACGACGCTCTCGCAGAATCTCCTCGACCTGTCGGACTTCGCGTGGCAGCGCCTGCGGCAACGGGTGGAGGGGCTGACCGACGACGAGTACCTCTGGGAACCGTTCGACGGCTGCTGGACGGTCCGCAAGACCGACGACAGGTACGTCGCCGACGGGTCCCGGATCCCGCCCGCACCGGCACCGTTCACCACCCTGGCGTGGCGGATCACGCACATCGTCGACGTCCTCCAGGCCGAGCGTACGGCGACCTGGTTCGGGCACACCGCGACCGACGACAAGCCCGGCGTCCCCGGGTCCGCCGCCGCTGCCCTCGAAGCGCTCGATCACGCGTACGAGATCTGGCGCCGGCGGCTCGCCGCGCTCAGCCAGCAGGATCTCGACCGGCCGATGGGCGAGATCGCCGGGCCGTACGCGGAGAACGACGGTACGTCGTTCGCGCTGCACATCCTGGACGAACTGATCCATCACGGCGCCGAGGTCGGTACGGTTCGCGACTTCTACCAGGGCCTGCGCGCCGAGGACCCGTTCCCGGCCGCACTCAGCGGCGAGCTCACCCCGGCCGACCGGCCCGCACTCCTCGCCGAGGCCGCCGCGGCGCAGCGTTGGGACATCGTCCGGCAGCTCGCCGACTTGGGCTTCGACGTCAACGCGCGGACGGCAGGCGGCATCACCGCGGCGCACCTGGCCGCCGGGACAGGTGCGCTCGACACACTGCGGTTCCTGGTTGGGTGCGGTGCAGATCTGTCGGTGACTGATACGCAGTACGACGCCGATGTTCGCGGCTGGGCCGAGTTCTTTCGGCAGGCGGAGGTCGTCGCGTACCTCGGCTCTCAGGGTACGAAAGCGCGCTGAGAGCGGTGCCGGAACTCGCTGGGGGTGAGGGCGTGGGCCGTGGTGAAGCAGCGGGTGAAGTAGGACTGGCTGCTGAAGCCGCAGCGGGTCGCGATGGCGGCGATCGTGGTGCTGGTTGCCGCTAGCAAGGATGCGGCGTGTTCGAGGCGCAGGTCGGTGACGAAGGCGGTCGGGGTGATGCCGTACGCCGCGCGCATCGAGCGGGACAGATGCGCCGCGCTGACGCCGGCGAGTTCGAGCAGCCGCGGGACGCCGCCGCGGAGGTTGTCCTCGGCGCGCATCGCCGTACACGCCTTGGCCAGCCAGTCGGGTACGCCAGGGTCTCCTGGATCGCCGGGGGCGAGCAGGTCGAGGAGGTCGATCCAGAAGCGCAGCAGGTCGTACGTCGTCGGGTCGTCCTGGAAGCGGTCGAGGGCGCGCTCGAAGACGGGTACGGCGCCCGGCTGGTGGAAGCTGATCGGTCCACGCGACGTCCAGCTCCCCGTCCGGGTGAGATCCAGGAACCCCTGCCAGATCGAGCTCGGGAACGCGACGTTGACGAACTCCAGCCCGTCCGGCGCCGAGCCGCGGACCGCGTGCCGGTCGCTCGGCCGGACCAGCACGACGTCGCCGGCGCGGAGCTGCTCGACACCGGTGGTCAGCAGATGTTCGCCGCTACCGGACACGACGCCCATGAACTCGTGGAAGTCGGCGTGCGTGTGCAGCTCGGTGTCACGGGCGCGCACCGGGATCCGCACCCGCGCCGCGTGATACGGCCGGCCGAACGCGTGCGCCTCGAACCGCAGGATCTGCTCCACCTCAACACAGTACAAATTCTCGTCGTCCGGCTACTAGTTCCCCGGTACGTCGGACCCGCACGCTGAAGGCATGTTCGAAACAGACGGCTACGTCATCTTCCGCGACGTCATCGACCAGGACCTGATCAAGGAGGTGAACGATCATGTCGAGTGGCTGCAGGCCCGGCATCCCGACGTACGGCCCGAGCAGCTCGGCCACATCTACCTGAAGGACGACCCGTTCTGGGTCCGGCTGGTGAGCGACAACCGGTTGGTCGACATCGCCGAGAAGTTCGTCGGACCGGATATCGCGCTCTTCGCCTCGCACTACATCTCCAAGCCGCCGTACTCCGGTCAGCCGGTGCTCTGGCACCAGGACGCCGCCTTCTGGCCGCTCGACCCGATGGAGGTCGTGACGCTCTGGCTCGCCGTCGACCACTCGACGCCGGAGAACGGCTGCGTCCGCGTGATCCCGGGAAGTCACCGCTCCGAAGTGGCCGGCATGCGCGACAACACCGACGTGGAGAGCGTGCTCGGCCAGGAGATCGCGGTCGAGGTCGACGAGTCGCAGGCCGTCGACATGGTGCTCGCGCCGGGCGACGTCGAGGTGCACCACCCGAACATCGTGCACGGCAGCAACGCGAACACGTCACCGCACCGGCGCTGCGGGCTGACGATCCGCTACATCCCGACGTCGACGCGCATCACCGATCCGGAGACGCCGTACCCGAGCGCCTTCCATCTGCGCGGCGAGCCCGGGGTGAACAGCTACCAGCCGCGGCCGCGGTACGTCGAGGGCAGGCACTTCCGGTTCCAGGGCGCCTGACATGCGAAGGCCCGCCCCACGCGAACTGTGGGGCGGGCCCTCGGTGACTCACTCGAGGCAGATCCGGAACGGATGACCTGCCGGGTCGGCGTAGATCCGCCAGCCGCGTGCGTTCTCGGCGGGCGGCGGGTCCAGCGGGTCGAGCGGCTCGGCCCCGAGGGCGACCACGGTGGCGTGGCCGCTCGAGAGATCCTCGACGATCAGGTCGAGATGGAGGTCCTGCGCGTCGGTGCCGGGCCACGTGGCCGGCACGTACTCCTCCGAACGCCGGAAGGCCAGCGTCGAGAACCCCAGCGACGACCCGGGGCCGGTCAGGCTCCGCCAGTCCTCGTCACCGTTCTCGTCGATCTCCAGCCCCAGCAGCGCCGAGTAGAACTGGGCGAGCTCGAGTGGGTCCGGGCAGTCCAGGACCACCGAGCCGAGCCGCCCGGCAGTACTGCCCGGCTGCTCTGCCACCTGCGTCATCTGTTCTCCACTTTCTGTTTCGTCAGCCTGTTCCCAGTCCGGAGCAGGCACACCTCGAGACCCTCTTGTCGGAAGGCCCGGCCGCCTACGATGACAGGTCCCGGGGACAGTTGGCACCTTTCGACACGCCTTCTCGCGTTGTGGGCCGATCGCTGACAGTGAAGCTGCAGCGTGGCTACCACTAAATGGCGGGTACGCCGGTAGCGCGTCGGCGTTCACCGAGTTTGCGGATCTTCGCCCGCGTCCCGCAGTCCTCCATCGCGCACCAGCGCCGCGAATGATTCCGGCTCCGGTCCAGGAACAGCCATCCGCACCCGCCGTCCGCGACCGGGCAGGCCCGCAGCTGGCGCAGGTCCACCGTCCGCACCAGCTCGACCGCGGCCACCACGAGCCGGTCGGGAATCAGCTGCGCCGGCGACGTCCCGACGACCAGCTCGGCCACCCCGCGCGCCCGCGCCGGGTCCGGAATCAGCATCGACCGGGCGGCCGCCGCGGACCAGCGCAACATCAACCGCTCGAAGGCAGAACTCTCGGTACGCTTGACCCCGTCGACCGCGACCGCGGCACCGTCGGCGCGCGGCGCGAGGACGTCGTACGTCGCCTCGCGGATCTCCAGCGTCGCGCGCAGCGCCTTCGCGGCCAGCTCCGGCGCCGACCGCCAGGTGCCTTCGACGGCGCTGAAGTCCCGCAGGTCGACGAGCTCGATCCGGCGACTCCAGGCCAGCAGCTCGGCGGGCGACGTGAGGTAGTCGTGCGCCGCGTCGCCGCCGCGCAGCCGCGGGCTGACCGTGTTCACCAGGTCGAGAGCGGGGTGTCCGCCCACGATGCGGAATTCCGCATGAGAACTGTCGGTCATGGGTGAGACGCTACCACCGACAGAACTTTTGCTGGGAACAACTGAGATCAGGTGACCATGCCCCTCTCGACCCGCCGAGCCACCGCCGCACTGGTGTTCCTCGGCGTCTCGACGTTCTCCTTCGTGACCGTCGAGGTGCTCCCGATCGGTCTGCTGACCGTGATCGCCGACGATCTGGAGCGCTCGCGTTCGCAGGTCGGGCTCCTCGTCACCGGGTACGCCGCCGTCGTCGTGCTCGCCTCCATCCCGCTGGCCCGACTCACTCACCACCTCCCCCGCCGCGTGGTCCTCGCCGGCACGCTCGCGGTCATGACCGTCGCCACTGCGCTCTCGGCCGCCGCCCCGACGTACGAGCTGCTGTTCGCCGCGCGGCTGGTGATCGCCCTCTCGCAGGCGCTGTTCTGGTCGATCGCGCCCCCGATCGCCACCAGCCTCTTCCCGCCGGAGTTGCGCGGCCGGGTGGTCGCCCGGCTCGCGATCGGGACCGCGCTCGCACCGATCCTCGGTATCCCGCTGGGCACGCTGCTCGGCGAGCAGGCCGGCTGGCGCGTGCCGTTCGTCGTGATGACCCTCCTCGGCGCAGCCGCCTGCATCGGGATCGTGGCCGTGCTGCCGCGCGCCGAGGTGCAGGACAGTCCGTCCCGGCGGGGCAGCTCCCCCGATCTGCGGCGGTACGTCGTGCTGATCGTCGCGTCCGCGGTCGGCGTGACCGGGTTCCTGACGTTCAACACGTACGTCACGCCGTTCCTCCTGGACATCACCGGCTTCTCGTCCGGCGCGCTCGGTCCGATGCTGCTCGCGAGCGGAGCGGGCGGCCTGGCCGGGACGTTGATCGTCGGGCGGCTGCTCGACCGCTACCCGTGGGGTGCGACGGTTGCCCCGCTGGGACTGATCACGGTCGGTCTGCTGGCGCTGTACGGGCTGGGGCAGTTCAAGATCGTGACGGTGGGCCTGATCGCGGTGATCGGTCTGGCGTTCAGCGGGCTGGCAGTCGCGGTCCAGAGCCGGACGCTCCAGGTCGCGCCGGGCAGCACCGACATCGCGTCCGCCGGGACCAGCTCGGCCTTCAATATCGGTATCGCGGCCGGCGCCTTCGTGGGCGGCGCGCTGATCGACACCACCACGGTCCGGGTCGTGGCGCTCGTCGGCGGCCTGCTGACCGCCGCGGCAGCTCTTCTGATGCTCTGCGAGCCGCTGCTGGCCCGGCCCCGCCGGACCGTGCCAGAGTGCGCGCATGAGCTTTGTGAAGAGCCGGCCTGACGCACCCGCCGGGTTGTTCGAGGTCGAGGCGGCCGGCCTCCGGTGGCTCGCCGTACCAGGCGGGGTGCCGGTGGCCCAGCCGCTCGACGTCTCCCCCGATCAGCTCACGACGACCAAGTTGGACACGTGCCCGCCGACGGAGGCCGCCGCGGAGGAGTTCGGCCGGCGGCTGGCTGTCACGCATGACGCCGGCGCTCGGCACTTCGGCGTACCGCCGGACGGGTGGGACGGCGACGGCTACATCGGGACGTTGCCACTGCCACGTGCTGTGGAGCCGGTCGAGTCGTGGGGTGAGTTCTACGCCAACCTGCGGCTGCGGCCGTACCTGCGGGCCGCCCACGACCAGGGCATCCGGCTGGACGGCTTCGACCGGGTCTGCAAGCGGCTGGAGTCGGGCGCGTACGACGACCCGTCCGAAGGACCGTCCCGCATCCACGGCGACCTGTGGTCCGGGAACGTGCTCTGGACACCGAACGGCGTACACCTGATCGACCCGGCCGCGCACGGCGGGCACCGCGAAACGGACCTCGCCATGCTCGCTCTCTTCGGCCTGCCGCGACTGGAACGAGTGCTGCGGGCGTACGACGAAGCGCATCCGCTGCCGGACGGCTGGCGGGACCGGATCGGGCTGCACCAGCTGCATCCGTTGCTGGTCCACGTCGTGCTGTTCGGAGGAAGCTACGCAACGCAGGCCGTCGAGCTCGCACGGCGGTATTGAAGCCTCTTGACGTAATTACCCGGCGCGCGAAGACTCGAGATCATGATTCCGCAGCCCACGGCCCAGCAGGCGCTCCCCGACGAGACCTTCACGCTGCAGCCCGACGCCACCATCGGCCTCACCGATCCCGCTCTCCGGACGATCGCCGACGGGTTCGCCGCCCGGCTACGGCGGTCGACCGGGTTCGCCCTGCCCGTCCAGGACGGGACCGGAACGATCACACTGTCCACCGGTGGCCCGGAGTCGCTGGGCCCCGAAGGCTACGAGCTCCGCGCGGACGCCTCCGGCGTGAGCATCACAGCGGCGACCGCTGAAGGCGTCTTCCGCGGCGTCACCACGCTCCGCCAACTCCTGCCCGCGAAGGCAGAGGCCGGCACCGCGCAGGACGGGCCGTGGGAGATCGCCGGCACGACGATCACGGACTCGCCGCGCTACGGCTACCGCGGCGCGATGCTCGACGTCTCCCGGCACTTCTTCACCGTCGACCAGGTGAAGCACTTCATCGACCTCGTGTCGCTCTACAAGATCAACCGGCTGCACCTGCACCTGTCCGACGATCAGGGCTGGCGCATCCAGGTCGACTCGTGGCCGCGCCTCACGGAGTACGGCGGAAGTCTGCAGGTCGGAGGCGGCACGGGCGGCGCGTACACGAAGGCCGACTACGCCGAGATCGTCAGGTACGCCGGGGAGCACTACATCACCGTCGTACCCGAGATCGACACCCCGGGACACACCAACGCGGCGCTGGCGTCGTACCCGGAACTGAACGCGGACGGGGTGGCGCCGAAGCTCTACACCGAGACCGAGGTCGGGTTCAGCACGCTGACGGTCGGGCTGGACCGGACGTACGAGTTCCTCGACGACGTGTTCCGGGAGGTGGCGGAGCAGACGCCGGGTGACGTCGTACACCTCGGCGGGGACGAGGCACACTCGACACCGCACTCGGACTACCTGACCTTCGTGCCGAAGGCGGCCGAGCTCGTCGTCAAGCAGGGCAAGACGGTGATGGGCTGGCACGAGATCGCCGACGGGCCGCTGCCGGCCGGGACCATCGTCCAGTACTGGGGCACCGAGGACGAGAAGGCGCAGGCGCTCGCGGTCAAGGCCGTCGAGCAGGGCGCGACGCTGGTCCTCTCCCCCGCGAACCGGGCCTACCTGGACATGAAGTACCACGCGGAGACGCCGCTCGGACTGCAGTGGGCCGGACTGGTCAGCGTGGAGCAGTCCTACAGCTGGAACCCGGCCACGCTGGTCCCGAACGTGCCGGCCGACGCCATCCACGGCGTCGAGGCCCCGCTGTGGACCGAGACGCTGGACGACCTGGAGAAGGTCGAGTTCATGGTCTTCCCGCGGCTGCCCGGGATCGCGGAGCTCGGCTGGTCGTCGGAGGACGCGCTCGACTGGACGACGTACAAGGATCGCCTGGCCGAGCAGGCGCCGCGGTGGGAGGTGCTCGGCATCAACTTCTACCGCGCACCGGAGATCGACTGGCGCTAGCTAGCTCCCGAGGACGCGGTCCAGGAGCCAGGCCGTGGTGGCGTCCACGTCCTGCTCGGCGACGGTGTGCTGCGTGGCGTCCGCGTCCTGGGCGTCACGCACCTCCAGCCGGTACACGTACCGGTCGGGCTGCGGCCGGCCGGAGCCGAGGTTCTTGGCGCCCAAGGACCGCACCGCATCCTCCAGCCGGTCCGCGTCCGGCTGCCCGGCCGTGTCCAGCTCGCCGTGCTTCGTCAGCCCCGCGAATCCACCGCTGCGGGTCACCGTGACGATCATTGCTGCCTCCTCGCTGTTGCGCTTCCTGCAACCGGTCGCGCAGCTGTCCACAGCCGCGCGACACGCCGGGACATTCGATCAGAATCATGCGTCCATTACCCGGCGTACCGGACCATTGTCCTTCGTTGCCAACGTCCCCGCCCCGTCGCTGCCTGCGAAACAGCAGGTCGGGACGGGATTTGCGGTTCCGGACCGGCCCCACGGAGGGCGAAACGGGGTGCGCACGCAGGGTAACGATTGGCGACAATCAGCGACACGTGTTTGTCCTCACCCCTACCATCAGCCCGCAGAACGGCTACAGTTATGGCGTTGCAGTTTTGGACTCCCTGACTTTTGCTGTGCTGCATGGCCGGTCTGTCGTCTGGGGCCTTTCGGCGACGCGCGGCTCATGAGGTGTGGGTCGCGGATTGTTAAATAGCCATCGAGGAGATAGACAATGGCTGTCGGTACTGTCAAGTGGTTCAACGCTGACAAGGGCTTCGGCTTCATCACCCCGGATGACGGTGGTGCGGACGTGTTCGCGCACTACTCCGCCATCCAGATGTCGGGCTTCCGCTCGCTGGACGAGAACCAGCGGGTCGAGTTCGAGATCACCCAGGGCCAGAAGGGCCTGCAGGCGGAGAACATCCGCGCGATCTGATCCTCGGATCACCTTCTAGCAACCAACGTCGGGGTCGCACACCATTCGGTGCGCGGCCCCTTCGTCATCTCGGCGCCACCTCTCAACGGAACCGCGGTACGACGTCCGACACGACCTGCTCCAGGACCGCCTCCGAGCCGGCGTACACGCCCTCGGTGCGGGGCCAGTGGACGATGACGTCGGTGAAGCCGAGGGTGGCGGCGCGGCCGGTGACGTCCTCGAAGAGGGCGGGGCTGGACAGGGCGTAGACGGCGGAGTCGAGGGAGAGGTAGCGGTCCAGGCGCCGGCCCTCGAGCAGGTCGTCGAGGCGGTGACTGAGGTCGGCGACCGACGTGAACCAGCGGTCCAGGTCGTCGCGTGCTCCCCCGGTTGTCATCCAGCCGTCGCCGTACTCCGCGGCGAATCTCAGCGAGCGCGGTCCGTTGCCGGCCAGGACGAGCGGCACGCGCGGTTGCTGGACGCACCCGGGCAGCGTGCGGGCGTTGCGCGTCTCGTAGTACTCGCCCTTGAAGTCGACGCCGTCGGTGGTGAGCAGCGTGTCGAGGAGTTTCACGAACTCCTGGTACCGGTCCTGCCGTTGCCGCCCGGTCAGGTCGGGACCGCCCTGGATCGTCGCGTCCAGGCTGCCGCCGGCGCCGATGCCGCACAGGAAGCGGCCGCCGGACACCTCGTCGATCGCGAGGATGTCGCGGGTCAGCGCCAGCGGATGCCGGAAGTTCGGCGAGGTCACGAAGGTGCCGAGCTTGATCGTCGAGGTGACCGTCGCGGCCGCCGTCAGCGTCGGCGTCGTCCCGTACCACGGTGAGTCCTGGAGACCGCTCCAGGTCAGGTGGTCGTACGTCCACGCGTGGTCGAAGCCGTACTCCTCCGCGCGCCGCCACCGCGGCGCGGCCTCGGGCCAGCGGTACTCCGGCAGAATCGCGATTCCGAAACGCATGCCCGCACCTTACCGAGTGTGTCCGAAACCACGATTGTTGCGTTTTCACACAATCTCCGACACGGTCGTAAGGCCCGGCACCTCAAGGGCACCCTGTCCCCTACACAACAGAACGGAGGCGCGCCGTAGCGAGGCGTGACTTACCTGTGGCCATCGATATCGACAGCCAGGCAGACACCCCCGACAACGCAGCACATCCCGCAATAGCAACCCCGCCACCACCCGGCAGCCGAAGTCACGGCTCCGGGCTGGACCGCGTCACCTTCGGTGTCACCGCGGTCATCGCCCTGGCGTTCGTCGCCTGGGGCATCATCGACGCCGCCGGTCTCGGCACGGCGTCCACCTCGGCCCTCGGCTGGGTCGAGCAGAACACCGGCTGGCTGTTCGTCCTGCTGGCCTCCGGCTTCGTCGTCTACGTGATCTGGCTGGCGGCCGGCCGGTACGGACGGATCCCGCTCGGCCGGGACGACGAGGAACCCGAGTTCCGGACCGTGTCCTGGGTGGCGATGATGTTCAGCGCCGGCATGGGCATCGGCCTGATGTTCTTCGGCGTCAGCGAGCCGCTCACGCACTTCGTCAAGCCCCCGCCGGGCACCGTCGAGACCGGTACGGCGGAGGCGCTCGAGACCGCGATGGCGACGACGCTGTTCCACTGGACCCTGCACCCGTGGGCGATCTACGCGGTGGTCGGCATCGCGATTGCCTACGGCACCTTCCGGCGCGGGCGCTCGCAGCTGTTCAGCTCGGCCTTCGCCCCGCTGCTCGGACGCCGTACCGAAGGACCGATCGGCAAGGTGATCGACGGCCTCGCGATCTTCGCGACGTTGTTCGGATCTGCCGCGTCGCTCGGGCTCGGCGCCCTGCAGATCGGCTCCGGCGTCCAGATCCTCGGCTGGATGGGCAAGACCGGCAACGGCCTCATGGTCGGCGTGATCGCCGTCCTCACGGCCGCGTTCGTCGCGTCGGCCGTGTCCGGCGTCGCGAAGGGCATCCAGTGGCTGTCCAACATCAACATGGTGCTGGCCGTCGTCCTGGCGGTCTTCGTGTTCGTGGTCGGCCCGACCGTGCTGATCCTGAACCTGGTCCCGACCGCGATCGGGGACTACTTCCGCGACCTCGCCGACATGGCGGCACGCACCGAGGCGAGCGGCGGCGACGCGATGTCGACGTGGCTGTCCGGCTGGACGGTCTTCTACTGGGCCTGGTGGATCTCGTGGACGCCGTTCGTCGGCATGTTCATCGCGCGGATCAGCCGCGGGCGGACGATCCGGCAGTTCGTCACCGGCGTCCTGCTGGTGCCGTCGCTGGTCAGTCTGCTGTGGTTCTGCATCTTCGGCGGTACGGCGATCGACCTCCAGCGCGGCGGTACCGACGTCGCCGGCGCGTCGACGACCGAGGGCCAGCTGTTCGGGGTACTCGACCAGCTGCCGCTCGCAGCGGTGACCACGGTGATCGTGGTCGTGCTGGTCGCGATCTTCTTCGTGTCCGGCGCGGACGCGGCCTCGATCGTGATGGGCACGCTGTCCGAGCGCGGCGCGATCGAGCCGAAGAAGCCGCTGGTCGTCTTCTGGGGTGTGCTCACCGGGGCGGTCGCCGCGGTCATGCTGCTCGCCGGCGGCGGCGGTGCCGACGCCTTGAAAGGCCTGCAGAACCTCACGATCGTGGCGGCACTGCCGTTCGCCGTCGTGATGGTCGGCCTGGCGGTCGCGCTCGCCAAGGACCTGCGGACGGATCCCCTGATGTTGCGTCGCGAGATCGGCTCGGAGGCGGTCGAGGCGGCGGTCATCGAGGGTGTCAGCAACCACGGCGACGACTTCTCCCTGGTCGTGACCGGGAACGGGCACGACGCGCAGACGGTCGTCCCGGAGTCGCCGCAACCGCAGGACGTGGTTCCGCCGCCGAAGCCCTAGGGCCTAGCGAGGCGGAGTCGGGAACGTGGCTAGGGAGCTGGTGCCGATGCTTCCTAGCCACACTTTCCCGTCCCGCTCCCGCACACCGGTCGGCATGTGGAAGTCCGGGTGCTTGGCGCGGAGGTCCTGCACGAGCTCGCCCGTCTCGTCGTACGCCTGGATCTCGATGATGTCCGCGGCCTTCGGCTTCAACGCGTCGGGCAACGCCCAGACGATCTTGCGCAGGACCGGGTGCTTCGGCAGCAACAGATCGAGTACGGCGTTGCGCGGCGAACCGACCGTCACCCAGATCAGGCCGTCGGAACCGCGAGCGATGTTGTCGGGCAGCCCCGGGATCTCCACGAGCTGCACCGGCTCGGCACCCTCGACGGTGAGGTCGAGCTTGTAGAGCGCGTACATCGCGGTCTCGGCCCAGAAGAGCGTCCGGCGGTCACTGCTGAGCGCCACGCCGTTCGGGAAACCACGCCCGGACGCGAGCCGCGTGACCTCGCCGTCGGGGGTACGGCGGTACACGCTGCCGGTCGTGGAGTGTTCGAGCAGGTCGGCCATCCACTCGTCGATACCGAACCGGGTGGACGAGTCGGTGAAGTAGATCGTCCCGTCCTCGGTGACGTCGGCGTTGTTGCAGAACCGCATCGGGCGGCCGTCGATCTCGGCGAGCAGCGTCGCGACCCGGTTGTCCTTGTCGAGCGTCAGCAGGCCGCGGTTCGCGTCGCAGATCAGCACCTTGCCGTCCGGCAGCCACTCCAGGCCCAGCGGCCGGCCGCCGGTGTCGGCGAGGGTGGTGATGGTCCTGCCGTCCGCGCTGACGCGCAGGATCCGGCCGTCGTACAGGCCAGTGAGAACACTGCCGTCCGTGTCGATCAGCGTGTCCTCGGGGCCGGCGCCCGGGAGCGCGACGACGTCCACCTCGATGCCCGTCGGGTTCCGTGCCGGCGGCGCGGGCGGCGGGGTCCAGCGGACGGGCGCGATCGACGACTTCATGCCCCAGACCCTAGCGCGCTGCGTCCGAGCGACCACAAGCGGTAGATCTCCGGAATCCCGGAAACACAGACAGCCCGGACCGATGGGGATCGGTCCGGGCTGTCCGGAGTACTGCTAGAAGATGACCTCGCCGCGGGCGCGCCGGGCGCGGAGCTTCTCGAGCGCCTCGTCGAGGATCTCCTGGGCCTCCTGCTCGGAGCGACGCTCCTTCACGTAGGCCAGGTGGGTCTTGTAGGGCTCGATCTTCGGCGGCGGAGGCGGGTTGTTCACATCGGTGCTGGTCGGCAGACCGCACCGTGGACAGTCCCACTCCTCCGGGATGGCCGCCTCGACCGCGAACCACGTCGCGGTCTCGTGCCCGTTCGCACAGAAGAACACGATGCGCTGCCGGGGCGCGGTGTCGCCGCGCTCCGCCTCGCCCATCGGCCCGGCACCGACCCGGCTGCCACGAATCGCACTGCCACCACCAGCCACGGGAACCTACTCCCCCTCAGCCGAGCTTGTAGAGCAGGCCGAGCGCGACGATGGCAGCGAACCAGATCAGACCGACACCGATCGTGATCCGGTCCAGGTTCCGCTCGGCGACCGAGGAGCCGCCCAGGCTGGACGACACACCGCCACCGAACAGGTCCGAGAGGCCGCCACCGCGGCCTTTGTGCAGCAGTACCAGCAGCGTGAGGAACAGGCTGCAGACGATCACGATGATCGAGAAAGCGAGAATCACGAGGAGTAGCCTAACTGAAGGTCCAGGTAACGGCAGATGCCGGCGAACTCTTCCACCTGGAGACTCGCACCTCCGACGAGGCAGCCGTCGACATCCGGTTGGGCCATGATGCCACCTGCGCTGGCCATCTTCACCGATCCACCGTAAAGAATCCGTACCGAGTCGGCGACCGACGGTGAGATCGTCTCCTCGATCCGGCCCCGGATCGCGGCGATCACCTCCTGCGCGTCCTCCGGCGTCGCGACCTCGCCGGTGCCGATCGCCCAGACCGGCTCGTACGCGATGACGAGCTTACGGACGTCGTCCTGCTTCAGCCCGGCCAGTGCGGCGTCCACCTGGGCCAGCGTGTGCGGCACCTGCTCGCCGGCCTTACGGACCTCGAGGCCCTCGCCGACGCAGACGATCGGGACCAGGCCCGCCGCGAGCGCCTTCGTGGTCTTCGCGTTGACCGTGGCGTCGTCCTCGTTGTGGTACTGCCGGCGCTCGGAGTGCCCGGTCAGCACGTAGGTGCAGCCGAGCTTGGTGAGCATCGGCGCCGAGATCTCGCCGGTGTACGCCCCGGAGTCGTGCGTGGACACGTCCTGGGCGCCGTACTTGAGCTTCATCCGGTCGCCGTCGACCAGCGTCTGCACGCTGCGGATGTCGGTGAACGGCGGCAGCACCGCCACCTCGACGCGCTCGAAGTCGTGCTTCTTGTCCTGCAGCGTCCACGACAGCTTCTGCAGCAGGTGCACGGCCTCGACGTGGTTGAGGTTCATCTTCCAGTTGCCCGCCATCAGTGGCGTGCGGGCGGCTGGGGTGTCAGGCGCGGCCATCGGTGTCAGTCCTCTTCCAGTACGGCGAGACCCGGGAGCTCCTTGCCCTCCAGGTATTCCAGCGACGCGCCGCCACCGGTGGAGATGTGGCCGAACGCGTCGTCGGCGAAGCCTAGCTGGCGTACGGCGGCCGCGGAGTCACCGCCGCCGACGACACTCAGCCCGTCCACCTCGGTCAACGCCTGCGCGACGGCCTTGGTTCCGCCGGCGAAGGCCTCCATCTCGAAGACGCCCATCGGGCCGTTCCAGAACACGGTCTTCGCGCCGGCGACCTCGGCCGCGAACGCCTTGCCGGACTCCGGGCCGATGTCCAGGCCGAGCTGGTCGGCGGGCATCGCGTCGGCGGCGACCACCGTGGCCGGCGAGTCGGCCTTGAACTCGGGCGCGATCACGATGTCGGTCGGCAGCACGATCTCGACACCCTTGGCCTTCGCGGTCTCCAGGTAGCCCTTGACCGTGTCCAGCTGGTCGTCCTCGAGCAGGCTCTTGCCGACCTCGTGGCCCTGCGCCTTGAGGAACGTGAAGACCATGCCGCCGCCGATCAGCAGCTTGTCGGCCTTGGCGATCAGGTTGTCGATCACCGCGAGCTTGTCCGACACCTTCGCGCCGCCGAGTACGACGACGTACGGCCGGGCCGGGTCCTCGGTGAGCTTCTTCAGCACGTCGACCTCGGCGAGCACCAGGCCGCCGGCCGCGTGCGGGAGCTTGCGCGCCACGTCGTACACGCTGGCCTGTTTGCGGTGCACGACGCCGAAGCCGTCGCTGACGAACACGTCGGCCAGCGCCGCGAGCTCCTCGGCCAGCGCCTCGCGCTGCGCCTCGTCCTTGCTCTCCTCGCGCGCGTCGTAGCGCACGTTCTCCAGCAGCAGGACCTCGCCCTCGTCCAGGTCCTGTACGGCGGTCTGCGCGGCCTCGCCGGTGACATCGCCGGCGAAGTGCACGGTGATGCCCTCGGGCTGCAGCAGCTCGCCGAGCCGCTCGGCCACCGGGGCCAGGGTGAACTCCGGCTTCGGCTCGCCCTTCGGACGGCCGAGGTGCGCGGTGACGATCACCTTCGCACCCGCCTTGGCGAGCTTGATCAGCGTCGGCAGCGAGGCGCGGATCCGCCCGTCGTCGCCGATCACCGCGTCCTTGATCGGCACGTTCAGGTCGGACCGGACCAGCACCCGCCGGCCCGCCAGGTCGCCGAGATCTTCGATGGTCTTCACAGTTCAGCTTCCTCGGGTGAACGAGCTTGCGCCCGAAGGAGCACCAGGCCCTCCGGACGCAAGCGGGTGGACTGCCTCAGACTGCTTCAGAGCCTGGTCAGAGCGAGGCGCCGACGTGCTTGACCAGGTCGACGAGACGGTTCGAGTAGCCCCACTCGTTGTCGTACCAGCCGTACACCTTGACCTGGTTGCCGATGACCTTGGTGATCGGCGCGTCGTAGATGCACGACGCCGGGTCGGTGACGATGTCGGAGGACACGATCGGGTCCTCGCTGTACCGCAGGATGCCCTCGAACGGACCCTCGGCCGCGACGCGGTACGCCTCGTTGACCTCGTCGACGGTGACCTCACGGGCCAGGTCGACGGTCAGGTCGGTGATCGAGCCGGTCGGCACCGGGACCCGCAGCGAGTAGCCGTCGAGCTTGCCCTTCAGCTCCGGCAGGACCAGGCCGATCGCCTTCGCGGCGCCGGTCGAGGTCGGCACGACGTTCAGCGCGGCGGCGCGGGCGCGGCGGAGGTCCTTGTGCGGGCCGTCCTGCAGGTTCTGGTCCTGGGTGTACGCGTGGATCGTGGTCATCAGACCCTTTTCGATCGTGAACGCGTCGTGCAGGACCTTGGCCAGCGGGGCCAGGCAGTTGGTGGTGCAGGACGCGTTCGAGATCACGGTGTGCTTCTCGGCGTCGTACAGGTCGTGGTTGATGCCCATCACCACGGTGAGGTCCTCGTTCTTCGCCGGGGCGGAGATGATGACCTTCTTGGCGCCGTTGTCGGCGTGCGTCTTGGCCTTGGTGGCGTCGGTGAAGAAGCCGGTGGACTCGATCACGACGTCGGCGCCGACGTCCGACCACTTCAGGTTGGCCGGGTCGCGCTCGGCGAACGCGCGGATGGCGTGGCCGGCGACGGTGATGTCGTCCTCGGTCGCCGAGACCTCACCCGGGAAGCGGCCCAGGATCGAGTCGTACTTCAGCAGGTGAGCAAGAGTCTGGTTGTCGGTCAGGTCGTTGACGGCGACGACCTCGATGTCGGCACCGGACGCCTGCACGGCGCGGAAGAAGTTACGGCCGATGCGGCCGAAGCCGTTGATACCTACGCGTACGGTCACGGGACTACGTCTCCTCTGAACTGGCTTTGCACTGCCGCTACAGCCCGAACACTAGCCCAACAGCCCACTCGGCCAACTGGTAGCGTCCAGATGAGACCACCCCTGATTTTCCAGGGCTTCAGACCAGACCACTGGCTGGTACGACGAACGGCGATTTCCGAAGCATCTCTCCGGAAACTGTCGTACCGACTCAGCCGACAGGGTCAGGTCAGGCGAAGCGCCGGTACGGCGCGGGCATCGGCGGGTCGGGTTCGGCCAGCAACGCGTCGGCCTGCTCGCTGGTGAGCAGGCCGTGCTCGGCCAGCAGCATCAGGGATCGCTCCCGCTCCGACGCCGCGCGCCCCTCCTGGCCGAGCCTCCGGTACGCCGTGCCGAGGTCCCAGAGCAGCCGCCCGAAACCCAGACGGTTCGGCCAGGCGGCGAGCAGATCGACGCTGCTGCGGAGGAGCTCGACGGACCGTTGCGGTTGATCGAGCACCAGGGCCAACTGTCCCAGGTTCGCCAGGGAGATCCCCATCCCGTGGGTGTCGCCGAGCCGACGGCGAAGCTCCAAGGCGTCCTCGTGCCGCCGCCGAGCCTCGTCGTACCTGCCCTGGTGCTGCACGACGATGCCGAGGTTGGTCAGGTCTCGCGCTTCCAACTCGTCCTCACCGGTCGAGTGGTGAAGCCCGATCGCCCGCAGCAACTCGTTCTCTGCCTCCGGCGCCCGCCCGTCCATGACCAGGGCATGCGCCAGGGTCGTGCGGACGGTCGCTTCCCGCAGACTGTCGTCCACGGTCGCGAACAAGTCGCGCGCCAAGTGCAGCGGTTCGATCGCACCGGCCGGATCGGTGGCGATCAGAGCCGCTCCCAGTGCATGGTGTGCAGTCGCGATCAGACTCGGCTCCGCAACGCGCTGGGCAGCGTCCACCGCGATCCGCCCCACTCGCCGTGCTTCGGTGTGCCAGCCGCGGCTGGCGAACGGATGCTGTGCCACTGCCGCCAGCCCGACGATCACCGCGGGGTCGTCCACGGCCGCGGCGACCGCGACCAGGTTCTCCCGCTCGGCGTCGATCCAGCGAATCGCCTGACCGAGATCCTCGAGTGCGACCGGCGACCAGGCCGGCTCCGCGATCCCGGACGCCAGCCACGGCTTCGCCGTCACCGCTCGCATCAACTCCGCGACCGCCCGCGTCGTCGCAAGGTACGCATGGCCGGTACGACGTACTGCTGCCAGCGACTCGGCCCGTGACAGCTCGCGCTCGGCCACCTCGCTCGCGTACAGCCGGACCAGGTCGTGCATCCCGTAGCGGCCGGTATCGAGAGCTTCGACCAGCCGGGCGAGAACGAGTCGGTCGAGGCCTGCTTGTACCTCGCCGGGCCCGGCCTCGACCAGTGCGCCGACGACGTGCGCGTCGACATCCGGCAGATCGAGGACGGGCACCGTGTAGAGGATGCGGTCAGCCAACCGGCCGCTGCGATCCCGGCCGAGGGTCTGCCGGCCGACGCTGATGCTGGCCCGCACCGACAGATCGGCATCGCTCAGCTCGTCCAGCCGCCGATCACCGGCCAGTCGGCCGGCCAGCTCCGAGATCCGCCAGTCCGGTCGTGCGGCCAGCCGGGCCGCGGCGATCCGCAGCGCCAACGGCAACCCGCCGCACAGTCTGATCACCTCCGCCGTGGCCTCCGGTTCGGCGGCGATCCGGTCACGTCCGGCGAGGTCTGTCAGTACGACGAGCGCGTCCGCCTCGGCGAGGGCATCGAGGTGGACCTGCGTCACACCGTCCAGGGTGGCCATGGCCATCCGGCTGGTCACCAGGACGGCGCTCCCCCGGTCGCCGGGCGTGAGTCGTCGTACCTGGGCCGCGTCGACTGCGTCGTCGAGCACGATCAGCATCCGCCGGCCGGCCGTCGACGACCGGAATCGTGCGGCGGCCTCGTCCAGGTCGGCCGGCAGCTGAGCGTCGGACAGGCCGAGCGAGCGCAGGAATCGGCGCAGTACGTCCAACGGCGCGAGCGGCCGCGATCCCGGGGTCGCACCGTGCAGGTCGACGTACAACTGGCCGTCCGGAAACGCCTCGCGGAGCCGGTGCGAGACCTTGATCGCCAGCGCCGACTTGCCGACGCCGCCCTGGCCGTGGATGGCGACGATCGGCGAGCCCTGACTCAGTGCGGCGTGGATGCGATCGAGCTCTCGGTCCCGGCCGGCGAGGGCCGGCACGTCAGGCGGCAGCTCGGCCGGTGGCGGCAACGCCCGGATCCCGTCGGCCGGTACGAGCGCGGGGTCGGCGATCAGGATGGCGTGTTCGAGCTTCCGCAGCCGCTCGCCCGGATCGAGCCCGAGCTCTTCGGCGATCAAGGCCTTCCCCGCCCGGTACGCCGACAGCGCATCGGCGGTCCGGCCGCTGCGGTACAGGGCAAGCATGAGTTGAGCCCGGAACCCTTCGTGTAAAGGGCTTTCGGCCACCAAGGCGGTCAGCTCGGGGATCAGTGCGGCCGACCGGCCCAGCGCCAGGTCGGCCTCGATCCGCAGTTCCAGTGCGGCCAGTCGCGCCTCGGCCAGCCGACCTGCCTCGTCCCGGAGCACCTCCACGTCGGTGAGGCCTTCGTACGCCGATCCACGCCACAATGCGAGCGCTTCGGCGAGCACCGTCGCCGCGACCTGCGGATCGTCGGTCAGGTCCCGGCCGCGGGCAAGCAGCAGCTCGAACCGGCTGGCGTCCAGCGCCTCGGCATCCACCTGGAGCAGGTAGCCGTCCGGCGTGCTGGTCAACTGATCGCCGTCACCGAGCAACTGCCGCAGTTGATGGATGTGCCAGCGCACGGTGGCCGGCGTCGGCGGCCGGTCCCGCCAGGCGGCTGCCACCAGGACGTCGCGCGGTACGACGGATCCCGAACGGCTCAGCAGTACGGCGAGCAGCGTCCGGCGGATCTCCGCGCTGACGACCTGGGTCCGGCCGGCGTCGTACACCTCGATCGGCCCCAGTACGCCGAACCGCGTCGTCGGTCTGTCCACAGTGCGACCCATCCTGTCTCACCGCCGGGCCAACGCTGACCCAACGCCGCTCCGTCACAGTCCGGGTCAGGGGTGGCCGCCGCGCGGTGCCGCCCGACCGTCCCGGGGGAATGCACGATGGAGATCGAGATCATCGCGCTGCTGCTCGTCGCGGCAGCGGTGGCCGGCTGGTTCGACGCCGTCGTGGGTGGCGGCGGGCTGGTGCAGTTGCCCGTGCTGATGCTGGCGATGCCCGGTACGCCGGCCGTGTCGCTGCTCGCCACGGACAAACTGTCGTCGATCGCCGGTACGACGTGCGCGGCGGTCACCTTCAGCCGCCGGACCAAGGTCGACGTACGGCTCGCCCTGATCAGCGGAATCCCGGCCGTCGTGCTGTCGGGGCTGGGCGCGGCTGCGGCCGGCACGCTTCCGTCAGAGGTACTGCGACCGGTGGTGGCGGCCGCACTCGTCGCCGTCCTCGCCATCGTGGTGGCGCGGCCGAGCCTCGGCCTGAGCTCGACCCCCGCCCTGCCCACCCGCGGCCGGATCGCGGCCGTCGTCCTGGTCACCGGCATCGCGTTGCCGTTCTACAACGGACTCATCGGACCGGGCACCGGCACGATGATGGTGGTCGCGCTGACCACCCTGCTCGGCATCGACTTCACCCGCGGCTCGGCGACGTCCAAGATCGTCAACCTCGGCTCGAACCTGGGCGCCCTGCTGGTGTTCGCCTGGCAGGGTCAGGTGCTCTGGCTGCTCGGACTCGGGATGGCGGCCTGCAACATGCTCGGCAGCCGGCTCGGAGCCGGTACGGCGCTGCGCCGCGGATCACCGTTCGTCCGCACGGTCCTGGTGATCGTCGTGAGCCTGCTGCTGCTGAAACTCGGCGTCGAGGAACTCGTCTGAGTCTCAGGCCGGGTCGAGCATCTCCGGCGTCAGGTTGGCCTCGGTGTTCGGGATGCCGAGGTCGGCGGCGCGCTTGTCGGCCATCGCCAGCAGCCGGCGGATCCGGCCGGCGACGGCGTCCTTGGTCAGGGCCGGCTCGTGCAGCTGACCGAGCTCCTCGAGGCTGGCCTGCTTGTGCTCCAGCCGCAGCTTGCCCGCCACCTGCAGGTGGTCCGGTACGTCGTCGCCGAGGATCTCCAGCGCCCGCTCGACACGGGCCCCCGCTGCCACTGCCGCACGGGCCGAACGCCGCAGGTTCGCGTCGTCGAAGTTGGCCAGCCGGTTCGCGGTCGCGCGTACTTCGCGACGCATCCGGCGCTCCTCCCACGCCAGCACGGACTCGTGCGCGCCGAGCCGGGTCAGCAGCGCGCCGATCGCGTCGCCGTCGCGGATCACCACACGGTCCACGTTGCGCACCTCGCGGGCCTTCGAGCCGATCCCGAGCCGCCGGGCCGCACCGACCAGCGCGAGCGCCGCCTCCGGACCGGGGCAGGTCACCTCGAGTGAGGACGACCGGCCCGGCTCGGTCAGCGAACCGTGCGCCAGGAACGCACCCCGCCAGGCTGCGACCGCGTCACACGAAGCACCGGACACGACCGCCGGCGGCAGCCCCCGGACCGGGCGGCCGCGGTTGTCCACCAGGCCGGTCTGCCGCGCGAGCGCGTCACCGTCACGGACCACGCGGACGACGTACTTGGTCTGCTTGCGGATGCCCGAGGGCGAGATCACGACCACGTCCGACGGGTGCCCGAAGATCTCGGCGATGTCCTTGCGCAACCGCCGCGCCGCGGCGCCACTGTCCAGCTCCGCCTCCACGACGATCCGCCCCGACACCAGATGCAGCCCACCCGCAAACCGCAGGATCGACGAAACCTCAGCCTTACGGCAACACGGTTTCGTCACCTGAATACTGGTCAGCTCGGACTTCACCTGTGCTGTCATCGCCATAAAAAGCATCCTCCCACCCATGTCAAAGACCTTCGGATCACCAACGGACGGCAGTGTCCCCCGTTACGGTCACTGCAACCTTCCGGGGTGGTGGAGGCGTTACCTCGCCGACAATTGTGGAGGGAGGGGTATGAAGGCATCGGACGAGGCGGAGTTCACGGAGTTTGCCGCGACGATGGTTCGGCGGTTGCGGCGGACGGCGTATCTCATGTGTGGAGACTGGCATCGGGCGGAGGACGCTGCTCAGGACGCCTTGGTGAAGGTGTATCGGCGGTGGCATCGGATCGACCGGACGCAGGGGCTGAACGGGTATGCCCATCAGTGCCTGGTGACCGCTGTGTTCGACCAGTCGCGGAAGCCATGGCGCCGGGAGCGGCTCGTGGACACCGACGACCAGGCCGGGCCGTTGCCCGACCCGGGCGGCGCGGTCGACGACCGGATGCTCGTCGTACAGGCCCTGGGCGCACTGCCGCCGAGTCAGCGCGCGTGCGTCGTACTGCGGCACTACGCCGACCTGAGCCTCGAACAGACCGCCGACATCCTCGGCGTCGGCACCGGCGGCGTGAAGAGCCAGACGTCTCGCGGCCTCGCCCGGCTGCGCGAACTCCTCGACCAGACCGAAAGGAGCGCCCCGTGAGTACCGACATCGAACGCCTGCTGGCCGCGGCCGCCGACGACACCGACCAGCCGCTGAACACCGACGTCGACGACCTGCTCGTCCGGGCCCGGCGCTCCGTCCGCAGCACGCGGATCGCCACGGTGTCGACCGCCGTTCTCACCACCGGCGTGATCATCGCCGGCGCCGCGACCTGGTCCGCGAACCGTGACCAGAGCACCGCCCCGGCGGGAGTGCCCGGTGCGACCATCACGATCGACGCGAAGACCGGTCTTGTCGTGGACGGCGAGACCGGGAAGACGATCCAGCCACCGCCGCCGGTGAGCCCGCTGTCCGACGCCGAGATCTACCGGCGCTGCGTGCAGTACGACCGCGAGAACGTTGACTTCCTCCGCGAGCAGAAAGCCAACCTCTGGGACAAGGCCGGCCCGATCACCCCGCAGTGGAAGGTCGTGTACAAGAGCGGTGACCAATCGCTGCTGTCCGCCGGCTTCCTGTCGCCGGACAAGTCGATCCTGTCCACCTGCACCATGGACGCGCCGCAGAAGCCCTTCACCAACGGGCGGCTGAGCACCACCGAGAAGGCTCCCAAGAGCACCGCCGGCGTACCTCAGGCGGCCGAGGCCGGCGCCTGGGTCCCGGTCGCGGGGGCCGCGCGCGTGCTGGTCGAGTACAGGGGCGACAAGAGCCCGCGGCAGGCACTCGTGGGCACCGACGGGTTCTACACCCTCGGCTACACGGGCGTCCGGAGCGGCCAGATCCCGCTGCAGCGCATCCGGGCGTACGACGCGACGGGCAAGAAGATCTGGGAACTCGTCAACAAACCGGCCGACGAGCCGACCGTCGCGAGTCCGACGGGCCCGGACAACGTCACCGTCAAGACCGCCGACCCGGTCACGCCGGACGCCGTACTCACGAAGGACCCCCTGACCGGCAAGGCGCTCGTACCTCCCCCGCCGGTGAGCCCGCTGACCGACGAGGAGATCACGACCCGGTGCCGTGGCGTGGACGGCATCTACCTTGAGGGCGGATCGCCCGCTCAGGACCCGCGGATCAAGGCGGCCGGACCGGTCACGAAGGACTGGAAGGTCGCGCTGAAGACGGGCACCGGCGACAAGGTGACCGCCGTACTGATCTCGCCGGACCAGAAGGTCTACGCCTGGTGTCACATGCTCGCAGCGACGGCGAAGGGGCCGTACGACTACACGCGCGGCGCGGTGCAGGCGAACGGGAGGTTCGGGGACACCTTCGAGTTCGGGATGGTGCCCGACGGGGTCGCGCAGATCGTCGTCGACCTGCCGAAGCAGGGACCGACCCGCGCGCTGATCTCCAACGGCTACTACATCTGGGGCCTCACCGGCGGGAACTCCGGCATCCAGAACGTCCGCGTCCGGGGGTACGACGCCCACGGCAAGTTGATCTACGACCAGAAGAAGGACGTGGACGCCGACTTCGACTGACCCGCTCCCCCGGACGGCTAGCGGAAGATCTCGCGGTAGACCTTCGCCAGTTTGTCCGGGGCGTGGTGGAGGTCGCGGTCGTCGTCGGCGATGTCGGCGATCACCAGCTCGGCCCCGAGGGACTGCGCCGTACGGCGCAGCGACTCGGGGTCGGGCACGTGACCGGCGTCGGCGAGCACGACGTCGATCCGCAGGTCCGGCGCGTGCGCGCCCAGCACCTCCAGGTGGGTCTCGGGCGAGAAACCGTCGGTCTCGCCCTTCTGCTCCCCCAGGTTGAGCGTGAGCAGCCGCCGGGCGCTGGTCTGCTCGAGGCCGCGGCACAGCTCGGGGACCAGCAGGTTCGGGATCACGGAGGTGAACCACGACCCCGGACCGACGACGACCCAGTCGGCTTCCGCGACAGCAACGAGCGCCTCGGGACAAGCGGGCGGGTCCGCCGGATCGAGCGCGACGTCCACCACATGCCCCTCGGTCGTCGCCACCTCGGCCTGACCGCGGATCTCGGTGATGGCTTCCGGATGCGCCGGGTCCAGCCCGAGCACCCGCGCGGTGATGTCCAGCGGTACGGCGGACATCGGCAGCACCCGGCCCTCCGCGCCGAGCAGCCGGGCCACCCAGTCGAGTCCGTCGACCGCCTCGCCGAGCAGCTCCCACAGCGCGACGATCAGCAGGTTGCCGACCGCGTGGTCGTGCAGCTCGCCGTTGCTGCGGAAGCGGTGCTGGAGGACGTCGGCCCAGGTACGGCCCCATTCGTCGTCGCGGCACAGCGCGGCCAGCGCCATCCGCAGGTCGCCCGGCGGCAGCACGCCGAGCTCCTGGCGCAGGCGGCCCGACGAGCCGCCGTTGTCCGCGACGGTGACGACCGCGGTCAGTTGATCGGTGACATGGCGAAGAGCGGACAGTGAGGCAGCCAAGCCGTGTCCGCCGCCGAGTGCGACAACCCGTGGGGCGCCGCTCACTCCCGCCCCAGGTCCCGGTGCACGACCAACGTCGGTGACCCTTTCTCGCGCAGCCTGCGGGCGATCTCCTCGGCCATCGCGACGCTGCGGTGCTTACCCCCGGTGCAGCCGATCGCGACGGTGACGAAGCGCTTGCCCTCGTTCAGGTAGCCGGTCCGCAGGGTGTCCAGCACGTCCACGTAGTTCTGCAGGAACTGCTGGGCCAGCGGATGGCCGAGCACGAAGTCTGACACAGGCCGGTCCTGCCCGGTCATCGGGCGCAGGTCCGGCTGCCAGTACGGGTTCGGGATGAAGCGCATGTCGGCGACCACGTCGGCGTCCACCGGGATGCCGTACTTGAACCCGAACGACACCACGGTCGCCCGGAGCTCGGCGTTCTCCTCGTCGCCGAAGGCGTTCACGATCTTCGCCGCGAGCTGGTGGATGTTCAGGCTCGAGGTGTCGATCACCAGGTCGGCGCCGGCCCGGATGTCCCCGAGCAGCTCGCGTTCCCGCTGGATGCCGTCCAGCAGCCGGCCCTCGCCCTGCAGCGGGTGCGGCCGGCGGACGCTCTCCTGGCGGCGCACGATCACGTCGTCGGAGGCCTCCAGGAACAGCGTCAGCGGCCGGTACCCCTTCAGCCGCAGGTCATGGATCGCCGAGCTCAGCTCGTCGAAGAACAGACCGGTCCGGACGTCGACGACGACCGCGAGCCGCGGTGCCGCGCCGGTCCCGACGACCTGCTCGACGATGGTGGTCAGGAACATCGGCGGCAGGTTGTCCACCACGAACCAGCCGAGGTCCTCGAGTACGTCGGCGACGGAGCTGCGTCCCGCGCCCGACATACCGGACACGATGATCAGGTTGCCGCCTGTGTCGTCCATCAGTTCTCAGTTCTCCCTGGGTCCCCGTCGGCCGTGTCGATCGACCGCTGTCCGGCCGGCGCCGGGACGTCGTCACCCAGTATCTCGCCCGTGGCCATGTTGATCGCGGGCGCCCGGCCGGTTTCCGCCTTCGTTGCGGCAGCGTTAACCGCGAGTACGACGGACTCGGCCGTACGCCGCCCGAAACCGGGCAGATCGGCCACCTCGTCGATCGTGGCGGACCGCAACTTCTTGAGCGAGCCGAAGTGCCGCAGCAGCGTCTTCCGCCGCACTTCACCCAGTCCTGGGACCTCGTCGAGGACGCTCTCGACCATCGACTTCGAGCGCCGGCTGCGGTGGTGCGTGATGGCGAACCGGTGCGCCTCGTCGCGCAGGCGCTGCAGCAGGTACAAGCCTTCCGACGTACGGGAGAAGATGACCGGGTCTTCCTCGTCCGGCACCCAGACCTCCTCGAGGCGCTTGGCCAGCCCGACGACGGGAATGTCGCCAACCCCGATCTCGTCCATCGCCTGGCGGGCTGCCGCTACCTGAGGCGGTCCACCGTCGACGACGACGAGCCCCGGCGCATAGGCGAACTTCTTCGCTCTTCCGGTCTCGGGATCGATGAGGGTGGCCGACGGGTCGTCGTCTGCCGTCTGCGCGGCGCGCTCGTCGAGCAGCCGCTTGAACCGCCGGGTCAGCACCTCCGCGATCGAGGCGACGTCGTTCTGCCCGTCGACGCCCTTGATCACGAACCGCCGGTACTCGCTCTTGCGCGGCAGGCCGTCCTCGAACACCACCATCGAGGCGACCACCTCGGTGCCCTGCAGGTTCGAGACGTCATAGCACTCCAGCCGTAGCGGCGCTTCGGGCAGGTCGAGCGCGGCCTGGATCTCCTCCAGCGCCTGGTTGCGCGTGGTCAGGTCACTGGCCCGCTTGGTCTTGTGCATCGTCAGCGTCTGCAGCGCGTTGCGCTCGACGGTCGCCATCAGCGCCTTCTTGTCGCCGCGCTGTGGGACCCTGATCGAGACCCGCGCGCCGCGCAGCTCCTCCAGCCACTCGGTCAGCGCGTCCGCGTCCTCGGGCATCGTCGGCACGAGGATCTCCCGCGGGATCGTGTCGCCCGAGTCCCCGGCGTACGTCTGCTGGATGAAGTGCGAGACCAGGTCGGCGGTGGTCGCCGTACCGTCCGCCTTGTCGGCGATCCACCCGCGCTCACCGCGGATCCGGCCGCCGCGGACGTAGAAGATCTGGACGGCGACCTCGAGCGGGTCCTCGCTCAGTGCGATCACGTCCGTGTCGGTACCGTCGCCGAGGACGACCGCGTTCTTGGCCAGCGCCTTCTCCAGGGCGGCCAGGTCGTCGCGGATCTTCGCGGCCCGCTCGTACTCCAGCTCGGCGGCGGCGGCCTGCATCTCCTTCTGCAGCCGGCGCACGTACGTCGCGGTCTGGCCGGAGAGGAACGCGGCGAAGTCGTCGACGATCTTGCGGTGTTCCTCCTGCGTCACCTGCCCCGTGCAGGGCGCGGCGCACTTGCCGATGTACCCGAGCAGGCAGGGCCGGCCGATCTGGCGGTGCCGGTTGAACACGCCCTTGCTGCACGAGCGCATCGGGAACACCCGCAGCAGCAGGTCCACGGACTCGCGGATCGCCCAGGCGTGGCTGTACGGACCGAAGTACCGCACGCCCTTCTTCTTCTGGCCGCGGCCGACCATGACCCGCGGATACTCCTCGTTGAGGGTGATGGCGAGCCACGGGTACGACTTGTCGTCGCGGTACTTCACGTTGAACCGCGGGTCGTACTCCTTGATCCAGGAGTACTCGAGCTGCAGCGACTCGACCTCGCTGCCGACCACCGTCCACTCGACCTTGGCAGCCGTCGTCACCATCGCCTGCGTGCGCGGGTGCAGGTTCACCAGGTCCTGGAAGTACGACGACAACCGGGCCCGCAGGTTCTTCGCCTTGCCGACGTAGATCACCCGCCCGGCGGAGTCGCTGAAGCGGTAGACACCGGGTGAGTCGGGAATCGATCCCGGAGCGGGACGATAGGAGGACGGATCAGCCACCCAACCACCCTAGTTCGGGTCGCCGACAAATCCGGAATCGCGGCAAAGTTTCTATTGCTAGTTCAATGACACACTTGAAGGCATGACTCTCGAAGAACTCGATCGGACGTTGCGCGCGTACGACGGTGTCCGGGTGCTCGAGGCCCAGGACGACCTGTTCTACCTGTACGACCCAGGCGCCGACCTGCCACCGGAGCGGCAGCAGCCGTTCGCCACTGTCGTCACCGGAGACCACTACGAGCAGGTGTCCCGACTGGACGAGTCCGGTTCCTGGCGGCTCAACCTCGGACTCACCAAGACGACGTACACCGACCTGTTCGGCCCGGTCCCGACCGAGCGGGACGCCGACTGGGTCCTCGCGTCCGGACACGACTACGCCGCCCGCGACACGTTGATGCCGCATCCGTTCTACGCGTCGCAGTACTGGATCGCGATCGTCGACCCGACCGGTCTGGACCGGCTGCTGCCGTTGATTGACGAGGCGTACACGTTCGCGGCGCGTAAGTATTCCAACCACCAGGCACGGCAAACCAGCTGAAGATTGCGGTCGTGTTGCGGCTTGGCTCATAAGGCTGAGTTGACCCCCGGCTGGGATGGGCGCGCTCCCTACCGTGTGACCCAGGGTAGATGTGCAGGTCCTTTGCGTGAGGCAACCAGGCCTTGCGCTGACTCGAGGGAGAATCCGCCCATGTCCCCTTCCCTTCGCAGATCGCGCGCACTGTTCGGCGCTGTCGCTGCGTCTGCGCTCGCCGTCACCGGCCTCGCCGCCACAGCGGCCGGCAGTGACGCGGCACAGCAGGCTCCGGTCACGATCCGCGGGGCCGGCAGTCCGAACGCCATCCCCGGCAGCTACATCGTCGTCCTGGCCGGCCAGAACTCGCGGGCCGAGACCCGGGTCGCGACCCAGAGCCTGGCCACGAGCTACGACGTCAAGGTCAAGAAGCAGTTCGACTCGTCGATCAAGGGCTTCTCGGCCGGCATGACCGAGGAGCAGGCGAAGAAGCTGGCCGGCGACTCACGGGTCGCGTTCGTCCAGCAGAACCAGAAGATCACCGTCAGCCAGGACGACCCGCCGTGGGGCCTGGACCGGGCGGACCAGCGCGAGCTGCCGCTGGACAAGAAGTACGAGGCGTCGACGACCGCCGACAACGTGAACGTCTACGTGATCGACACCGGCATCTACGCCGCGCACAAGGACTTCGGCGACCGCGCGTCGGTCGGCACCGACACCGTCGGCGACGGCCAGAACGGCGTCGACTGCCAGGGCCACGGCAGCCACGTGGCGGGCACCATCGCGGGCACGACGTACGGCCTCGCGAAGGGTGCGAAGGTCGTCGGCGTCCGGGTGCTCGACTGCCAGGGCTCCGGCTCGACCGAGTCCGTGGTGGCCGGTATCGACTGGGTGACCAAGAACGCCAAGAAGCCGGCGGTCGCGAACATGAGCCTCGGCGGCGGCGCGGACGAGGCGCTCGACGCGGCGGTCAAGGCGTCGGTCGACTCCGGCGTCACGTACGCCGTTGCTGCCGGCAACGACAGCGCGGACGCCTGTCAGGGTTCGCCGTCCCGGGAGCCCTCGGCGATCACCGTCGGCGCCACCGACGACCAGGACCAGCGCGCCGAGTTCTCGAACTTCGGCAAGTGCGTCGACCTGTTCGCCCCGGGTGTCGACATCACCTCGGTCGGCATCACCGACCCGGACGCCTCGGCGAAGATGAGCGGTACGTCGATGGCGTCGCCGCACGTCGCGGGCGGCGTCGCGCTCTACCTGGCCGACCACCCGGACGCCACACCGGCCGATGTCGCGGCGGCGCTGGTCGAGGGCTCGACCCCGGACAAGGTGGGCGACCCGGGCGAAGGCTCGCCGAACAAGCTGCTGTACGTCGGGGCCGCTGACCAGTCCTGACCTACGCCGCTGAGGGCCCGGCCAGTCCGACTGGCCGGGCCCTTCCGCGTGCCGCCGTTCAGGCGGACTGCACGATGTTGCTGCCCTCGACCTTCACGTTCACGGCCGGGAGCGCCGTCTGAGCCGGTCCGCTGACCGGGCTGCCGTCGGCGATGCTGAAGTGGCTGTTGTGGAACGGGCAGATGATCTGCCCGCCCTCGACCGACCCGATCGGGTTGCCCTGATGCGTGCACACCGCGGAGAAGCCCTTGTACTGGCCCGCGGTCGGCTGCGTCACGACGACCTTGGCGTCGGAGAACACCTTCCCGCCACCGACCGGTACGTCGGCCGCCGGACCGAGGACCGCACCGCCGCCACCGGGCGCACTGGACGACGCAGTGGACGACGGCGCCGACGAGGAGGCGCTGGTGCTCGGCGCGGAGCTGGAGCCGCCGGCCGACGGCGTCGCACCGCCGCCGGTCTCGTCACCGCCGCAGGCCGCGAGGATCGGGGCGCCGGCACCCGCCAGCGCGACCATCGCCGCGCAGCGGAGCACCGTCCTCCGGTTACGCAGACCGTCGGTCGCGCTGTCCGCTGCCTCGGCCTGCTGCGGAGTGGTAGGTGGTGCCATCGTGTCATCGCTCATGGGGTTGATGGCGTGTCGCCCCGCCGTTCACGACGGGAGGAGACGCCATCTCCCTCCCTTCAGGTTTTGTCGGTCGAGTCCGATAGCTTGTTCCATCGGTTGTGATAACCAAGCAACCAGCCGTAGCAGTATCAGCAAGACACCACGGCCGGACGGGCCGTGGCAGCGCGGGGAGCCTTCTTGCGCAGTAAGGCACGGCCGTGAACCGCGAACCTCAGCCCGCAAGGGTTGGAATCCTCCGCCTTCGGGCGGTGGGAGGACGTCAAGAATCTGGACCTCCGGGTCGAGAGAGCTGTAGCTGATCGTTTGTCCACCTGGTGTCTGCTCGTTGAACGCGCGGACACCAGGTCAAACGACTGGATCGGCGGAACGGTTCAAACCCGATCGGCTTGAACCGAGGTTTGAAGGTTTGCTGTTCATCAGCTGGGCGATCGGGTCACGATCCCGACCACCCGGGCCGCGAGTTCCAGGACCGCGCGCCTGGTCTCGGTCTCCAGTTCGCTCGAGTGCAGCGGCCAGGCCCCGGCGATGTGCGGGTCGTGCGGCAGCACGACCGGCTCCAGCCCACGCTGCCGAAAGGCGTCGCTCAGCCAGCGGGTCGTGTCCAGGTCGGCGTTCTCGACCAGTGTGATCACGACGACGCCGCGACTGAGCAGCAGGTCCTGTCCGGCGGGCGCCAGTTGGTCCAGCTGGTACAGGCAGTGGCTCGCGACATGCTGCACCGACGGCACGACGAGCACCGTGCAATGTCCGGTGTTCGCCATCTCGGTGGCGATCTCGTCGAACATGCTCCCCGGGCAGTCCACCACAGCGAGCCCGACGTCGCGTGCCCCCTGGCTCTGCGCGGCGGCCAGCGTCGACCGGAGGGCCGGCACCGTCGGATCACTGCGCACCAAGCTGACGCCCTCGATCGCACCGGCGCCGAGGGTGAGTTCCAGCCGCCGCGACAGCTCGGCACCCACCGGATCGACATCGACCGCCACGACCCGATCCGCGCGCTGAGCCGCCAGCATCGTCGACAGCAGCGCGGTGACGGTCGACGTACCGCCGTCGGTCACTGGGCTCGTCACGCCGACCCGCCGGGTGATCGCGATCGGCCGCCGACACGTGGAGATCAGGTCAACGTCCCGCTGCAGCCGCCCCGATCCCCCGATCACGTACGCCGCATCGGAAGCAACCCGCCGGAACTTGTCGAACACGGACTCGCCGCCGTCGTCCTCACGCCGGCCGCGACCGGGCGGTGGCATCGCCTGCTGATACTGCTGGAACTGCTGATAGTGCTGAAGCTGCTGGTACGGCGGCTGCTGAGAGGCCTGCGGTGGGGACGGCTGGTCGGCAGGCAGAACCGGCTCCTCGGGCGGCTGGGCAGCAGCGGGCGGCGCGTCGCCGGTGTGGGCCGGCTCGTCGGCGGGCGGCCGTTCCGCCGACATCCGGCGCAACATGTCGCTCTGCCAGTCAGGATCAGTCATTCCATCCGGTCGTCAGAACTTGTTCAGCAAGGTGGTGTAGACGCCGAACACTCCCAGCGCCAGGGGAACCATCACGATGATCACCCCGACCTCAAGATAGTCGAGCAGCTGGGTGAGCCGCGCGCGCACATGCTCCGCCGGTGCGAAACCGAGACCGAAGGCGCAGAGCATCGCGACGAGCACCAACAGCCCGAGTGCGATCAGCGCGCCGCCCTGACCGTTCACGGCGGCGATCAGCACACAGCCCGACACGATCGTGAACGCCGCCGCGAACAGTACGGCGACTTCGGTCACCAGCGGGTACAGCCGCGACCGTGAGGCCAGCAGAAACGCCAGCGCGAGCGCGAGCCCGACCGCCCAGGCCGAGCCCTGCCGCAACAACATGATCCCCGCCACCGCCGACGACAGTGCGATCGGCACGGTGGCCAGCGCCAGGCCGACATGCGCCGCGTTGAGTGCGGTCCGTACGTCGCCGCGCCCGATCTCCCGTCCCGCGGCACGCTGGTCGTCCAGGCTCGTCAGCCCGGACGTCGCCAGCGCCATCCGTGGCAACATGCCCAGCAGCAGGACGGCCAGCAAGGTGGCGAGTGCGCCGATGCGATCGGCGGCCAGCCCGGTGCCGACGCCGACCATCCACACCGCAACGAACACCACCGATGTCGCGCCGGCCACCACGCCTCCGCCGCCGATCCCGGCGACCGTGTAGAGCGGCGGGCCGAAGGACAGGCAGAGCGCTCCGACGGTGAGCACCAGGCCGGGCTCCCAGCCGGCATCCAGTGCCCAGAAGCCGATCGTCAGCGCGACGACGACGGTTGTGACCGTGACCAGAGGGACCGCGACGAACTTGTTGCCGGACTGGCCGATCGCGATGCCGACGAACGCGCAGATTGCCGCCACGACGAGCAGCGCCGCCGCGGTCAGGGCGTGCGGAGCCACGACCAGGACCGAGATCGCGCCGGCGACGATCGAGAAGACAAGGCCGGCGCCGGCGAGGATGCGCCGGTGTTTCGGAGTGAACGTCGAACCGCGACGCTTCAGGTCCTCGACCGCCTCCTCCGTGACGTCGTACACGGTCGGCGGCGGTGGCAGCTCGCCCTCGGCGACCAGCCGGAGTACGGCGCCGTCGGCGATCTGCGCCGACGCCAGTGTTCCCTCCGGCGCGACGAGCCCGCCGGCGACCGTGGTCAGGAAGCGGCGTTGCGGGGTCTGCTGCATCGGCTCGTCCAGCAACCGCAGCAGATCCGGCAGCAACACGCCGAGCGGTTGGTCCGCGGGAAGCACCGCGTCCATCCGCTTCCGCTGACCGATCACCGTCACCCGGCTGTAGATACTCATGCACGTCCTCGCTCAGGCCCAGGGACCAGCTTGTTCATCAGCTTCGCGTAGCGCTGCCAGTCGCCCGGAGTACGGCCGTCGCCGATCGGATACCAGACGGCCGGCCTGTGCGCGGGGCCGATCGCCAGAGCGCGGCTGACGCCCTCGACCTTCAGCAGTTCCGCGAGGCTCGATGCCCGGACCGCCTCGTTCCCGGCAGCCACGCCGATCGGGCAGGCGATGCCGAGGAAGCGCGGCTCGTAGCTGCCGTCCGCCGCGCCGTACGAACCCAGCACCGTCGCCGACACCAGCTCGAAGTTGTCGGCGATCTCGTCGATCCACTCGCCGATCCTGTGGGGTTCCGGCAGCTCGAGCCCTGGCTGAGCGACCGCCAGCGTCACGGTCTCGTCCAGGCCGGACCGCGTACGGCGGGTCTCCAGCGTGCCGATCGACGGCCTGAACTCCCCTCCCGGCTGACCGGCCAGCACCAGCCAGGTCGGCTGCGGTGCGCGACGGCGGCAGTACTCCGTCAGCGCATCCGGACTCCATGGCTGCGTCACGGGCTCGGACGTCGACCAGCCGGCCGGCGCTGCCCCGGAGGCCGCGGTGAACAACCGCTCGGCGACCCGGCCGAGGACGAGACTCGCCACGGGTTTGTGCCGCACCCGCACCGTCAGCTGAAACTGGCCGAACGGCTGGACCCGGACGAGGAAATCAGGATGCAGGTGCGGTTTCCCACGCCCGGTAGCTGCCCGGGCGACGAACAGGTCGCCGTTCCACTGCAGCCGGACACCGTTCAGCCCGTCGAAGTACTCACCGTCGTCGCCCGACACGACCCATCTGGCGAACGCGGTCCTGAACAGCGCCGACCGGACCGGCCACGTGATCCGCGAACTCCTCGGCGTGACCAGTTGGACCGCGCGTCCGGCTGCCTTGGCCGACGCCACCGCGTCGCTGAGCCACGCCGACATGCCGACCACCGGACGGTCCTGCATGACGACCGCGACCTTCTCGGTGATCAGATCGACGCCGGGGCTGAAGATCAGCGCGTTCGGCATGTCAGTTCGTTCCCTTCCTCGTACTCCAGACCCGTCCGCCCAGACGATCCACGAGAGTGGCCGCGTAGCGTTCCGCGAGTTCGCGAGCACCGTCGCGGGCCGTCGCCCGGATCTCCACCCACCAGGCGGGTGGTTGCACGACGTCGACCGGCGTACCGAGCATCCGTTCCAGCTCGCCCGGCACCTGGATCAGCAGCGGCAGTTCGATCGACACCAGTGGCAGGTGTTCGTCGTCGCAGAGTTGTACGACGGCGCCTCCACTGACTGCACGGACGCCCAGCTTCTCCCCCGCCGCGACGAGGCCGGCGAGCACGTCCTCGCTCGACGGGCGCCCGTCGACGAGAGCGACCAGGTCGTAGGTCATAGCACTCCTTCGGTGGTCATGGCAGCTTCCGCGACCGCGTCGGCCAGCGCTGTCTGCATCAACTGCGGCCCGTCGCCACGCCGTACGAACAGCCCTCTGCCGGGCGGATAGTCGCCCGGATACGCACCGGTGAACAGCTGTCCCTCGCTCCGCTCGCCGGACAGCACCAGCCCGGCCGCTCCGGACTCCAGCACGGCGGAGAGGAACGGCTCGTACAGCTGCCGCGACGCGCCCGCGGCCCGCCGGGTCACGACGAAGTGCAGCTTGATGTCCCGGCCGGAGGCGACGTACGGCAGGAACGGCGCCATCGGCGACTGCCCTCCCGACGTCAGCAGGTCGTAGTCGTCGGCCAGTACGACGATCCGCGGTCCGCCCCGGCCGGCCTCCGGGATCTGGCCGGTGTCGTCGGGCATCCGTTTCGCCAGCTCCTCCGAAACACCGGCGGCGAGCCCTCCCGCGGCCCGGCCGGTCGGCGCGTAGCCGCCGACGTACTCCTTCGGTACGACGTCCCGCAGGCCGCGTCGCGGATCCATCACCGCGAACACCAACTCGTCGGCCGAGTACCGCTCGATCAGCTGCTGCACGATCAGCCGCACGAGGTTGGTCTTGCCGGAGCCGCTGTCGCCGAACACCACGAGGTTGCTGTCCCGGCCGGCCAGATCGAGGTACACCGGCGCGAGCGCACGCTCGTCGACCCCGATCGGCAGCACAGCGGGCTCCCGGATCTCGTCCGCGACGTCGGCCCGCGGCAGCTTGAGCGGCAGGATCCGGATCTGCGGTGCCCGCGGCCCCTGCCAGGTGGACCGCACCGACAACGCCTGGGCCTCGAGCACCTCGGACAGCTGCTCGTCGGACGCGACGCCGTCCACCCGCGGCAACGCGACCTGGGCGAACAGCTTGCTGCCCGGTACCAGCATCCGGCCCGGACCGGCCTTGCGCAGGACCTCCTGCAGACGCCGGTCGATGTTCGAGTCCGAGGCATCGTTGAGGCGCAGCTCGAGCATCGTCCCGAACAGCGACTGGCTCTGCATCCGTACGTCGCTCCAGCGCAGCATCGACGCCACCACATGAACGCCGTAGTTGCCGCCCCGCTGCAGGATGTCGGTGACCGGCCCGTCCAACTCGTCGAAGGCCGTCCGGATCGCACCGAAGTTGTCGATCACCAGCACGACGTCCGCGGTCGGCAACTCGGTGATCCGGCCGGCCGCGTGCTCCTCGCGGAGCGCGTCCATCGTGTCGATGCCGTGGTTGCGGAACACCCGCTCGCGGTGGTCGATCATCCCGCGGATCTCCTCGACCGTCCGCCGGGTCTTCTCCCGGTCGGTGCGCAGTGCCACACCGCCGACGTGGGGCAGTTGTTCGAGCGCCTGCATACCACCGCCCGCGAGATCGAGCGCGTAGATCGCGACCTCCCGCGGCGTGTGGGTGTGGCTGAGCGAAGTGATCAGTGTTCGCAACGCGGTGGTCTTTCCGGACTGCGGGCCGCCGACGATCGCGGCGTGCCCGCCTGCCCAGGTGAGATCGAGGGGGAACACTTCCTGGCGCTGATTGGCCGGGTCGTCGACGACACCCAGCGGCGGCTGCATCCGCGGCGCCGGGGCGGCCAGTTGCAGCCCGCGGTCCGTGACGTAGTCCGCACGACCTGCCAGCGCGTCCAGCGTGCAGGAGCCGGGCAGCGGCGGCAGCCAGATCTTCAGGACCGGCTCAGCCGCCCGACGCACCTGGTCGACGAACACGGTCAGCTCGGTCGGCCCCGTCGTACGCTCGGTCGCCTTCGCCTCGACCGGCACCTGGATCGCGTCCTCGCTCACCTGGTACGGCGGCAGCACGATCGGCCCGGCGTACGACGTCTCATCCTCGATCACCTCACCGGTCTGCGGAACGTACGGCCCGGAGATGTACGCCGCCCGGAACCGCTGGTAGACGCTGGTGTCGACCCTCAGGTAGCCGAACCCGGGCAGCGGTGGCAGGTGGAACGCGTCAGTCGTGTCCAGCACCGTCCGGCTCTCCTCCTCGGAGAACGTCCGCAGACCCAGCCGGTACGACAGATAGGTCTCCAGCCCACGCAGCTTGCCCGCTTCGATCCGCTGGCTGGACAGCAGCAGGTGGACCCCGATGGACCGGCCGATGCGCCCGATCGACAGGAACAGGTCGATGAAGTCCGGGCGCTCGTTGAGCAGCTCACCGAACTCGTCGATGATCACGAACAGGTGCGGCAGCGGATCCAGGTCCGGTCGCTGCCGGCGCAGCAGCCGGTAGTCCGTGATGTTCGCGACGTTGCCCGCGTCCTTCAGCGCCTGCTGGCGGCGCAGCACCTCACCTTCCAGGCTCTTGTACGCACGCTCGATCAGGCTCGCGTCGTCCCGCAGGTTGGTGATGATGCCCGCCACGTGCGGCACGCCTTCGAACGGCGCGAACGTCGCGCCGCCCTTGAAGTCGACCAGCACGAACGAGAGGTCCTCCGGTGAGTGCGTCGCCTGCAGCGCCATCACCATGGTCCGCAGTACCTCGGACTTGCCGGAACCGGTCGCACCGATGCACAGACCGTGCGGCCCCATCCCGAGCTGCGCCGACTCCTTCAGATCGACGAGTACGACGTTGCCGCTGTCGTCGACGCCGAGCGGCACCCGCAGGAACGACCGATCGGTCCGCGGACGCCAGAGCTGCCCGAAGTCCGGCCGGGCGATATCGGTGATCCCGATCAGGCCCATGAAGTCGACATCGCCCTGGTGCACGTCCTCCTCCAGGGACTCCGCCGACAGCCGCAACGGCGCGAGCTCGCGGGCGACGCACTCGGCGACCACGGCGCCCGTCCGGTCCACCTGGCCGCCGGCGACCAGCGGGTACTGGCCGCGCAGGTCCTCAACACGGACTTCGTCGCCGAAGACCGTGATCCGGATCGTCACCGAGCTCGGCTCCTGCACCCGGTCCGCGACGAGGTGCAGGACAGTGACTCCGAGCTCGCCCGGCAGCAGCGTGTCGTCAGCCTGTGGACGGACCTCTGCCGCAACGTCGCCGTACGTGTCGTGCACGACGAGCAACCGCCGGGTCAGCCGACGGCGATCCTCGAGCGCGACCGCCCCACGGCGCGATTCGGTCGCCCACCGGACGCGCGCACCCAGGTCGTCGGCGAGCAGCCGCGTCAGGTCCTGCGGTGTCGCCGCGATCCTGCGGAACGGAACCGGACCCTCCCTACGGTCGGGATCCTCGACGTGCGGCAGCCAGCTCATCCAGTGCCAGTCCGCCAGGGCGGCCTGCGGGAAACACGCCGCCATCGCGACATCCTCGGGCGCGTGGAACACCGCGGTCTGCACGAGCAGCGAGCGAGCCACCCGGAGGACGCCTTCGCGGTCGCCGACGATGCTGACGTTGCCGACATGGTCCAGCGGCACCGTCAGCGGCATGTCCGGCATCAGCGTGAACCGCCGTACGAGCGCGTTGGCCTCGGCCGTCATGAACTGGTCCGGCGGCTCCATCGCGGATCCGCCGTGCCCGACCACAGCCGGAACCACCGGCACGCGGCCGCTGCCGCAGCGCGACTGCAGGAAGTCGCTGTCGGTCCGTCGGCGCTCCCAGAGCCGGGACACGTCGGCGACACAGTCCAGCAGTGCATCCGGCGGCGGATTCAGCTCGAGCGCCTGAGCCCGCGCCTTGCGTTCCTCCGCCGAGAAGGCGTCCCGCATCCGCTCGAGGTAGTCGAGGTAGCGGGTCCGCTGGAGCTTGCGGTCCTTGCCGCCTTTGCCACGCGACGCGAGCATGGCGCCGAGCGAGCCGACCAGCGTGAGCGCGAGCAACCCGACACCGACCATCACCATCGGCCCCGACCGGCCCATCGTCATCATCGCGACAGAACCGAGACTGCCCACCATCGGCAGCATCATCTGCATCGCGTTACCACCGCCCGCACCGGCGCCGCCGAGCGACGGGGCCGGCTCGATCACGCGCTGCTGCTGTACACCGGGCGGCGGGGTGCGCCGCGCGGGACGGTGCACGATCCGGCTCGCCACTACGGTCTCCTCCGCCGGCCGGTTCCCGTTGCCGTCGGAGACTTCGGCGACGGGCTGACCGGGGCGGCCGGCGTCGGGGTCGGCTGGTTCTTCCGTTCTTCGTCGACCATCGAGGACTTGAAGTACGACACACCGGCACAACCCGCGCACGCGAGTGCGCCGATCAGCACACTGGCGAAGATCTTGCCGGTCTGCTCGTCGAGCGTGTTCTTGGTCCGCTCGGCACCGAACAACCAGGCCTCCCGCAGCCGACGCCGACGCACCGCCACCGACTCGATGACCTGCGTCCCGTAACTACCCGACACTCCCGCTCCCCTGCTCCGATCCGCCCGTTGTCTGCACCGGTCCGCTGTGGTCGCGAACCTTCACGTGCCACGTGTTGTGTTCTTCGTCGTAGGACTTCTCCCACGGATAGAACACGGTGTGCGGCGGGTGGACGACTTCCTGGATGTCCTTGTCCGAAGGGCGCAGGAACGCCAGGTCCTTGCCGTGCCGCGCATCGATGTGCACGACAACGGTGGCGGAGCGCTCGGACCCTCCGGTGACGTGGGCATCGTCCTTGGCCGAGTGCTGGAATGCCGGTTCCCGGACCGAGCCACCGGGCTTGTAACGGTCCAGGAACGCTTGCCGATCCGCGTCGGTGTCGAACACGAGGCCGCGATGGATCGTGCCCTCGTGGTCGGGCAGCTTGTTCAGCCCCGATGTCGCCAGCCGAACGAGCGGCTCCCGCTCGACGCTCGCGTCACCGGCGCGGAACCGCTGGTTGATGACCTGGTGGGTCATCCCCAGCATCTGGTGCATCGCCGTGATCTCGCCGTCCGACAGGTCGTCGGCGACCTTCCCGAGGAGCTCCCGCCCGCGCTCCCGGTGGTTCTCGATCAACGAATTCCTACTCAGCGGGTCCGAGCGGAACGCCTCCTCGTCCTGCCACGACGCCCGGAACGACCGATCCGCCAACTCGGACGGCGGCCGCACCGGTGCCTCCGGTGCGCGTGACGGCACGGAAGGTGTGCGCTGCGTGGGTAGCTGCTGTGCGGGTAGCTGCTGTGCAGGGGTTGGCTGCTGTGCAGGGGTTGGCTGTTGTGCGGGGGTTGGCTGCTGTGCGGGGGTTGGCTGCGTCTCCGGTACGCCGTGCGGATGAGCAGCAGGCTGCACCGTCTCCGGCGTACGGGCCGACGGCGGAACCACCTGCGTCAGCTCGTCCCAAATGCCACCGTTGCTGTCCGGCTCCGGTGCGCGGTTCGACGGCGGAACCAGTTCCGTCAGGCCGTCGAAGTCGCTCTGCCTGGGGCGGTCCGCGTCCGCCGTACTCGACTCGGGCAAGTTCGCGTCCGGCACGTCGGGCTGGCCGCGGAGTGGGGTCTCCGCGCGCTGGAACTGCAGCTGCGACGCGGGTGGGGTGTCCGGTGTCCTCGGGACGCCCTCCCAGGTGCCGCCCGGCTGGCGGATCGCGAACTGCATCGACGTGATGTCGATCGGGTCTCCGGACCGCAGATCCCGGTACGGGTTGTTCGGTCGCGGATCCGTACTGCCGTCGGGGAACGCGTCGACGAGCTTGCCGCCTTCGGGCTGCGCGTCCAGGAACTTGACCTTGCCCCGTTCGTCGACGAACGCGTTGAAGACATGCCCGCCGCCCGGGATGCCGGGATTGCCGGATCTCCAGGTCACGAAGACGTTCGCGTGGGTACCGGCCGGCCTACCGCGCAGGGCGTCGCACAGCGTGCGGTACGCGCCGTCGGTGAACTCGGCCGGGTTGTGCGGCCCGTTCGGAATCGCCAGCTTGTGCTCCGGCTTGAAGTCCGCCAGGTCCATCCATTCGAGGGTGCCTTCCGGGTTCTCGCCGCCCTTGAAGGTGTTCCCGGCCGCGAGCCGCGGCTGGTCGCCGTAGAGGATGCCGGCGGCGTTCCGGGAAACCTCCGGGCAGTTCATCTGGTAGTGCTTGCTCTTCCCGATGTCCGGGTTGACCAGGCCCTTCCAGGCGTTGACGTTGCTCCACGGCGGGTCGCCGACCACCTCGGTCAGGCGGCCCCAGCGCGGGTCGCGGACATCCGGCGGGATGTGCGCGAACGGGTCGACGTCCGGCCGCGGCTTCCCCGGTTCCGGGCGCAGGTATTCCGGCTTCAGCTTGTCGAGCTCGACCTGCCGTTGTAGCGGATCGTTCCACCGCGGGTCGTTCGCGGCGTCGTACGGCGTGTGCCGCGGCGGAGCCGGCCGCACCGGCGGGAACGGATGCCGCCGCACCGGATCGAACGGCCGCACAGGCTCCTGGTACGGCGTCCGGGAAGAGGCGGGAGGCTCCGGCGGGTTGTGTGGTGCGGGCTTGTCGGGCGTACGAAGAGGTGAGTCGACGGGACCAGGTACGCCAGGATGCGCCGGCGGGAACGGCGCAACCCCCGGCTCCACCAGCCCAACAGGCACCTCCGCCCGCCCCGCCCACTCGGGCGTACGCGTCGACTCCGGCGTACGCGTGGACTCGGGTGTGCGGGTCGACTCCGGCGTACGCGTGGACTCGGGCGTGCGGGTCGACTCCGGTGTGCGGGTCGACTCCGGCGTACGCGTGGACTCGGGTGTGCGGGTCGACTCCGGCGTACGCGTGGACTCCGGCGTACGGGTCGACTCCGGCGTGCGCGTGGACTCGGGCGTACGCGTGGACTCGGGCGTGCGGGTCGACTCCGGTGTACGCGTCGACTCCGGCGTGCGCGTGGACTCGGGCGTGCGCGTGGACTCGGGCGTGCGGGTCGACTCGGGTGTACGGGTCGACTCGGGTGTACGGGTCGACTCCGGCGTGCGCGTGGACTCGGGCGTGCGCGTGGACTCGGGCGTGCGGGTCGACTCGGGTGTACGGGTGGACTCGGGTGTGCGCGTGGGGTCCGGTGTGCGGGTCGGCCCCGGTGTACGCGTCGGTGCGGGGGTTGATGGTGAGTCGGGGCGTGGTGTGGTCGGGATCGGCGTGGTCGGGGTCGGGGTCGGGTCCGGTGTACGGGGGTTGGATGGGGTCGTCGGATCCGGCGTGCGGGTGGTCGGTGGTGTCGGGTCGGTGGTGCGGCCGGTCGGCGGCGTGTCCGGCGGATGCGTGGGTGTGACCGGAGTCGTCGTACCGGGATCCACCGGTGTGGTCGTCCTGTCGGTGCTGCTGGGCGTGTGTACGTCGTCGATCCCGTCCACGCCTGCCGGCCGCGCCGACGACGTACTGTCGATCGGTGTGCTGTCGATCGGTGTGCTGTCCACCGTCCCGTTCGGACTCGTTCCGTCCGAGACGGTGGCGCCGTCCAGCCCGTCACCCGATGGCACGTCCACGTCGACACCCGTCGAGCCCTGGTACGTGAATGTGTCGCCGACGATCGGGATCTTCGACAGGCCGTTCACCACGTCGGCGACCTTCGGGATCGACGTGACAGCGGCCAGTACGTTGTCGTGCAGCGCGATCCGGGTGTTCTGTGCGATCTCGGCCACCCTGGAGACCTTCGCGACCGTCGCGCTCAGGGCACCGAACCGGCCGGCCAGCGCCGCCGTCTTGATCGCACCGGCGGTACCGCCGCTGGCAACGGTGGTGACGATGTTTGTGAGGGTGTACCCGAGCGCCTTGCCCGGATTCTCGCTCCATTCGTCCCAGGCGACGAAGCCCTTGAACATCTGCTCGCCCATGTCCAGGCCGGTGTCGGTCCACTCCTTCAGCCACTCCGGCCGCTCGATGCCGAAGAACTCCTCTCCGATCCACCCGCGGACCTGCAGCGGAACGGTCGCGACCTGTCCCACGAGAGTGCCCAGACCGACCCAGGCGTTCCCCGAGTCCTCCCAGGTCGGTATGTCGTAGCCGAGCGTGTCCTTCGACCATTCCCGGAGGGCGTCCCATTCGCCCAGCAACGGCAGCACCGGCACGAGCGTCAGGACGCCCTCGACCATTTCACCGAGGGCGGTGTAGACACCTTCGACGAAGCCCGCCGCGAAGTCGGCGCCGTCCTCCCACCACGGCTTGTCCCACTCTTCGCTGGTTCCCCAGGGCGGCTCCTCCTCGGTCTGCTCGTCCTCGGGCGGAGGCGGCGGATCCTCGCCTTCGCGCAGGCCGGTCTCCGGATCCCAGGCGTCGCCGCCGAAGAGTCCGAGGATTCCGTTCGCGGCGGTGAAGCAGATCTCCGGAAGCTTCTCGGTCATGATGAGGTCGACCATGCCGAGCAGCAGGTTGTGCTCCAGGACCAGGTCCTCGTTCTTCTGCCAGTCCGGGTCGGCGTCCTTCCGGCTGATCCAGTCCCACGCGTCCGCCCGGGTGTTCTCGAGCACCGACAGGCACTGCCGCGCCTCGTCGGCGAGGACCTCCAGGTACGTCGCCATCGTCGGCAGGCTCGCGCCGAACTCGCTGAGATTGGTCTGCACCTTCACCGTCGAGTTCACCAGCAGCTCGCGCTCCGGTGCCTCGTAGACCGCGCCCAACCCCTGGAACGTGCTGTGGATGTCAGTTCCCAGGTCACCGAACTGCCCGCCCAGACTGCTCAGCGTCCCGACGTTCTCGTCGAGCGCCGCGACCACTCCCGCCACTTCCTCGACCGGGATGCCCTCGGGTTTGATCATCGGGCAGCTGCCATCGCGTCGGCGAGCGTCTGCTGGCTGGGCGCGAACGAACTGATGCCGTGATCAGCCACCAGGAACAGCAGGTTGGCATAACCCGGTGGCACGAGCAGCAGATACTCCTCCACCTGGAACACCGCCCAGCCCGCCAACTCCTCGGGCGTCGCGCCCAGTCCGGGCTCCGGTGCCTGGGCCGTCAGCCACTCGGCGAGCCGCGCCCGGCCTGCGGCGGCCACCTCGGCGGCCACCTCGGCGGGCACCTCGGCGGGCACCGGCGCCGGACTCTCGCCGGTCATACCGCGGTATCCCCACCGTTCGGGTCCGGCACCGTCGCCCCGCGAATCTCGACGATACCGAGCGAGGCCTGGCGCTGAGCGTTCTCCGCCATCGTCTCCTGCCCTTCCATGTACGCCGTGACAGCGTTCACCGTGCCGTACATCGACGCGCTGACCTGCGTGGCCGCCGCCTCCACGATCGGCGACCAGTGCTCCGAGTACTCCGCCACCGCCACCGCAACGACGGCGAAGAGGTCGTAGTTCAGGCCCTCGATGGTCGCGCCCAGGCTGTCGCCGTACGAGATCCCCAGTGCCTCGAACGGCTCCGCCGCGGTCGCGGTCGCGGAGAGAACCTGGTTCACGCCGTCGACGTCGATATCCCAGTCCACTGCTGCTCCGGTCAGCCGCTGATGCCGTCGACGGCGGCCGACGCCTTCCGCAGCGTGGCCGCCGCGGTGGCGTCGTTCTGGACCAGGGTCTCCTTCAGCGACGCGATGACCGCCAGGGTCGAGTCGGCCGCACTGTTGAACCTGTCCTCGACCGCGCGGTAGTTCTCGGTCACACCGCTGGCGGAAGCGTCCGAGAGGGCGGCTTCGACGTTCTGGCGGTGGGTCTCGATCAGACCGGAGATCCGGGCGGCGAGGTTGTTGACGGTCGCCTGAACCTCGCTCGAGGCGGCGGTGTCGTAGCTGTTGCGGTATGCCATCGCAGGGTCCTCTCAGCGCTTGCCGAACCGGGCGCCGTCGAAGTCGGCGGCCCCCTGGTTCTTCTTGGCGGTGTCCGCCATCTCGGTGTCACCGGTCCGGAAGGCCGCGTCCATCCCGGCCTGTCCTTCGGTGATCGCGGCGAGGCCCGCGTTCAGGTCGGCCGCGATGCTGTCGACGTTGGCCTTGAACGAGTCGAACATCGCCTTGCCGGAACCGTTCATCTTTCCTTCCAGCGGTTCCGCCGCCGCGACCAGTTGCCTCACGAGTCCACCGAGATCCTCGGTGCCCGTCGACGTCTTCCTCGCCAACTGGCTCAGGGTGTCCTGGCCCATGTCCCAACGTCCGGTCACGCTCTCTCCCTCGCACGGCGATGCATCGATGACCAGTTGACCAGGCAGTGCTTTCCACCGGCTTTCTGTTCGCTTTCCGGTCCCGGCCCGGAACCAGCCGGGGGTGCGTCGACCAGAGCCCGCCCGGTGCGGTACCCGGGGGCAGGTGGTTCGCGTAGCCCCACCACGCGGCACACTGTGGGGCGTGGGAGAGGCTTATCGATGACTGGCACGACGAACGACACGACCATCGTGAAGGCGATCGCGGACCTCGCGCCGATGTGGCTGCCGGGGTGCGTCGTCGACACCGCCGAGCGGACGGTCGAGGTCGGCTGGGGCCGCGGCGCGCTGCAGATGTCCGCGGTCGTCGGGCTCGGCGAGATCGTCGACCGGTGCCGTCAGCTCCCGCAGCAGTTGTGGGCGGACCAGATCGAGGCGTGGCTGCGGGCCGTCGTCGCCGAGGGCGAGTTGGCCACCGAGGAGCATCGCTTCGGGGACGTCGCCGTACGCCAGCGCGCGATGCTGCTGCAGCGCGGCTGGTCCGCGCGGACGTCGGGTCCGGTGGCGGACGCGCTGATCCCGTTCGGGGACCACTTCGAGGTCGTGGTGTTCATCGGTACCGGGACGGACTACCGGCGGCTGACCGTCATCCGGCGGTCGATGCTCGGGCTCGGCGATCCCGACGTACCGTCGCCGGTGCAGTTGACGCTCGATCAGATCTCTGACCTGCGGCCGACCGAGCACGACGGCTTCTCCGTGCTCAGCCGGGACGACGATCCGCTGGTGTCGATGGCGGTCGTCGATCGGGAGAAGCTGCTCCCCCAGGCCTCCATCGGGCTCGGCGTGCTGCTCGGCGTCCCCAGGTTGAGCACTGTCGCCTTCTGTCCCGCCGACGCCGGTCAGGCGACCGCGGACCGGCTGGCTCGGTTCGTCGCCGACACGTACCGGGACGCACCCGATCAGTGCAGCCCGGATCTGTTCTGGCTGCAGGGCGACCGGATGGTGCAGGTGCCGGTCACGCTGGCAAAGCCGCCGACAGTCGTGCTGCCGGCGGCCCTGCTACCGTCGCCGCGCCGGACCTGGTTCCGGCACCTCGTCCAGCAACTCTTCCGCCGCTGACGGGATCAGCTCAGCTGGCGACGCGTTTCCTGGCTGCCGTCTTCTTCGCCGGGGCCGCCTTCTTGGCCACCGTCTTGGCCACCGACTTCTTGGCAGCGGTCTTCTTCGCTGCCGTCTTCGTGGCTGCTGTCTTCGTCGCCGCCGTCTTCTTCGCGACGCCCTTCTGGGCCGGCTGCGACTTGGCAGCCTCCGCTGCCTTCTTGGCGCTCGGCTTCGCGGCGCGGCCCTCGAGGATCTCGGCGAGGAACTGGCCGGTGTACGACGCGGGGTTGGCGGCGACCTGCTCCGGTGTGCCCTCGGCAACCAGCGTGCCGCCGCGGCGACCGCCGTCCGGCCCGAGGTCGATGATCCAGTCCGCGGTCTTGATGACGTCGAGGTTGTGCTCGATCACCAGCACCGAGTTGCCCTTGTCCACCAGACCGCTCAGGACGCCCAGCAGCTTCCGGATGTCCTCGAAGTGCAGGCCGGTGGTCGGCTCGTCCAGGACGTAGACCGTGCGACCGGTCGACCGCCGCTGCAGCTCGGACGCCAGCTTCACGCGCTGCGCCTCACCGCCGGACAGCGTCGGCGCCGGCTGACCGAGCCGGACGTACCCGAGGCCGACCTCGACCAGCGTCTTCAGGTGCCGCGAGATCGCCGGGATCGCGGCGAAGAACTCCGCCGCCTCCTCGATCGGCATGTCCAGCACGTCCGCGACCGTCTTGCCCTTGTAGTGCACCTCGAGCGTCTCGCGGTTGTACCGGGCGCCGTGGCACACCTCGCACGGGACGTAGACGTCCGGGAGGAAGTTCATCTCGATCTTCAGCGTGCCGTCACCGGAGCACGCCTCGCAGCGGCCGCCCTTCACGTTGAACGAGAAGCGGCCTTGCTGGTACCCACGCACCTTCGCCTCGGGCGTCTCCGCGAACAGCTTGCGGACGTGGTCCCACACGCCGGTGTACGTCGCGGGGTTGGACCGCGGCGTCCGGCCGATCGGCGACTGGTCGACGTGGATGACCTTGTCGACCAGCTCCATCCCGGAGATCTTCGTGTGCCGCCCCGGCACCGCGCGGGCGCCGTAGATCTGCCGCGCCAGCGACGTGTAGAGGATGTCGTTGACCAGCGTGGACTTGCCCGAGCCGGACACGCCGGTGACCGCGACGAACACCCCGAGCGGGACGGTCACGTCAAGGTCCTTGAGGTTGTTCTGCCGGGCGCCGTAGATGGTCAGCTCGCGGCCCTCGGTCAGCGGCCGCCGGACCTCCGGGATCGGGATCTCCCTGCGGCCGGACACGTACGCACCCGTGATCGAGTCCGGGTGGTTGCGCAGGTCCTCGACCGTGCCGGACACGACCACCTGACCGCCGTGCTCACCGGCGCCCGGACCGATGTCGACGACCCAGTCGGCGTGGTCGATGGTGTCCTCGTCGTGCTCGACGACGATCAGGGTGTTGCCGAGCTCCTTGAGCCGGACCAGGGTGTCGATCAGCCGCCGGTTGTCGCGCTGGTGCAGGCCGATCGACGGCTCGTCCAGCACATACAGCACGCCGACCAGACCCGAACCGATCTGCGTCGCCAGCCGGATCCGCTGCGCCTCACCGCCGGACAGCGAACCCGCCGGCCGGCTGAGCGCCAGGTAGTCCAGGCCGACGTCGAGCAGGAACCGCAGCCGCTCGCCGATCTCCTTGACCACGCGCTCCGCGATCTGCTTCTCCCGCGGCGTCAGCTCCATCCGCACGAGGAAGTCGTGCACCTCGTCGATCGACATCGCGCTGATCTCGGCGATGTTCTTGCCGCCGAGCGTGACCGCCAGCGAGATCGGCTTCAGCCGCGCGCCGTTGCAGGCCAGGCACGGCACCTCGCGCATGTACTCCTCGAAGCGCTCGCGCCCGGTGTCGCTCGACGCCTCCGCGTGCCGCCGCTCGACGTACGGGATCACGCCCTCGAAGGTCGTGTAGTACGACCGCTCGCGGCCGTAGCGGTTCTGGTACGAGACGTGGACCTGCTTGTCGTGACCGGTGAGCAGCGCCTTCTTCGCCTTCGCCGGCAGCTCCCCGAACGGCGTGCTGGTCTTGAACTTCAGGTCCTTCGCCAGCGCCTCGAGGAGCCGCTCGAAGTACTGCGAGACGTTCTGCCCCGACCACGGCTGGATCGCGCCCTCATCGAGCGACTTGGACGGGTCCGGCACCAGCAGCTCCGGGTCCACCTCCATACGCGTGCCCAGCCCGGTGCACACCGGACAGGCGCCGTACGGCGAGTTGAACGAGAACGACCGCGGCTCGAGCTCGTCGATGGCGAGCGGGTGATCGTTCGGGCAGGCGAGCTTCTCGGAGAACCGGCGCTCACGGTGCGGGTCGTTGCCGGGCAGGTCGACGAAGTCGAGCACGACCAGGCCGCTCGCCAGGTTGAGCGCGGTCTCCACCGAGTCGGTCAGCCGCTGCTTCGCCGAACCCTTCACCGCCAGCCGGTCGACGACCACGTCGATGCTGTGCTTCTTCTGCTTGTCGAGCTTCGGCGGCTCGGTGAGCTGGATCGTCTCCCCGTCGACCCGGGCCCGCGAGAAGCCCTGACCGGTCAGCTGCCGGAACAGGTCGACGTACTCGCCCTTGCGGCCGCGGACGACCGGGGCGAGCACCTGGAACCGGGTGCCCTCCTCCAGCTCGAGCACGCGGTCGACGATCTGCTGCGGTGTCTGGCGCGCGATCGGCTCACCGCACTCCGGGCAGTGCGGGCGGCCGGCCCGGGCGAACAGCAGCCGGAGGTAGTCGTAGACCTCGGTGATCGTGCCGACGGTGGACCGCGGGTTGCGCGAGGTCGACTTCTGGTCGATCGAGACGGCCGGCGACAGGCCCTCGATGAAGTCGACGTCCGGCTTGTCCATCTGGCCGAGGAACTGGCGCGCGTACGCCGAGAGCGACTCGACGTACCGCCGCTGGCCCTCGGCGAAGATCGTGTCGAAGGCCAGGCTGGACTTCCCGGACCCGGACAGGCCGGTGAAGACGATCATGGCGTCCCGCGGCAGGTCGACCGAGACGTCCTTCAGGTTGTGCTCACGCGCTCCACGCACGATCAGACGGTCAGACACAAGCTCACTCTCAGCCGTTCTCGAGGGTTTCCGGGTGGTTCTCCGGCATGCCCGGTCATGCTAACGAGGCCCACCGACAAAAACTTCCGCCGCCGGATCCGGCGGCCGCTTCGAAAGTATATTCGATCGCCGGGGGTGGTCGCTGCAACCCGGCCGGAGGTGCGAGGATCGGCGGTGTCTCAGAGACAGGCACCGACACCAGGGAGAGGCGAGATGCCGGAGTACCACGGGAACGTCAAGGTCGGCGGAGCGGCCCAGACGCACGAGCTGGCGCACCTGATGATCACCAAGGTCGCGGTCGGGCCGATGGACAACAACGCCTACCTGCTGCGCTGCCGGCAGACCGACGAGCAGGTGCTCGTCGACGCCGCGAACGAGCCGGACACCCTGCTGCGCCTGATCGGCGACGGGGGCCTTGCGCGGGTGATCACCACGCACCGCCACCAGGACCACTGGGAGGCGCTGGCCGAGGTCGTCGCCCGCACCGGCGCCAGGACGGTCGCCGGGCGGCACGACGCCGAAGGTATCCCGGTCCCGACCGACGAGCTCGTCGACGACGGCGACCAGATCGCCGTCGGCCGCTGCAGCCTGCGCGTCATCCACCTCGTCGGCCACACGCCCGGCTCGATCGCCCTCGTGTACGACGACCCGGACGGCGCACCGCACGTCTTCACCGGCGACTCGCTGTTCCCCGGCGGAGTCGGCAACACGCAGGGCGACGCCGAGCGGTTCACGTCGCTCATCAACGACGTCGAGACCAAGCTCTTCGGCACGCTCCCCGACGAGACGTGGGTCTACCCCGGCCACGGCTCGGACACGAGCCTCGGCGCCGAGCGCCCCCACCTCGCCGAATGGCGCGAACGCGGCTGGTAGCCGTGTTCGAGTACCACGGCTGGGCCACACTGCGCGACTCCCAGGACGACTGGACCACGGGCGAGGCCGCCGACAACCTGAGCAAGACGGCGTACGACGCCGTGGCGAGCGCGATCGCCGACGTACGCAACGACCTGCAGCTCGCGGACCTGCGGGTCGTGAACGGCTCGGCCCAGCTGTGGCTGGCCGGGCTGCGGAACCACCGCCAGGATGATGTGATCGAGGTGTTCCAGAGAATCGCCCAGGCGGCCCCGTGGTCCTACGGCATGCTTCATGTCTACGACGACGAGGTCCAAGGCGAGAACCAGAACCGCTGGGTCGTATGGGTGATGAAGCGCGGCTTGGCACTTCCCGAGGCAGACCCGTATCTCTCTCCGCACATTGGCGTTGTGGAGGACGATCTCGAGGAAGCCTGAACCGCTCCGCTCAGCTGCCGAGGTAGACGATGGCGTAGCGCCAGCGGCCGTCCGGCGTCCGTCGTACGACGTTGACGGCCAGCCGGCTGATGACGAGGGCGGTCCCTCGGAGCTGGAGCACTGTCTGCGGGTCAGCGACGTACGCCTCCTGGTGATCCCACAGGTCGACCAGGAGGCGCTGGATCTCGTCCCGGCCATGGACGGGGCCAGGCCCCACCAGCGGGCCACGCGCCCCTGCCGGGCGCAGCACCGCGTCCGGTTCGAACAGCTGCGCGAGCGCCTCCTGATCGTGCAGGACGAACGCGTCCTCGAACATCGATTCGAGCTCCTCCGGCGTACGCGCCCCGGCCATCAGGACACCTAGAAGATCAGCTGATGACGCTTGGCGATCGGCATGGTCGCCTCGAAGTCGACCTCACAGCCGTACTGCGCCGCGAGCGCGGGCAGCGTGTCCGGGTCGTACTCGCCACCGGGCTCGGCCAGCTTGAGGAACAGCGCCTCGAGTCCACCCGGTGTGATGATCTCGAGGATGCGCAACGGTCCGTCCCCGGCGTTCCAGTACGTGTGCCACTGCCCCCGCGGTTTGCACACCAGAGCACCGGCATCGGCGAACACCTCCTCGTCGCCGAGGACCGCACCGAGCCGGCCCTCGATGACCCAGCTGTACTCGTCCTCGCGCGAGTGGATGTGCAGTGGCGCCGCCAGCACGTGCGGATCGAGGATCTGCTCCACCAGCGCGACCGTACCGCCGGAGGTCAGGCTGTCGACCAGGTACCGGTCGGCCCGGGTCCCTTGCATGTCTTTCGTCGTCAGGCCGTCGGACGGCCCCATCACCTGGATCTGTGTCATGGCTCGACGCTACGAGCGCGACCATCGGCCGCCCATTCCAGAAATGTGGTATCCGCAACCGCCCAGGACCGCCGTACCTTGGTGCTGTGGGCGGCGACGCGAAGGAGCGTGCGAGCGACCGGATCGCGTCACTGACGCGGCAAGGGCTCGACCTCGTCACGCTCTGGCGGGCGTCGACCGAGATCCTCCGCGACGCGGTCCCGCACTACCAGGTGCCGTGCTGGTACACGCTGGATCCGGCGTCCCTGCTCGTGACGAGTCACTTCAACGAGGGCATGCCGGAACTGCCGCAGGAGTGGCTCGCGGAGGAGTACTACGAGGACGACGTCAACAAGCTCGCGGAGGTCGCCCGGTCCCAGCGAGGCATTTCGACGCTGCACGAGGCGACCGGCGGCGACCCGGCCAGCAGCCCGCGGTGGCACCAGAACATGACGATGGGCGGCGACCAGGAGCTGATCGCCGGCCTGCGGACGAGAACCGGTGAGGTCTGGGGCGCGCTCGGCCTCTACCGCGAACCGGGGCAGCCTACCTTCGACGACGAGGACAAGGCGTTCCTCCGAGCCGTCGCACCGGTGCTTGCGGCCGGCGCCCGCACCGCATTGCTACTCGGCGCGGCCGCCGATCCGGAAGGCACTGACGCACCAGGACTGCTCGTGGTGTCCGGCGATTGGGAGATCGAGTCCGCGACACCTGGTGTCGAGCACTGGCTGCGCGACCTTCCCGACGGCGACTGGGACACCGGCAGGCTGCCGTCCGCAGTCCTTGCGGTCGCAGGCCAGGCGCTGCGTACGGCGACGTACCCGGACGCCGGCGAGGTCGCGATGTCGCGGGTGATGTCGAAGTCCGGTCGCTGGGTCGTGCTCCACGGGACATCACTGGTCTCTTCGAGTTCCCGCCGCGTCGCCGTGATCGTCGAACCGGCTCATCCCGGACGCATCGCTCCCCTCCTGATGGCGGCGTACGGGCTGACCGAACGCGAGCAGGAGATCACCCGGCTGGTGCTGCAGGGCGACTCCACCGTCGACATCGCCGAACGTCTGGTCGTCTCCACCCACACGATCCAGCAGCACCTTAAGAGCGTGTTCGACAAGACCGGCGTACGCAGCCGGCGCGATCTGGTCGGCAAGATCTTCTTCGCCCACTACGAGCCCCGCCTCCGCGACAACGAACGTCGCACGATCGGCGGCCGCCCACTCCGCGGCGGGCCACTGCAGACGTGAGCGCGTCGACGCCTTGCAGCAGCTCGTCCACCTGCTGAACTTAGGGTGGAGGCATGACTGGGTTCGCGGAGTACCGGCCTGGGGCTGCCAGGCAGGCGGTCGACGTGCGGGTGCGCGCGGCTGTGGACGCTGATCTCACGTCCTGCGCCGAGTTGATCGTGACGCGGACCGGCGGGCCGGTGGAGACGCGCCGGGCACGCCTGGAGGCGGATCTGCAGGATCCCGATCGGTACACGGTCGTCGCGGAGATCGGTGGGGAGATCGCCGGGTACGCCGCTGTGATCCGGCACCGGCGCTCCCCCGCCGACCCGCCCACGACGGCGCCGGACGGGTACTACCTGATCGGGCTGATCGTCGCGCCCGCCTGGCGGCGTCACGGGATCGGCGACCTGCTCACGACCGAGCGGATGCGCTGGACGGCCGAGCGCGCCGACGAGATCTACACCTTCGCGAACCTCGGCAACCGCGCCATCCTCGACCTCCACGAACGCTTCGGGTTCACCGAGGTCACCCGCGACTTCACCTTCCCCAACGCACCGCTCGAGCCAGGCACCTGCGTCCTGCTCCGCGCCCAGTTCACCGGTCGGTGAGCTCCGCCGGGTAGGCGATCACGTCGACGAGCGCGTTGTTGCGGATCGCCGTGATCTCGGTGCGGAGGGCGATCGCGTCCTCGAAGAGCTGACGCTGCAGGGACTGAGCGTCGCGGAGCGGTACGCCGTTGACGGCCAGCACGAGATCGCCCTGACGCAGCCCGGCGGCCGCCGCCGGGCTGGCCGGGATGACTTCGACCACCCGCAGTGCCGTGCGCTGGTCGAAGCGCTGTGCGAGCGCCGGATGCAACGGCGCGGGCGTGGTGACGAGGCCCAGGTACGCACGGCGTACGCGACCGTCGTGCAGGAGCGCGTAAATGATCCTCCGGGTCGTCGGATTGACCGGGACGGCGAGGCCGAGTCCGATCCCGGCGACCGCGGTGTTGATGCCGATCACCCGGCCGTTGCCGTCGGAGAGTGCGCCGCCGGCGTTGCCCGGGTTCAGCGCGGCGTCGGTCTGGATCACGTCCTCGATGATCCGGTGCGCCGTACCGCTGCGCACCGGCAACGACCGGCCGAGCGCGCTCACCACGCCCGCGGTCACGCTCCCGGCCAGGCCGAGCGGATTGCCGACGGCAACCACCAGGTTCCCGACCTTCAGGCGGTCCGCGTCGCCGTACTCGGGCGGGTCGGGGATCTCCCGATCGGCCCGCAGTACGGCGAGGTCCGACAGCCGGTCGACACCGACCACGCGGGCCTGTGCCGTCGTACCGTCGGCGAACTCCGCCGCCGCCTCCGAACCGTCGCCGACCACGTGCGCGTTGGTGAGCAGATGTCCGTCGCCGGTCAGTACGACGGCCGAGCCGGCCGAGTCGCCGCGCCGGCTGTGGATCCGCAGGCTCGCGACCCGCGGGATCAGGTGTTCCGCCACGCCCGAGACCACACGGGAGTAGGCATCCAGGACATCGTCCCCCGCGGTCTCGCCGGCAATCTCCTCGGTCATTTCTCGCCTCCTGAATTACAGGATTACACCGCAACTCAAGCGAAGACCAGGAGGTGAACCGGGCCACAATCCTGACCGATCGGTTGAAAACTGGCCGATCGGTCAGTCAAGATCGGTGACATGGCAGTCATCACCCCCGCCCGGGAGCGGACCAGGCGCGAGATCGTGCGTCAGGCGATGGACCTGTTCCAGGCGGCCGGCTACAACGCGACGTCACTGCAGGACATCGCGACCGCCGCCGGTTGCTCCAAGGCGACGGTGCTGTACCACTTCAGTGGCAAGCCGGCTGTGCTCGCCGCCGTCCTCGAGCCCGCCGCGGCCGACCTCGCCCAACTGGTCGCGGCCGCTTCCGAACTTCCCCGCCGCGAGGCGCAGGACCTCACGATCCAGCGCTTCATCGACCTCGCGGTCGAGCACCGCGGCGTCGTCGACGTGCTGCAGGACATCCTCCCGGTCATCGAGGACATGCCGGAGATCGCGTCGCTGGTGGCCGACGGTCTGCGAATGACCGCGCTGATGGCCGGATCCGACGACCCGCTCGAGCAGGATCTGGCGAAGTTCGCGGTCAACGGGCTGCTCGGCGAGTGCCGGCACTCCGACGAGCGCACCGACGACGACCTCCGACGACTCTGCGACATCGCGCTGCGGAGACTGCTCCGCCGCGCCTGAGAACCGAACCCGCCTCCCCGCCGCCGCGGGGCGATCACCTCTGCCCGTACGCCGTACCGAACCGAACGGACGCTCTTTCCGATGGCCAATCTGCTGTACCGGCTCGGCCGGTTCTCCTACCAGCGCCGGCGTCTCGTCGCCGCCCTGTGGGCGCTGTTCCTCGTCGTGCTCGGTGTCGGCGCGCTGACGCTCGGCGGCAAGACCGCGAACACGTTCTCGATCCCGGGTACCGAGTCGCAGCGCGCGCTCGACGCCCTCAAGCAGGAGCTGCCGGCGGCCAGCGGCGCGTCCGCGACAGTCGTTGTGAAGGCGCCCGACGGCAAGACACTCGCCGACCCGGCGGTGAAGGCCGCCGTCGGGGTGACCGTCGGTAAGGTCGCCAAGGTGCCCGAGGTGATCGCGGCGATCGACCCGTTCACCAGCAAGGCGATCAGCCCGGACGGTACGACGGGACTCATCAGCGTCCAGTTCGACAAGCCGGCCGACGAGCTGGCGCCGGAGAGCAGCGACGCGTACGACGGACTGAGCGGACTGAGCTCCGGTGATCTGCAGGTCGTACCGGGCGGGCAGATCAAGGCCGGAATCCCGGAGATCGGTGCGACCGAGGTGATCGGTGTGGCCGTGGCCGCCGTCGTGCTCGTCGTCACGTTCGGGTCGCTGGTGGCTGCCGGGATGACGCTGCTGACGGCGTTGCTCGGCGTACTGGCCGGCATGGCCGGCCTGTTCATCGTCACCGCGTTCACCGATGTGTCGTCGACCGCACCGATTCTCGCGCTGATGCTCGGCCTCGCGGTCGGGATCGACTACTCGCTGTTCATCAGCTCGCGGCACCGGTCGCAGCTCGGTGAAGGGATGGATCCGGAGGAGTCGGTCGCACGGGCGACGGCGACGGCCGGGTCGGCGGTGCTGTTCGCCGGTGCGACCGTCGTGATCGCGCTGGCCGGGCTGTCGGTGGTCGGCGTACCGTTCCTGACGGCTATGGGGCTGGCCGCGGCGGCGACGGTGCTGACCGCCGTACTCGTGGCGCTGACGCTGCTGCCGGCGCTGCTCGGCTTCGTCGGGGACCGGGTGTTGCCGCGGAAGCTCCGCAAGGCGCCGGCCACGGCGGCTCCTGCCGAGGGCTTCGGCTTCCGATGGGGCCGGCTGGTGACGCGGCTCAGGGTGCCGATCGTTGCTGTCGGCATCATCGGCCTCGGGGTGCTCGCGATCCCGGCGAAGGACATGCAGCTCGCGCTGCCGGACGGCGCGTCGGCCGCAGCCGAAAGCAACCAGCGGATCGCGTACGACCTGACCGCTGCCGCCTTCGGACCGGGCGCGAACGGGCCGCTCGTGGTCGTTGTGAAGAGCAACGACGCGGCGACCTCGAACGCACTGGTGCAGCAGGTGCTCGGGAAGACGCAGGGCCTGCCCGATGTGGTCGCGGCGCAACCGGCCGCGGCGAGTCAGGACGGTACGACGCGGTTGCTGCAGGTGATCCCGAAGAGCGGACCGGCCAGCTCGGAGACCGCTGACCTGGTGAAGAACCTGCGGTCCGCCGTACAGCCGCTCGCCACGGGCGACGCGAATATCTCCGTGACCGGCAACACCGCGGTCGGCGTCGATGTGTCGAACAAGCTGTCCGACGCGTTGCCGACGTACCTGTTCGTGGTGATCGGGTTGTCGTTCCTGCTGTTGCTGCTGGCGTTCCGGTCGGTGCTCGTGCCGTTGAAGGCGACGCTCGGGTTCGTGCTGACGATCGGGGCGACCTTCGGGATCACGGTCGCCGTGTTCCAGGAGGGACATCTGGCGAGCCTGGTCGGGCTGGACTCCCCCGGGCCGCTGGTGAGCTTCCTGCCGATCATCATGATGGGCATCCTGTTCGGGCTCGCGATGGACTACGAGGTGTTCATCGTGTCCCGGGTCCGCGAGGAGTTCGTGCACGGCCTGCACGCGAACGACGCGACCGTCCAGGGCCTCGGCCACGGCGCCCGCGTCGTCACCGCCGCCGCCCTGATCATGGCGTCCGTCTTCGCCGGGTTCATCCTCGTCGAGGACCCGATCATCAAGGCGATCGGCTTCGGCCTCACGATCGGCGTCCTGATCGACGCGTTCGTCGTCCGCATGACCCTCGTCCCCGCCATCCTCAGCCTCCTCGGCGACCGGGCCTGGTGGTTCCCCCGCTGGCTAGACCGCATCACGCCCCGAGTAGACATCGAAGGCGAAACCCTGCGGGTCGAAACCCCGGAGCCCCAGGAACTCGCGAGCGTACGCTGACACACCACGCGGGGCATCAGTTGCTGGTGCCCCGCTCCCCAACATGCTCGAAGCATCCCCCACGCGGTACGCCGTATAGCTCTCGATCGAGATGCCGACACGGCCTGCCAGGACGGAGCTGGGGATGACGTAGATGCTGCCGTCGCCCAGAACGATGAAGAAGAGGTCGATTGATTCCGGGTCGTACGGCATCTTGCTCGCGGACTTGTCCAGCACGTACGGACGTCGGCCGATGCCAACGTGCCAATAGCCCTTTGCGGTCCGTGCCGCGCAGGATTTCACCTGTACACGCTGAATGCCCTTTGATGTCGTAACGAGCAGGTCGTAGGCCTGTGGTTCGATCGGCAACGCAACCGCACATCCACGCAAGGTGAACCAGGCCATCGCCAGGGCCGCCGCCGAATACCGGAGCATCTCCGGCCGTACCGGCTCATCGAACACCTCGTCCGGGGCCGACTTGGCATGAGGCGGCCTCAGATGACTGCAGTCCAGGCCCAGCCTGACGGCATGGCCCTTGACCCGGACTCGCTCTGCTCCGTTGTCGACGATGCCAAGTGCGGCAACGACGTCCGCCCAGCAACTCGAAGCCGCCACGGCTTCACGCAACTGCTGATCGGACCAGCGGCGCTGCCCAGTGAAGTGTGACGTGTCCAACCCCAGCCGCGCCGCATGCCGCCGAGGCGTCGCCGCAGAGGTGTCCTTCAAGCCCAGGACGCGGGCAACCCCACGCCAGGACACGCTGCTCTTCACCGCCTGCCTCAGGTCGTCGTCGGTCCAGCCTCGTCGGTCTCCCGTTGCACCCATGAGGACAAACGTAGAGAGGGGCACCGACAGAATCGGTGCCCCTCTCAGGCGGTCGGGCTGCGGAGATTTGAACTCCGGATCTCCGGCCCCCCAGGCCGGCGCCTTAACCAAACTAGGCCACAGCCCGCCGGTTCGCTCCGGGGAGCGGACCGGGGATTACCTTACCTCATCCCGCGGGGTGGTTCTTACCGGGTTCGGTCAGCGTTTCTTGTTCTTCTGGCGGGCTCGGATCTGGACGTGGACGGGGCTGCCGACGAAGCCGAAGTCCTCGCGGAGGCGGCGTTCGATGAAGCGCTGGTAGGAGGGCTCGATCTGGCCGGAGGTGAAGATCGCGAAGGTGGGGGGCATCGTGGTGGCCTGGGTGCCGAAGAGGATCTTCGGCTGCTTGCCGGAGCGGACCGGGTGCGGGTGCGCGGCGACCAGGCGGCCGAGGAAGGCGTTCAGCTGGCCGGTGGGGACACGCGTCTGCCAGCCCTCCAGCGCGGCCTCGATCGCGGGCACCAGCTTCTCCATGTGCCGGCCGGTGAGGGCGCTGATGTTCACCCGCGGCGCCCAGCGGAACTGCACCAGGTCCCGGTCGATCTCCCGCTCCAGGTAGTACCGGCGCTCCTCGTCGACCAGGTCCCACTTGTTGTAGGCGATGACCAGCGCCTTGCCGGCCTCCTCGACCGCGTTCATGATCCGCAGGTCCTGCTCCGTGATCGACTCCGACGAGTCGATCACGACGACCACGACCTCGGCCCGCTCGATCGCCGCGTTGGTCCGCAGCGTCGCGTAGTACTCGTGGCCGGAGGCGTTCTTCACCTTGCGCCGGATGCCGGCGGTGTCGATGAACCGCCACTCCTGGCCGCCGAGCGTGATCAGCTCGTCCACCGGGTCGACCGTCGTCCCGGCGACGTCGCTGACGACGACCCGGTCCTCCTTGGCGACCTTGTTCAGCAGGGAGGACTTGCCGACGTTCGGCTTGCCGACGATCGCGACCCGGCGCGGCCCGCCGGTCTCGGCGTCACGCTCCCGCGGCGCCTCCGGCAGGGCCTCGAGTACCGCGTCCAGCAGGTCGCCCGTACCGCGGCCGTGCATCGCCGACACCGGGAACGGCTCCCCGATCCCGAGGCTCCACAGGTTCATCGCCTCGGACTCGACGCGCTGGTCGTCGACCTTGTTCGCGGCCAGTACGACGGGTTTGCCGGACTTCCGCAGTACCCGGACGACCGCCTCGTCGGCGTCCGTGATGCCGACGACCGCGTCGACCACGAACAGCACCGCGTCGGCCGCGTTGATCGCGACCTCCGCCTGCGCGGCGACGAGCGCCGCCATGCCGACCGCGTCCGGGTCCCAGCCGCCGGTGTCGACGACGGTGAACTCCCGCCCGGCCCAGTTGGCGTCGTACGACACCCGGTCGCGGGTGACGCCCGGGGTGTCCTCGACGACCGCCTCGCGGCGGCCGATGATGCGGTTGACCAGCGTGGACTTGCCCACGTTCGGCCGCCCGACGATCGCGAGCACCGGCAGCGGACCGGCGTCCTCACGGTCGTGCGTTGGTACTTCGGTGGGCAGGTCAGTCATCGGGGTCCTTCTGGTCTCGCCAGCCCGGAAGTGGGTGGCCGGTTTCTTCGACGGCCGCCTTCACATGGGCGCGCAGCACGTCGCCGATGTGGACAGCGACCGCCTGTACGTCGGAATGTCTCCTGGGAAAGGGTACGCGGTCGATCGAGAACGGCTCGCCATACACCACGTCGACCCGGCTTCCGGTCGGCGGATGACCCTCCACGCTGCCGCCCGGCAGCCGCGTCCCCATCAGCGCCACCGGCAGGATCGGCGCCCCGGTCACCATCGCCAGGTACGCCACCCCGGTCCGGATCCGGCTGAAGTCGCCCGGTCCGCGGGTGCCCTCCGGGTAGATGTTCAGCACCCGCCCGTCCCGCAGTACCTGGATCGACTTCCGGACCGCGAGCGTGTCGTACGACGACCTGTCGACCGGGATCTGCCCGACCAGGTGCAGGAACCTGCCCTGCACCCCGCCGAACACCTCGATCTTCCCGAGCTGGTGCAGCATCCGCGGCGCGATCGCGCCGAGCAGCGGGGCGTCGAGCAGACTCAGGTGGTTCGGCGCCATCAGCAGCGGGCCGGTCAGCGGGAACCGGTCCTCGTGGTGGACGGTCAGCTTGTACTTGCGGACGAAGTAGTGCCGGGCGACCCGGCGCAGCGGCAGCGCCAAGCGGTACGGCAGCGGGCGCAGATCGTCGGTGCGCGGCGGCTCGCGGTGCAGCTCGCGGTGCCCGGTCAGCTCAGCCGTCATTCCGGCCCCGCGGAACTGCTTCGGCCTCCTTCGCGAGTCGGCTGATCACATCGATGACCTCCTCCAGGGTCAGATGGGTGGAGTCGACGGTGACGGCGCCGTCGGAGGCGACCATGAACTGCGAGACGGTGGAGTCGTCGGCGTCCCGGCGGACGATCTGGTCGCGGAGCTGCTCCGCGGTCACCGCACCGGACTCCAGCTCGGCGCCGCGGCGCGACATCCGCGCGTCCTGGTCGGCGGTCAGGTGCACCTTCAGCTCGGCGTCCGGCGCGACCACGGTGGCGATGTCGCGGCCCTCGACGACGATCCCGCCGCTCGGCTGCGCGTCGTCGATGATCTCCCGCTGCCGCCGGACCAGCTCGTGGCGGACGTCCAGGTTGGTCGCGATCTTCGAGACCACCTCGCTGATCCGGGGCTCCCGGATCGCGGCCGTGATATCGGTCCCGTCGGCGATCACGAACTGGTTGCCGGGCTCGGTGCTGATCTCCAGCTCCAGGTCCCGCGCACGCTGCGCGACCGCCGCCGTGTCGTCCAGGTCCAGCCCGCGCTCGACGGCCGACCAGGTCACCGCGCGGTACGTCGCACCGGTGTCCAGGTACCGCAGTCCGAGCCGGGTGGCCACTCCGCGGGCGGTGCTCGACTTACCGGAGCCGCTCGGCCCGTCCACAGCGATGATCATGCCCCGAAGATTACCTTCGAGCGGGGACAGGAAGTTCGCCAGGCACTCCCTGGCTCAGCGGTGGACGACCCACCCGCGGTCGGTCAGGACCTCGACCAGTTGATCGACCGAGCCGGGCTTGACGGCGAGCTCGACCTCACCGACGGGACGACCGGGGCTGTGGTCGATGCGGAGGTCCTCGACGTTGGCGCCGGACTCGGCCGCGTCGGCGAACAGTTTCGCCAGCTGACCGGGGCGGTCCGGGATGGTCACCAAGACGGTGACCAGGTCGATGTGCGGCGTTCCGTGCTTGCCCGGCACCCGGACGGCGCCGGACACGCCCTGCCCCAGGATGGCGGTCAGCTCCTCGGCCGCCTCCTCCTTGCCGAGGGCAACGAGCAGCCGGTCGAGGTCGCCGCGGATCTGCTCCAGCAGGCCGGTCAGCGCGGCCGAGTTCGCGGACACGATCTGGGTCCACAGCTTCGGGTCGCCGGCCGCGATCCGGGTGACGTCGCGGACGCCCTGGCCGGACAGCTCGAGATGCGAGGACGGCGCGTCCGCCAGCGTGCCCGCGGCCAGCGCGGACATCAGGTGCGGGAGGTGCGAGACCCGGGCGACACCGAGATCGTGGTCCTCGACCGACAGCTCGACGGTCCGGGCGCCACAGGCCTCCGCGAGCCGCCGTACCAGATCGACGGCCTGCGGGGCGCTCGCCGGGTGCGGTGTGATCGCCCACGTCGCGCCGTCGAACAGGTCGGCGCGGGCAGCCAGCGGACCGTTCCGTTCGGAGCCGGCCATCGGGTGACTGCCGACGTACCGGCTGAGATCACCGGTCAGCCGGGCCGCGTCCGCGAGCGGCTTCGACTTCACGCTCGCCGCGTCGGTGACGATCGCCGACGAGCCTCGGGTCTGCTCGAGCTGCTCAGCGACGACCGCGCCGACGTGATCCGGCGGCACGGCGACCACGACCAGCTGCGGCTCGATCTGCACCAGCCGCGAGCCCGCGCCGATCCGCTCGGCCATCAGGGCGTTGTCCGCGTTCCCGTCGACAAGCTCGACGACGACGCCCAGCCGCGCCAGCGCGAGACCGATCGACGTCCCGATCAGCCCGGTCCCGACGATGCGGACCGGACCGCGCAGCTCGCTCACTGGGCGCCGGTCAGGTCCGGGCGGAGGGCGACCGCGCCGTGCAGGTAGACGTGCTGGATCTTGTCGCGGGCCCGCGGCGTCTCGGTGTGCACCATCAGCCGGACCACGCGTGGCAACGCGTGCGGCACCGGGATCTCCTGCATGCACATCAGCGGTACGTCGGTGAGCCCGATCTGCCGCCCCGCGACGGCGGGAAACTCCGAGCGCAGGTCCGACGTGACGGTGAACAGGATGCTGATCAGATCCTCGTTCTCCAGATCGTTCGCCTCCAGGACCGCCTTCACCAGCTCCGCGGACCGCTCGAGCAGGTGCTCGCGCTCGTCCACGTCCAGCTGGGTGGCACCCCGGATCGCCCGTACCGCCACGTCTCGCCTCCTAGGTTCGTGTTCCCCAAGCCTAGGCCACGGTAGTCACAGAATGGACAGCCGTCTCAGCGGCGTCGACCGTCTGCTCCAGGAGCAGCGCGATCGTCATCGGCCCGACGCCGCCCGGAACCGGTGTGATCAGCCGCGCGACCTCGGCCGCCTCCGCGAAGTGCACGTCGCCGACGTTGCCTTCGTTGTACCCGGCGTCGACCACGACCGCGCCCGGCTTCAGCCAGTCCCGGCGGACGAAGTTCGCCTTGCCGACGGCGGCGATCACGACGTCCGCTGTCCGGACGAGCTCCGGCAGGTCCCGGGTCCGGGAGTGCGCGTAGGTGACGGTGGCGTTCGATGCCAGCAGCAACATGCCGGCCGGTTTGCCGAGGATCGGGCTGCGGCCGATCACCACCGCGTGCGCTCCTTCGAGCGGTACGTCGTACGCCGCCAGCAACCGCATGATCCCGCCGGGTGTGGCCGACCTGAACCCCGGATCCCCGAAGGCCATCGCCGCGAACGACCGCATCGTGACGCCGTCGACGTCCTTCGCCGGGTCGATCGCCTCGAACGCGGCCCGCTCGTCGATCTGCGCGGGCACCGGGTGCTGCAGCAGGATCCCGTGCACCGCCGGGTCGTCGGACAGCTTCGTGATCTCCGCGACGAGTTCCTCGGTGGTCGTCTCGGCCGGCAGCACGACGCTGCACGAGGCGATCCCGGCCTTCTTCGACCGGTTCTGCTTCATCCGCACGTACGTCGCCGACGCCGGGTCGTCACCGACCAGGACGGTCGCCAGGCACGGCTGCACGCCGTACTGCTCCTGCAGCGCCCGGGCCCGTTCGGCGGCCTTCGCCACCATGCCGGCGGCGAGCTCGGTCCCGATCATGAGATCAGCGGTCATCTGAAGCACTCCTCTGCGTTCGAAGGTGCCCAGGCGCGCGGCGAAGCCGGATGGCAGACCGTTCCCCGGTGGTACCCCACCTCAGCGCCAGTCGCGGTCCGCCGCCAGGATACCGACCGCGGCGGACCAGGCAGGACTAGCTGTGATGCACGGTGCCGGCAGGGGCGATGGTCGTCGACGCTCCCAACGGCAGCGATTCGAGCTGTGCCGCTTCGGCTGCATCGATCAGGCCGCGCTCCTGCAGGCGTGCGATCGCTCGCCGACGCTCCTCGAGCAGCTTGTCGCGCTTCTTGGGCTCAAGCGCCTCGACCAGTGCGATCGCCCGCTTCGGGTCAGGCGCTTCGACGCGGCGAAAGTCTCTCGGGACCGGGACGCGGCGACCGCGTGAGAAGAGCAGCATGGCAGCAAGGAGCACGGCGGCGAGCCCAGCGGCTGCCCAGACCGGGATCGACGGCGCGGCGAACGCGTCCACCCCTCTCTCGCTCACAAGTTGCCCCAGCGCGACAGCACCGCAGGCGACGGTCGCCACCAGATAGCCGATCTCTTTGGCATCCCGGTGACGGTCCGTCCGCAACCACCGGTAGGCGGCCGCCAGTACGCCGACCAGCACCACGGCGAAGCACCACGATGTCAGCGGCACACCGATGTCGTTGTCGAGCGGATCCGCAGTGCCCGTGTACACGGTCCTGCCGCCGTACGTACTGAACATCTGACCGCCGAGTGTCGTCACCCCGCCGACGAGCGCCACCAGGAAGAGCATGCTGAGAAACCACTCGAGCCTGCTCCAGGGACTTGCGCGCTCGACCCGCTGATAACCGAGGACGCGCAGGACGTCAGGGTGATTCTTCAGCACGTACAGGTCGAGATCACCCAAGCGCAGGCCGTACGAAGGGACCATCTTGGACCAGGTGCGGACATTGATCGTCTGATTCGCCTTGGCCATCAGAGCAGGCCCGCGTGGTCGAGCGCGAGATAGGCGGCGTCGATTCCGGTCATCGCGCCGGGGGTGCGGAGCTCGGCGCGGAAGGCGTCCACGGACAGCTCGACCGGGACGCAGTCCTCGGCCTCGTCGAGTTGCTGTTTGCCGTCGGGGCGGCAGCCGCGGGCGATCGCGACGTACTTGCGGAACGTCGACGACGAACCGGACCACTGCCAGCCGACCACGTCGAGCGTCTCGCAGGTGTAGCCGGTCTCCTCTTCCAGCTCGCGCGCACCGGCCACCGCTACGTCCTCGCCGGGCTCGACGCGACCGCCGGGGAGGTTCGTGACGATGCTGTCGGGGCCTGCGCGGAACATCCGGATCGTCACGATCCGGCCCTCCGGCGTCAACGGCAGCACCGTGACCGCGCTGATCCCCGCCTCGGGTCCGAGGACGTCCCAGTCGACCTCGCGGCCGTCGGGCATCCGGTACCGGCGCAGCCGCACGGTCAGGAAGCGCTGGAAGCCGGGCTCCTCCCCCAGGAGCTCCCAGGGAGCCGGGTCCGCCGACCGGGCCAGCTCATGGGCCAGCTCATGGGCCGACTCATGGGCCGACTCATGGGCCGACTCATGGGCCGACTCATGGGCCGACTCATGGGCCGACTCATGGAACGGCCGGTGAGACGGTTCAGCCGCCACCTCGTCGGTGGCGGCTGAACTTTCGAGCCGGTCCGTCACAGCGGACGGTCGTCGGGGTCTTCCGGTGGCGCGACCGGTGCGTCGTCCTGCGGCGGGGCGATCGGTGCGTCGTCGGCGGATCCCGTCGGTCCGTCGCCGGACTGCGCCGACGTACCGTTGCCGGAGGCACCGTTGCCGGAAGCACCGGAATCCGTCGAGTCACCGGCGCCGGAGTCCGCCGGGCCGGAGCCGTCGTCCGCGGGACTGGACTCGGACAGGATGCGCTCCAGGGTCTCCTCGGAGATCCGCTTGAACTTGCGCACCTGGGTCCTGGTCCGGTCCAGCACCGCGACCTCGAGCTGGTCCGGGGTCAGCTGCCGGACCTCGGTGCCGTCGTGGCCGAGCGCGTCGACCGCGAGCCGGAGCGCTCCGGCCAGCGAGATGCCGTCGGAGTAGTGCTCGCCGACGTAGTCCGCGACCTGTTCGGCCGGGCCGCCCATCACGGCGTACCCGCGGACGTCCGCGATCGAGCCGTCGTAGGTGAGCCGGTAGATCTGGTCGTCGGCCGCGCTGGTGCCGACCTCGGCGACCAGGATCTCGACCTCGAGCGGCTTCTCGCCGCCGGAGGAGAAGATCGCGCCGAGAGTCTGCGCGTACGCGTTGGCCAGCGCCCGGCCGGTGACGTCGCGCCGGTCGTAGGAGTACCCACGCATGTCGGCGAGCCGGACGCCGGCGATCCGCAGGTTCTCGAACTCGTTGTACCGGCCGACGGCGGCAAACGCCATCCGGTCGTAGATCTCGGCCACTTTGTGCAGTGCGGGCGAGCGGTTCTCCGCGACGAACAAGATGCCGTCGGCGTACTGCAGCGCGATCGCGCTGCGGCCCTTGGCGATGCCCTTCCGGGCGAAGTCGGCCCGGTCCCGCATCAGCTGCTCGGGCGAGACGTAGAACGGAACGCTCATCGAAGGTGTCGTCCTCTAATCAGTCGATCGGGCAGGATCATCGGGATGGTCAGGTCAGGGTCGCCGAGGCCGGGCCGTCGGGCCGCCGGTGCCGCTGCTCCCAGGCCGCGTCGACGAGCGCCGCGACCTCGTCCTCCGGCAGTCGCCGGTAGCCGTCGACGGTGACCACACCGACCACCGGGAAGATCCGGCGCAGCATGTCCGGCCCGCCGGTCGCCGAGTCGTCGTCGGCCGCGTCGATCAGCGACTGGATCGCCACTGTGACGCAGTCGGTCGCGGACAGGTCCTCGCGGTAGAGCTTCTTCAGCGCGCCGCGGGCGAACAGCGAGCCCGAGCCGACACTGTGGAAGTGGGTCTCCTCGTACCGCCCGCCGGTCGGGTCGTAGGAGAAGATCCGGCCGCCCTTGATGTCCGGGTCGTACCCGGCGAACAGCGGCACGACCGTGAGGCCCTGCATCGCCATCGGCAGGTTGCCGCGGATCAGTGCGCTCAACCGGTTCGCCTTGCCGTCCAGGCTGAGCGTGGCACCCTCGAGCTTCTCGTAGTGCTCCAGCTCGACCTGGAACAACCGGACCATCTCGATCCCGAAACCGGCCGAGCCGGCGAAGGCGACCGCCGAGTATTCGTCGGCCGGGAACACCTTCTCGATGTCACGCTGGGCGATGATGTTGCCCATCGTGGCCCGCCGGTCGCCGGCCATCACGACGCCACCGGGGAAGGTGGCCGCGACGATCGTCGTCCCGTGCGGGACTTCGCTGGACAGGTCACCCTGCCCCAGGGACCGCCGTCCGGGCAGCAGGTCGGGCGCGTGCCCGGCCAGGAAGTCCATGAACGACGAGCCACCTGGGGTCAGGAAGGCTTCCGGCAACCGGCCGGAGGCATCGAATGTCATCGAGCGGTTCACTCCCCACCCTTTTGCACGAAGCCGCGGACGAACTCCTCGGCGTTCTCCTCGAGCACCTCGTCGATTTCGTCCAGGATCGAGTCGACGTCCTCGTCGAGCCGCTCCTTGCGCTCCTGGACGTCCTCCGACGCCTCGACCTGCTCGACCTCTTCCTCGGTCGACGAACGCTTCGGCTGCTTGTGCTGCTGACCGCCGTCCTTCGCCATGGCAAACACCTCCTAGAACCGCTGGGAGGGCCGCCCAACCGACCCTCAATAGCGACCCTACCCGGCGGCACCCCCAGTAATGGTGCGAACCAGGTCACTTGCGGTGTCGCATTGGTCAAGAAGTGCCCCGACGTGGGCTTTCGTGCCCCGCAGCGGGTCCAGCGTCGGAATCCGCTGGAGCGATTCCTTGCCCGGCAGATCGAAGATCACCGAGTCCCAGGAGGCGGCCGCGACCTGCGGTGCGTACTGCTGCATGCAGCGGCCGCGGAAGTACGCCCGGGTGTCGGTCGGCGGGTGCGCGACGGCCATCCGGATCTCCTCGTCGGTGACGAGCCGCTGCATCCGGCCGGATTTCACCAACTTGTAATACAGGCCCTTGTCCGGGCGCAGGTCGGCGTACTGCAGGTCGACCAGGTGCAGCTTCGGGTCGTCCCACTCCAGGCCGTCACGGTCGCGGTAGGACTGCAGCAGCTTGTACTTCGCGACCCAGTCGAGCTGGTCGGCCAGCTTCATCGGGTCGGTGGCGAGCTGGTCGAGCACCTGCTCCCACCGGTGCAGCACGTCCTTGGTCTGTCGGTCCGCGTCGTCGCCGTACTTGTCCTCGACGTACTTGCGGGCCTGCTCCAGGTACTCCGCCTGCAGCTGGATCGCGGTGATCCTGCGGCCGTCCTTGAGGGTCAGCAGATGTGTGCACGTCGGGTCGTGGCTGACCTCGTGCAGCGCCGTCACCGGGCGGTCGACGCCGAGGTCGTCGGTCAGCCAGCCGTCCTCGATCATCGACAGCACCAGCGCGGTCGTCCCGACCTTCAGGTACGTCGAGATCTCGGACAGGTTCGCGTCGCCGATGATGACGTGCAGCCGGCGGTAACGGTCCGGATTCGCATGGGGCTCGTCGCGGGTGTTGATGATCGGCCGTTTCAGCGTCGTTTCCAGGCCTACCTCGACCTCGAAGTAGTCCGCGCGCTGGCTGAGCTGAAAGCCGTGCGTGGCGCCGTCCTGGCCGATGCCGACGCGGCCCGCCCCGGTCACCACCTGGCGGCTCACGAAGAACGGCGTCAGGTGCCGCACGATCGACGCGAACGGCGTGGAACGGCGCATCAGGTAGTTCTCGTGGGAGCCGTACGACGCGCCCTTGTTGTCGACGTTGTTCTTGTAGAGGTTCAGCTGCGGCGCACCGGGGATCAGCCGGGCCTGCCGCGCGCCCTCCATGATCACCAGCTCGCCGGCCTTGTCCCACACCACCGCGTCGCGCGGATTCGTGGTCTCGGGCGCGGAGTACTCCGGATGCGCGTGGTCGACGTACAGCCGGGCGCCGTTGGTGAGAATCACATTCGCCAGGCCGGTCTCCTCGTCGGTGAGCTGGCTGGAGTCCGCCACCTCCCGGCTCAGGTCGAAGCCGCGCGCGTCCCGCAGCGGGTGCTCCTCGTCGAAGTCCCACCGGGTCTTGCGCGCGAGCGGCTGCGTCTGGGCGTAGCCGTTCACCACCTGGCTCGAGGTCAGCATCGGGTTCGCCCCGGGCTGGCCCGGCACCGAGATCCCGAACTCGGTCTCGGTACCCATGATCCGCCGAACACTCATGGAGTTGAGCCTACGCGGTACCGGCGACGAAAAGGATTGCCGTGTCCACAGGGTTACCTGTGAGACTGCGGCCATGGACGAAGTGGTGGCGATTCTCGACGACGGCAACCAGGTCACCGGCTCGGCGCCGCGGTCGGTCATGCGCCGCGACAACCTGCGGCACGCCGCGACCGCCGTGGTTGTCCGGAATCCGGCCGGCGAGGTCTACGTGCACCGCCGGACGCCGACCAAGGACCTCTACCCGGGCCGGTACGACTTCGCCGCCGGTGGCGTCGTCGCGGCCGGTGAGGACCCGTTCCACGCCGTCGTACGGGAGCTGGAGGAAGAGCTCGGGATCTCCGGGGTCGAGCTGACGCGGCTGCCGGAGGGCGACTACGCGGACGACAAGACCCGGTACCACGCCTACCTGTACACGTGCGTGTGGGACGGTCCGGTGAAGCACCAGCCGGAAGAGGTCGAGTGGGGCGCCTGGATGTCGCCGGCCGAGCTGGCGGCCAGGCTTGACGGCACCGAATGGTCGTTCATGCCTGACACCGCCGCCCTGCTCGGTTCGTACGTCCGAAGTCTCGTATGACGATCCTCGAGGGCTGGGACAGCCACGCCTGGATCGAGGGGCAGTGGATCCATCGTGCTCCACGCCGCCCGGAGGTCCGCCCACGGCTCCTCGCCGAGACCACGCTCCTCCCCAGGCTCGCGCCGCGGCTGCCACTCCCGGTTCCGCTGCCGGAGCTGACCGCGGACGGCGTACGCCATCGGATGCTTCTGGGCGAGCCCTTCACGGACGGCGACGAGGCCGTCGGGCGGGAGCTAGGGGCGTTCCTGAGGGCTCTACACACTGTTGACGTGTCAGAAGCCGTCCTCCGCGGCGCACAGGACGCAGAGACGGCCACAGCGGAGAAGACGACCCTTCTGCAAGAGTTCCGGACCCAGGTCGTGCCGCTGCTGCCGGCGGAGGTCCGGACCACCGCGCGCGCACTGCTCGACCGCGTCGCCAATGTCCGGACATCCTTGATCCACTGCGACTTCGGCCCCGATCACATCCTGATGACCGACGGCCGCGTCACGGGCGTCATCGACTGGACCGACGCTGTGATCGGCGACCCCGCCCTCGACCTCTGCTGGCCCCTCAACGGCGCACCGGAGGCCGTCGCAGCCGGCCTGCTCGAGGTCTACCAGCCGTCCCCGGACCTCGTCGAACGCTCGAAGGACTGGGCACGTCTCTCCCCCTGGTACGGCGTCCACCGCGGCCTGCTACTGGACCTTCCCGACGACGTCACCGACGGACTGCGCGGCATACTCAACTCGCTGTGATGCAACCATTGGGTCGGCGGCCGGTCATTAGCTGATGTGAAGATCACCCTGATTGACGATACGGAGCCGTCAATGGCTACGGGATCCGGAGGCCTCGATCCCGGACCGGGGCCGGACGAGGAGCTGTGGGAGCGGTTGCGCACCGGGGACCATTTCGCGCTCGGTGAGCTGTTCGACCGGTACGCGGACGACGTACGCGCCTTCGCGTTCCGGCGGACCGCCTCCTGGAGTACCGCCGACGACGTGGTCCAGGCGACGTTCCTGAACACCTGGCGGCGCTTCCAGCGCAACCCGCCGGGTCCGCTGACCGCACCGAGCGCCCGCGGCTGGCTGCTCATGGTGGCCCGCCACGAGTGCAACTCCCTCTTCCGTACGGCGAACCGGCTGCGCAAGCTGGTCGATCGCCTGCCCGACCCGCCACCCGACGACGACCATGCCCCGGACGTCGCCCGCCGCCTGGACGACGAGCGCCGGATGTCGGCGATCCGTCGCGCTGTCGCCAAACTTCCCCGGCACGAACGCGAGACCCTCGAGCTCGTCGTCTGGTCCGGACTCACGACCGCCGAGGCCGCGGACGCGCTCGGCGTACCGGTCGGAACCGTCAAGGCCCGCCTGCACCGCACTCGTCGCCGCTTCCCCGACCTGCTGACCCGGGTCGACCTCACCGAGGAGCTCTCATGAACACCAGACTCGACCCGCCGCCGGTCGCTCCGCTGACCGCCGCCGAGCGGTCCCGGCTCCGCAGCCGGGTGATGGACAAGACTCGGCCCGCCACTCCACGCCCCATCCGCCGCTGGATCGCCCCGGCTGTCGGTGTCGCGGCCGTGGCCGCAGTGGTGGCCGGCACGCTCGTCGTCACCAACAGGCCGTCCGACGATTCCGGAGTCACCGGTACTGCCACGGCAGCAACGCCGACTGCCGCCCGGACCGGCCTCGACGAGGTGCCCGACGCCGAGGCGGTCGCCGCCTTCGCGAAGTCGTGCGAGCGCCGCCAGCACGGCCCGCTCAAGCGACCGCTCACTGTTGTCTGGGCGCGGCGGGTACCGGGCAAGACGCCGAAAAGCACCGAGATCCTGATGATCATCAAGGGGTCCGGAGCCTCTGGCATCTCATCCTGCCTGGCCCCATCCGGCGCCGGCTCGTGGCAGAGAACGCCGCCGGCGGTGTGGTGGAACACCTTGCCGACAAAGAAGGAGGGCCTCGCAAGCCTCACCGGAGGCACCTCCTCGACTTCGGATCCGAAGCCGGAGTCCCGGATCTGGATGCTCTACCGGGCCCGGCCGGAGATCGCCCGGGTCGAATCGCGCTACGTCTGGAACGGCACCGTGGGTCCCTGGCAACGGGGCTACGTCGACAGCGGCTACGCCTACACGGACAACCGAATGCACTCGGGCCTCAATGCCAGCGCCCTGCGCCAGGAGGTGCGAGCGTACGACGCCCAGTCCCGACTGATCCCGATCGAGCCGAAGTAGCGCTGGTCAGCCGCGGCGGGCGATGGTGCGGGCGAAGTTGATGCCGACCAGACCCGCCCAGGCGATCAGCACACCGAAGGGGCCGATCATGTCGGCCGCGATCGCAGTGATCGGGATCGCGGCGACGATCGACACGATCGCCAGGGCCAGGCCGCCGGGGTCGGTCTCGCGGCGCTTCAGGCCGGCCGCCTCCAGCATCTGGTCCCGCCGCCGGAACTCGAGGTCCTGTCCGTGGCGCTGGGCCTCGCGGGCGTCCAGCTTCTCGAGGAAGCTGTCGATGATCGCGTCCTCGTACTCCGGCCCCAGCTCCTGCCGCGCGGCCACCGCCGCGCGCAGGTCCTTGCGTACCTCGTCCGTCGCCATGTCAGCACGGTACGTCCGGCGTGCCGCCGGGGGTATCAGGGGAAACCCCAGCGGCACCCCAGACGCGTGATCAGCTGTGCTGGACCAACAGGTCGTAGATCTGCACCTCGCCGTAGTTCGAACTGCTGCAGGGCGAGGAGTTCTCGCAATTCGCCTGCGTGTAGGCGCCGGCCTTGAAGTACGCACCGCTGAGCGACTTCGACAGCGTGGTCTGCAGTACGCCGTTGTAGTAGGCCCGCACCTTGCCGCCGGACACCACGAACTTCGCCTCGAACGGCGTACCCAACGTGTAGCTCGACGTGACCAGCTTGTGGTGCGGGTTGTCGCCGTCGGTGACGTACAGCTTGGAGCCCTCCAGCCGGAACACCGTCACGTCGTCGTCACCGCCGTGGATCTGCGCCCCGACGACGTGCGGCTTGCCGGCCGGCAGCTTCGTGAACGCCTCCTTCACGGTCAGCGTGTGGGTGCCCGACGTGGACGACCAGGCCGCGTTCTGGGTCCCGTTGGCGGTCATCTCCCGCAGTTCCGACCGTGGGTAGCTCGAGCCGCTCGTCGTCACTCCGTTCACGGGCGCCCGGAACTGCACACCGTTGCCCATGACCTTGAACAACGGGTCATTGGTGTACGTCGCCAGCGCCGGCTGCTTGATCTCGGTCGGCTTCTCGTCGCCGCCGGTCGGCAGCGTCACCTTCCAGTTCTTCAGGTCCAGGACCTCCGCCGGCACGTCACCACCCGGATGATTCGTCGGCGGCGTCGTCGGCGGGGTTGTGGGCGGGTGGCTGGGTCCGGCACCCCACACCTGGACCTCGGTCACGCTGTTCCACACGCCGCGGTCGTCGTCATCGTCCTCGGGGATGTAGCCGTGGCCGACGTACCGGATCTTCGTCGTGGTGACGTCGGTGATGTCGAACGTCTGCAACCCGGTGGTGGAACCGCTGCTGGTGCCGTCGTACACGGTCTTCCAGCTGCTACCACTCGACACCTGGAGCTCGAAGTCGTTGCGCCGCTCGTCTCCGTTGTAGACGGCCAGCTTGACCGCGGACACGGTCGTCGCGGTGCCGAGATCCAGTTCCAGCCACGCTCCATCACCCTTCCCGGACCAGCGCGTCCCGAGATCGTCGTCGACCACGTTCGCGGCCACGTTGTCGTCGCTCGTACTCGCCTCGACCGCCCCGGCCGCCGGGGTGATCTCCCCGCTCGTCGCTCCCGACGCGCTCGGCAGCACACCTGCCCACACCGCACCGCCGACCAGCGCGCTGACGAGCAGCCCCGCCGTCGCGGCCGTGACACCGGCCTTCTTCATCTCCCACTCCTCCGCCTCAGGACAAGAACGCGACTCATCCTGGTGGCGGCAATGGCCGGAGCCCGGCGGGTTGCACGTTCCTGCCACGACGAGAACCGCCCCCGGACGCTCGGTCCAGGGGCGGTTCGTCGTACGGCGTGTTTACAGGTACTGACCCGTGTTGGTCGCGGTGTCGATCGACCGTCCGGGCTCGGTGCCCTGCTTGCCGGAGATGAGCGTCCGGATGTAGACGATCCGCTCGCCCTTCTTGCCGGAGATCCGGGCCCAGTCGTCCGGGTTGGTGGTGTTCGGCAGGTCCTCGTTCTCCTTGAACTCGTCCACGCAGGCCTGCAGCAGGTGCTGCACCCGCAGGCCCTTCTGGTTCTCGTCCAGGAACGCCTTGATCGCCATCTTCTTCGCCCGGTCGACGATGTTCTGGATCATCGCGCCCGAGTTGAAGTCCTTGAAGTACAGGACCTCCTTGTCACCGTTGGCGTAGGTGACCTCGAGGAAGCGGTTCTCGTCGGCCTCGGTGTACATCCGCTCGACCGTGCGCTGGATCATTCCGTCCACGCACGCCTGCCGGTCGCCCGCGAACTCGTTGAGGTCGTCGGGGTGCAGCGGGAGCCCGATGGTCAGGTACTTCGAGAAGATGTCCCGGGCCGCTTCCGCGTCGGGGCGCTCGATCTTGATCTTCACGTCCAGCCGGCCGGGCCGCAGGATCGCCGGGTCGATCATGTCCTCGCGGTTCGAGGCGCCGATGACGATGACGTTCTCCAGGCCCTCGACACCGTCGATCTCGCTCAGCAGCTGCGGAACGATCGTGTTCTCCACGTCGGAGGACACCCCGCTGCCGCGGGTCCGGAACAACGAATCCATCTCGTCGAAGAACACGATCACCGGCATGCCCTCGGACGCCTTCTCGCGGGCCCGCTGGAAGACCAGGCGGATGTGCCGCTCGGTCTCGCCGACGTACTTGTTCAGCAGCTCCGGGCCCTTGATGTTGAGGAAGTAGGACTTCTGCCCCTCGGTCCCGGTGCGCTCTGCGACCTTCTTGGCCAGCGAGTTCGCCACCGCCTTGGCGATCAGCGTCTTGCCGCAGCCGGGCGGGCCGTAGAGCAGCACGCCCTTCGGCGGCTTGAGCTCGTGCTCGAGGAACAGTTCCTTGTGCAGGTACGGCAGCTCGACCGCGTCGCGGATCTGGTCGATCTGGCCGCCCAGACCGCCGATGTGGGTGTAGTCGATGTCCGGGACCTCTTCGAGGATCAGCTCCTCGACCTCGGACTTCGGGATCTTCTCGTACACATACCCGGAGCGTGGCTCGAGCAGCAGCGAGTCGCCGGCCCGCAGCGGTACGTCGAGCAGCGGCGAGGCGAGCCTGACGATCCGCTCCTCGTCCGCCTGCGCGATGACCAGCGCCCGCTCGCCGTCGGCGAGCAGCTCCTTCAGCATCACCACGTCGCCGACGACCTCGAACTCGCAGGCCTCGACCACGTTGAGTGCTTCGTTCAGCATCAGTTCCTGGCCGAGCCGGAGCTCGTCCAGATCCACCGACGGGCTCGCCGCGACCCGGAGCTTGCGGCCACCGGTGAACACGTCCAGCGTGTCGTCTTCGTTCCGTCCGAGGAAGGTGCCGAATCCGGAGGGCGGTTGCGCCAGCCGGTCGACCTCCTCCTTCAGGGCGATGATCTTCTCTCGCGCCTCGCGCAGCGTGTCGGCCAGCCGCTCGTTCTGAGCGGTGACACTCGCCAAGGAGGCCTGGGTTTCGGACAGTCTGCTCTCGAGCGACCGGCTGTCCGCCGGGTGCTCCAGCAGCCGACGTCGCAACGCCGCGACTTCGGCTTCCAGGTACCGGACCTGGTTACGCAGTTCTGCCGCGGTAGGACTCTCGTCTCCAGCCACGATCATCACCTCACCATGTGGGGCTCGACCCTATGGACCTTACCCAGAAAACCTCCCCGGGCAAGCTGAATCCCATCACGTGTCGGTTGCGGATGACTCCGTTGCCTGCGGCATGTCGCCGGCGGATTCGGTGGCGGGTTCAGTGGCGGGCGCGGTGCCGGCCTCGGCGCGGCGCGGGCCGAGGTAGTCGTCGCCGTACGCGCCCGGTGCCGGACGGCGCTTCTTCCGGGGCGCCTGCACCCCGTGCGCCATCCGCCGTGCGGTGACCAGGAACGCTGTGTGTCCCTGCATCCGGTGACCCGGGCGAACGGCGAGACCCTCCACGTGCCAGTCTCGCACGAGCGACTCCCACGCGCGCGGCTCGGTGAACTCGCCATGTGCCCTCAGCGTCTCCACAACCCGGCTCAGCTGCGTCGTGGTGGCCACATAGGCACAGAACACCCCACCGGGTGAAAGTGCCTCAGCGACCGCGTCCACGCACTCCCAGGGGGCGAGCATGTCCAGGACGACGCGGTCGACGTCCTGCTCGTTCAGCTTCTCGACCAGGTCGCCGACCTCGAGCCGCCAGGCCGGGTGCTCGCCGCCGAAGAAGCCGGTGACGTTCTTCCGGGCGACCTCGGCGAAGTCCTCGCGGCGCTCGAACGAGATCACCTGCCCGTGGATCCCGACCGCGCGCAGCAGCGCGGTGGTCAGCGCGCCGGACCCGGCGCCCGCCTCGACCACCTTCGCGCCCGGGAAGATGTCGGCCATCGTGACGATCTGCGCGGTGTCCTTCGGGTAGATCACCGCCGCGCCGCGCGGCATCGAGACCGAGTAGTCGGCCATCAGCGGCCGCAGCGCGAGGTACTCGACGTTGCCCTTGGACCGGATCACCACCGCGTCCGGGCCGTCGATCAGGTCGTCGTGCGCGATCCCGCCCTTGGTGGTGTGGAAGATCTTCCCGCGCTCCAGTTTCACCGAGTGCCGGCGGCCCTTGGAGTCCTGCAGGGTGATCCACTCGCCCTCCTGCAGCGGTCCGTGATGGACGCCGGAGAACGCCTTGTCGGGAAAGTCGCGCAAGTCAGCCATAAGGCGCTCACCTTAACTTTCGGTCACCGGAACCGAGTAATCAGCGAGCCCGGAACGCGCGTTCCACATCCGCGGTCGCGAGCACGCCGTACACGCCGCCGTCGGCGTCCAGCACGAGGTACTCCGACGACGGGTGCTGACGGAGTGTGGCGAGGATCTCCTCGCCGGTGTCGTTGACGCCGATGATGTGGCCCCCGCCGATCCGGGTCGAGACCTCGCTCACCGTGGTCCACGGGCGCTGGTTCTCGGCGACCGCCGCGACCGCGGACTCCGACACCAGGGCGTGCGGCTTGCCGTCGCCGTCGATCACCACGACCGCTCCGGCCTGGGACTGGGCGGCCATCCGGACGGCCTCCGAGAGCGGCGTACCGGAATGTACGGCGATGGCGCGGCGGGCCAGCGTACGGACCTGGAGCGCGGGCAGTTTGCGCCGCAGCCGGGCCTGCATCAGCGATGCCGTCGACCCGGACCAGAGGAAGAAGCCGATCAGCAGCGCGATGACGAAGTCGATCAGCGACGGCTCTCGGCCCCAGACCTCCTGGATCAGCACCGGCGCCGCCAGCACCAGCATCGCGAGGATCCGGCCGGCCCAGGCCGCCGCGATCGTGCCGGTGTGCATGTTGCCGGTGATCTTCCAGACGATTGCGCGCAGCACCCAGCCGCCGTCGAGCGGCAGGCCGGGAAGCAGGTTCGTGACGCCGACGATCAGGTTCGCGATGCCGAGCTCCCACAGCGCGACGTACCCGACGCCCTCGTCGAAGGCACGCGACGCGAGGTACGCGAGTCCGCCGACGATCAGCGAGGCGACCGGGCCGACCACCGAGACCGCGAACTCCTCCAGCGGCGACTTCCGCTCGCCCTCGATGTGGGTGCCGGCCGCGAAGAAGCCGAGGTTGATCTCGGAGACCGGGATGCCGAACCGCATCGCCATCAGCGCGTGCGCCAGCTCGTGGATCAGGATCGACACCGTGAACGCGATCACGAACGCGAACGCAGCGACGTACCGCCAGCCGCCGAGCTCCGGGAACTGCCGCCCGATGATCGTCGCGAACCCGATCGCGAGCAGCATCGCCACCGGCAGCCAGGTGAACCGCATGGTCAGTTTGATCCCGCGCACGCGACCGAGAACCCAGGTTCCGGGAGGCGTCTGACCGGCCGGCTGGGCGGGATTCTGGGAGTCGCGCGAGTCTGGCATCAAGCCAACGCTACTGGGCCGCCGGTAACCGGCTGCTACACACCCACCGTCAGCGTGGCGACGTACCCGCTGCCGGCGTCCCCGGTGACGGTCGCGAGCTGGCGTACGCCGTTGTCGTCGCCGAACACGTTGTCGTTCTCGAGCGACGTCTGGCCGAGGTTCTGCGCGCTGCCGTCGTACCCGTCGGTGGCGTACACCGTGCCGCAGACGTCCTCGGGAAGGGCGAGCTGCGAGGTGCGGGTGATCTGGCCGGCCTTCGTCGCCTCGTCGAGGCTCGAGTACACCTCGAAGTGGATGTGCGGCCAGCGACCGGGGTACGCGGCGGGGAAGATCGTGGTGAACGTGACCTTGCCCGAGCCGTCGGCCGGCTGGACGCCGCGCAGGTAGTTCTCGTTCGTGACGCCGTCGGAGTACAGGGAGTACCGGCCCTCCGCGTCGCAGTGCCACAGGTAGACGGCGGCACCCGCGATCGGCTGGTCCTGGTCGGCGTCGACGACGGTGAGCTGGACCGACAGCGGTACGCCGGTCGCGACGCCTGACGCGGAGCCGAACGACTTGGTGATGTCGCTGCGCACGATGCCGGACTGGGTGAGCACGTTGGGGCCGTTGGACCCGTCGCCCGGGTACGGTCCGCCGGTCTCCTGCGGGATCTCGTCCACGTCGGTGGCGCCGGTCGTTGCCGTGGTCGACGGAGTACTGGAGGTGGTGGCGGGGTCGTCGGTCGTGCAGCCTGCGACGGCGGCGAGGCCGGCGGCGGTGAACAGGCCGAGGAAGCGCCGGCGGTGCAGGGTCGCGAGGTCGTACTCGAGGCCGCGGTCGTGGTTCGGTGGTGGATTCCGGGGTGGGGTCATGCTTCGAGCATGACGCCGTACGCCGGGCGCCGGCAGTGAGTTCGCTGGGAGTTTGCTGGGAGGGGTTTTCCACAGGCCCGGGCGGGGTGCGCGCAAAGTGTCGGCGGTTGTGCCTAGGGTTTGGGCATGAGCGTTGCAGCAGCTGTCGATCCGCATGTGCATCCGCGAGGAGCCTTGTCGCCCTCTCGAGCCGCGGACTTCATGAGCTGCCCGCTGAAGTACCGGTTCCGGGTCGTGGACCGGCTGCCGGAGAAGCCGTCCGCGGCCGCCGTCCGCGGGACGGTCGTCCATGCCGTGCTGGAGCGGTTGTTCGACCTGCCGCGCGGGCAGCGGACGCCGGAGCAGGCGGCGCAGATGCTCGAGCCGCAGTGGCAGCGCGTCCTCGAGGAGGAGCCGGAGGTCGCCGAGCTGTTCGCGGAGGACGCGAGCGGCGATGAGCTGGCGAAGTGGCTCGCCGAGGCACACGAGCTGCTCGGCAAGTACTTCACACTCGAGGACCCGAACGCGCTGGAGCCCGCCGAGCGCGAGCTGTACGTCGAGACAGCGCTGGACTCCGGTCTGGTACTGCGGGGGTACGTCGACCGGCTCGACGTCGCGCCGACCGGCGAGATCCGGGTCGTCGACTACAAGACCGGCCGCTCGCCGTCGGAGTTCTTCGAGGCGAAGGCGCTGTTCCAGATGAAGTTCTATGCGCTGGTGCTGTGGAAGCTGCGCGGCGTCGTACCGGCGATGCTGCAGCTGGTCTACCTCGGCAACGGTGAGATCGTCCGCTACGTCCCCGACGAGGCCGATCTGCGCGCCTGCGAGCGCAAGGTCTCCGCGCTGTGGACCGCGATCACCCGCGCCCTCGACTCCGGCGACTGGCGCCCCAGCCCCGGCCCGCTCTGCGACTGGTGCGACCACAAAGCGATCTGCCCCGCCTTCGGAGGCACCCCGCCGCCACTGCCCACCCGCTCCGTCGAGGAGGTCGCGGCCGAATCGGCCGGCGTCGACCTGATCACGGTCGACGGTTAGGTCCTGACCTCCACCCCGGGAGAGGAACCTCGGGTCGATACGGTTCGTCGCATGAGCGTGGGCGATGTCGCGGTGCGGGCGGTCGAGGTCTGGAAGCGGTACGGCGGTGGGTCGACGCAGGTTGATGCGCTGGCCGGGGTGAGTGCGGACTTCGGGAAGGGCCGGTTCACCGCGATCATGGGGCCGTCGGGCTCCGGCAAGTCCACGTTGCTGCACTGTCTCGCGGGGCTGGACACTCCGACCGACGGAAAGGTCCTGCTCGGCGACGTCGATCTGACCACGCTGCCCGAGAAGCAGCTCACCCACCTGCGCCGCGACCGGATCGGGTTCGTGTTCCAGGCGTTCAACCTGGTCCCGACGCTGTCGGCGCTGGAGAACATCACGCTCCCCCTCGACCTCGCCGGCCGCAAGCCCGACCAGGACTGGCTGGCCACGGTCGTCGAGGCGATCGGGCTCACCGACCGTCTCCGCCACCGCCCGTCCCAGCTGTCCGGCGGTCAGCAGCAGCGGGTCGCCTGCGCCCGCGCGCTGGTGTCCCGCCCGGACGTCGTGTTCGCCGACGAGCCGACCGGCAACCTCGACTCCCGCTCGTCCGGTGACGTCCTGGACTTCCTGCACCGGTCCGTGCGCGACTACGACCAGACCGTCGTGATGGTCACCCACGACCCGACCGCCGCGTCGTACGCCGACCGCGTCCTGTTCCTTGCCGACGGCATCCTGCAGTCCGAGCTTCTCGACCCGACGGCCGAGTCCGTGCTCGACGCGATGAAAAAACTCGACGCCGACCAGGACGACCAGGACGAGGGAGCCCGCCGGACCGGCGGCGCGCCCGACGACGCCGCGGACGAGCTGGCGGGCTGATGTTCAAGCTCGGCCTCCGCTCGGTCCTCGCACACCGGCTGCGCTTCGTGCTGTGCACCGTCGCCGTCACCCTCGGCGTCGCGTTCGCCGGTGGCGCGATGGTCTTCACCGACACCCTGTCCACCGCACTGAAGAAGAACTTCGCCGTCAGTACGGCGGACATCACCGTCACGCCGTCCGCTCCGATCGCGACCGGCACCGACCGGCCGGCGACATTCCAGTCCGCGGTCCTCGACCGCGTCCGCGTCGTCCCGGGCGTCGCCGACGCGCGCCCGCAGCTGCTGATCAGCAACGTCGAGATCCTCGGCCCGGACGGCAAGCTGGTGCAGAACTACGGCCTGACCAGCTTCGGCGCCTCCTGGCCGCTCGATCCCCGGACCGCGCCGTTCAAGGTGGTCCAGGGCGTCGCTCCGTCGGGCAGCGAGCAACTCGCGCTCGACGAGTCGACGGCCTCCCGCGCGGGCTACCACCTCGGTGACAAGGTCCGGATCGTCACGCCGGTCCGGGCCGTCACCGCGACCCTCACCGCGACCACCACCCCGGCGGTCGCCGGTGCCGCGGCCGGTGCACCGCTGGTCAGCTTCGACGGCGCGACCGCCCAGCTCCTGCTGCTCGGCGAGCCGGGCTGGACGTCGATCACCGTCTCGGTCAAGCCCGGTTCGGACCCGGACACGGTCAGCCAGGCGATCAGCAAGGAGATCGGCGACTCGGTCAAGGTGCGGACGGCCAAGCAGGTCACCGCGGACGGAGAGCACGACCTCGACAACACCTTCGGCGGCTTCGGCACCGTCCTCATGCTGTTCGCCTGCCTCGCGCTGTTCGTCGGCGCGTTCCTGATCGTCAACACGTTCGCGATGGTGGTCGCGCAGCGGTCCCGTGAGCTCGCAATGCTCCGCGCGATCGGTGCCTCCCGTGGGCAGGTGACCCGCACGATCCTCGTCGAGAGCACAGTGATCGGCTTCCTCGGCGCCACCTTCGGCCTGCTGATCGGCGTCGGCGTCGCGGTCGTGATCCGCGCGATCTACCAGCTCCTCGAGCTGCGGATCCCGACCGCGTCGCTGCAGGTCTCGCCGGGCACGGTCATCGCCTGCTACGTGATCGGCATCGGCGTCACCGTGGCCGCGGCGGCCCCGGCGGCGCGCCGGGCCGGCAAGCTCCCGCCGGTCGCCGCGATGCGCGACGACGTGAGCATCCCGGAACGTTCGCTGCTCGTCCGGGGCCTGATCGGCGCCTTCATGCTGCTGATGGCGGTGCTCCTCTACGGGCTCGGCATGAACGCCGGCGGTCTCCCGGGCGTCGTACTCATCACGCTCGCCGCCGGGATCGCCGTACTCGCCGTCGTGATGCTCAACCCGCTGCTCAGCCGGTACGTCGTCCGCGCGCTGATGTACCCGTTCGGCCGCAAGGCGCCTGTCACCCTCGGCCGCCGCAACGCCGAGCGGAACCCGCGGCGTACCTCGGCCACCGCGTCCGCACTGATGATCTCGGTCTCGCTGATCAGCGGCCTGCTGGTGATCGCCGCGTCCGCGAAGGCCTCGATCAACGAGGGCATCGTCGAATCGCTCGGCACCTCCGACATCCTGATCTCGAGCGAGGGCACGTCCAGCTTCAGCCCCGAGGTCGGCGACCGGGCGGCCAAGGTCGCCGGCGTCGAGTCGGTGCACCGGGTCCGGGAGGAGTCCGGCCAGGTCGGACCGACGAACGTGAAGGTCAGCGGCATCAGCGACGGCACACTCGACGGGCCGATCACGACGACGTTCGACTCCGGGTCCGCGGCGGCGCTCGGCGCCGGCCAGGCCCTCCTCCCCCGGAACCTGGCCAAGACACTCGGCGTCGGTGTCGGCAAGACGTTCGACCTGAAGACGGCGACCGGCACGCACCGGCTGACCGTCGGCGGCATCCTCGCCCCGAACCGGCAACTCAACGCGGTCGTCGTGTCGCTCCCGACGTACGACGCGTTGGGTGGCGCGGCGACCGACACCCTGGTGTACGTCGATGTTGCCAAGGGCAACCAGGTGGGACAGGTCCGGGCCGGGCTCGTCGAGCAGTTCACGAAGGACTACCCGTCGATCCGGGTCCGCGACCAGCAGGCGTACTCCGCCGACGCCCGGCTGCCCGTGAACGGGGTGCTCGCCGGGGTCGGGTTCCTGCTCGCGCTGGCGATCCTGATCGCGCTGCTCGGCATCGTCAACACGCTCGCGCTCGGCGTGGTCGAGCGGACCCGGGAGATCGGCCTGCTGCGGGCGATCGGGATGGACCGGCCGCAGCTGAGCCGGATGTTGCGGGTCGAGTCGATCGCGATCACGTCGCTCGGGTCGCTGCTCGGCCTGGCGATCGGGGTGGCGGTCGCGTCGTCGATCCAGTCGGCGATGGTGGACGACGGGCTCGCCGTCCGGGACATCCCGGTGCTGCAACTCGTCATCGCCGCCGCGGTGGCTGTCGGGTTCGGCGTACTGGCCGCTGTCTGGCCGTCGCGCCGGGCGGCCCGGCTGGACGTCCTGCGCGCCATCGCCTCGGAGTGACCGGAGTGACCCGGGTCGCTTGTGCGGCACGCGAGGTGGAGCCAGACCAGTGATTCACAGGTAGCCTGCCGGTGTGCCGGGGACCGTGCAGTCGATCGAGCGGGCCGCGGCGGTGCTGCGACTGCTCGCCGCCGCGCCGAACGGGCTGGGGGTCGCCGACCTCGCGAACGCGCTCGGGCTGGCGAAGACGACCGTGCACGGGATCCTCCGGACGCTGCACCAGGTCGGGTTCGTCGACCAGGACCACAGCGGGGCGCACTATCACCTGAGCGACGCGTTCGGCCGGCTCGGCGAGAGCTACCTCGACCCGAACGAGCTGCGCAGCCGCGCGATCAACTGGGCCGACTCACTCGCCTCGCGCAGCGGCGAGGTGGTGCGGGTGGGACGCCTGGTCGAGGGCAAGGTGATGGTCGTGCATCACGTGTTCCGCCCCGACGACAGCGATCAGGACCTCGATGTCGGTACGACGCTGCCGCCGCACGCCACCGCCCTCGGGAAGGCGGTGCTCGCCTTCGACACGAGCGGCGCCGCGCGGCCGCGGGTGCTGGAGGCGTTCACCACCCGGACGATCACCGACCCGGCCAAGCTTCTCGAGGAGCTCGCGACGGTGCGGGCCAGCGGCTGGGCGACCGAGTTCGAGGAGCACACGGTCGAGCTGGCCGGCATCGCGGCCCCGATCCGCGGCCTCGGCGGCCTGGTCGTCGGCGCGGTCGGCCTCGCCGGACGCATCGAACGCATCTGCGACAGCCGGCTGCGCCACCGCGGCGACCTCGTCAGCATGGTTCGAGCCACCGCCGACGCCATCGCCCGAGACCTCCGGGACGACTCATGACCCGGCCGGCCGGTCAGCGCACCGCTGCTGGGTTGCCCGCTCAGCTGGAGGGTTGCCCCCTCATATTTTCAGTGGGCAACCCTCCAGGTGAAGGGTTGACCCCTCGCCTGGCGGGTTCGCCGACGGCGGGCGGGGCGGCGGTACGGCGGAGCGTGGGGCGGCGGGGGCGGGTACTTCGGGGCGTGGTGAGCGGGGGGTGTGGTGATGGCTGAGCAGTATGTGGCCGCGGTGGATCAGGGGACCAACTCGAGTCGGTGCATCTTGTTCGATCGGCGGGGGCGGTTGGTTTCGGTGGCGCAGCGGGAGCACCGCCAGCTGTTCCCGCGGCCGGGGTGGGTGGAGCACGACGCCGAGGAGATCTGGCGGAACGTGGCGCGGGTGGTTCCGGCCGCGGTCCGGCAGATCGGGGCCGCGCCGTCGCAGGTCGTTGCCATCGGCATCACCAATCAGCGCGAGACCAGCCTGCTCTGGGATCGCCGTACCGGACGCCCGATCGGTCACGCCGTCGTCTGGCAGGACACGCGAACCGACCGGCTGGTGACAGAGCTCGCCGGTGACGACGGCCCGGACCGGTTCGCGGATCTCTGCGGCCTGCCGTTGACGACGTACTTCTCGGCGCCGCGGATCAAGTGGATGCTCGACCACACCCCCGGGCTGCGGCAGCGGGCCGAGCGCGGCGAGGTGCTCTTCGGCACGATGGAGTCCTGGCTGATCTGGAACTTCACCGGCGGGCCGGACGGTCCGGGGCAGCACATCACCGATGTCACCAACGCCAGCCGCACGATGCTGATGAACATCGAGACCCTCGACTGGGACGACAAGCTGCTCGACGCGTTCGACGTACCGCGTGCGATCCTGCCCGAGATCCGCCCGTCGTCAGGCGTTCTCGCGACCGCGACCGAAGTACTTCCCGGCGTCCGGATCGGGGCGGCGCTCGGGGACCAGCAGGCCGCGCTGTTCGGGCAGACCTGCTTCAGTGCGGGCGAGGCGAAGTGCACGTACGGCACCGGGTCGTTCCTGCTGATGAACACCGGGCAGGAGATCGTCCGGTCCAAGCACGGGATGCTCACCACCGTCGCGTACCAGATCGGCGACCAGCCGGCCTCGTACGCGCTCGAAGGGTCGATGGCGGTGACCGGGTCGCTGGTGCAGTGGTTCCGCGACGGGCTCGGGATGATCCACACCGCGGCCGAGATCGAGACCCTCGCACGGACGGTCGAGGACAACGGCGGCGCGTACATCGTGCCGGCGTTCTCCGGCCTGTTCGCGCCGCACTGGCGCAGTGAGGCGCGCGGGGTCATCGCCGGCCTTACCGGCTACATCACCAAGGGGCATCTGGCCCGGGCGGTGCTGGAGGCGACCGGGTTCCAGACCCTCGAGGTGGTCGACGCGATGAACGCCGACTCCGGGATCGCGCTGACCGCGCTGAAGGTCGACGGCGGGATGACGGCCAACAACCTGCTGATGCAGTTCCTCGCCGACCTGCTCGACGTGCGCGTCGTCCGTCCGATGGTGACCGAGACCGTGTCCCTCGGGGCCGCGTACGCCGCCGGACTCGCCGTCGGGTACTGGCCGGACCTCGAAGGCCTCCGCAGCAACTGGCACCGCGCCGGCCAATGGATGCCGCACATGGATCCGGCCCGCCGCGCGACGGAGTACGCCAACTGGCAGGCCGCCGTCCAACGCACCTTCAACTGGATCCGCACCGAGGACCAGGAGCTGTAACGGTCAGTCGGCTCTCCCCGGGAGGCGGCCTCGGAACAGTTGGATGCTGACGGCGACGACCCAGATCCAGAAGACGGCGTACGGGACCAGCCAGATCGGCGTGGTCCAGAACGCACGGCCCAGCAGGAAGCCGATCGCGGCGACGAGCCCGATCCAGCCCAGCCAGCTCGGGAGCGACGGCGTACCCACCATGATCCATCCGGACGCGGCCAGGAAGCCGGCCAGTGCCACCCACGCGTTCGCGAACCCGAGGTTGCCCATGTCGAAGGCGTACCGGGCGATCTGCGGGTCCACGCCGTCGTCGGTGCGATACCCGGCCAGCTCCCAGCCCGGACTCATCAGCAGTACGACGAACGCGATCCCGGACGTCAGCGCGATCGCCGACCGCCACGCCGGCCTGCCCTCCGCCTCACGAAGCATCACCCACAACACCGAGACGAAGCACCCCAGCGCGAGTACGGCGATCAGGCCCAGGTAGGTCCCGATCGCGTACAGCGTGTCGTGCCGCGCCTCGAGGAAGCGCAGGATCTCGTCACCGGACGCGTCGAACGCCGGCTCACTGCCGCCGATCTGAACCAGCGCCTGGCTTGCCGCCACCAGCACCAGGCCGGCCAGGCCGGCCGCTCCTCCGGTGACCGACGCGGCCCGCCACTCACTATGGAGCTGTGTGGTCTCCCCCGTCATGTGTCGTCCCTCCCGTTTCGAGTAGGCCACGGGAGGGACGGCACCGTCCAGGGGTCAGGCCGGGGAGACGATGTCCGGGGCCTCGAGGCGGACCTTGTCGGCGGACTCGTCGTCGGGCTGGTCCTGGGAGTCGCGTTCGGACTGCACCCGCTGGAGGTAGAACGAGACCTCGCGCTCGATCGTCGCCTCGTCCCAGCCGAGGATCGGGGCGACCAGGCGGGCGGCCGCCTCGGCGGCGCCGACGCCGCGGTCCCAGGCCTCGATCGAGATGCGGGTACGGCGGGCCAGGATGTCGTCGAGATGGCGAGCACCCTCGGCCTTGGCGCCGTACACGATCTCGGCCTTCAGGTAGTCCTGCGTACCGGGCAGTTGCTCGCCCAGTGACGGGTCCTCGGCGACGAGCTCGAGCACCTCCTCGACCAGCGCGCCGTACCGGTTCAGCAGGTGCTCGATCCGGGCCACGTGCAGCCCGGAGCGCTGCGCGATCAGGTGCCGCTGGTTCCACAGCGCGTGGTACCCGTCCGCGCCGACCAGCGGGATGTTCTTGGTGACACTGCGCGGCACCCGCCCGTCGAGCGCGTCCGCGGCCGCGTCGATCGCGTCCTTCGCCATCACCCGGTACGTCGTGTACTTGCCACCGGCAACCACCACGAGACCGGGCGCCGCGTGCGCGACGACGTGCTCGCGGGACAACTTCGACGTACTCTCCGACTCACCGGCGAGCAGCGGCCGCAGTCCGGCGTACACGCCCTCGACGTCCTCGCGGGTCAGCGGGGTCGTGAGGACGGCGTTCACGTGGTCGAGCAGGTACTCGATGTCCTTGCTCGTCGCGGCCGGATGCGCCTTGTCCAGGTGCCAGTCGGTGTCCGTGGTGCCGATCAGCCAGTGCCGGCCCCACGGGATGATGAACAGCACCGACTTCTCGGTCCGCAGGATCATCCCGGTGCTGGACTGGATCCGGTCCTTCGGTACGACGAGGTGGATGCCCTTCGACGCGCGGACGTGGTACTGCCCGCGCTCCCCCACCATCGCCTGCGTGTCGTCGGTCCAGACCCCGGTCGCGTTCACGACCTGTTTCGCCCGGACCTCGAACTCACGCCCGCTCTCCAGGTCCTTCGCCTCGACGCCGGTGACCCGCTCGCCCTGGCGCAGGAAGCCGGTGACCTTCACCCGGTTCGCGACGTGAGCGCCGTACGACGCCGCGGTCCGGGCCAGCTCCATCGTGTGCCGCGCGTCGTCGACCTGCGCGTCGTAGTACTGCAGCGCGCCGACCAGTGCGGACTTCTTGAGCGACGGCACGAGGCGCATCGCGCCGCGCCGGGTCAGGTGCCGGTGGATCGGCAGCCCGGCGCCCAATCCCGAGCTGACCGCCATCCCGTCATACAGGGCGACGCCGGCGCCCGCGTAGAACCGCTCCCACCACCGGTGCTGGAGCGGGTACAGGAACGGCACCGGCTTCACCAGGTGCGGTGCCAGGCGTTGCAGGAGCAGACCGCGCTCCTGCAACGCCTCGTGCACGAGTCGGAAGTCGAGCATCTCCAGGTAGCGCAGGCCGCCGTGGATCAGCTTGCTGGACCTGCTGGACGTGCCGCTCGCGAAGTCGCGAGCCTCCAGCAGTCCGGTGGTCAGGCCGCGGGTGGCGGCGTCGAGCGCCGCCCCGGTGCCGACCACCCCGCCACCGATCACCAGGACGTCCAGTTCCCGTCCGTCGGCCAGCGCGTCGATCGCGTCGGCCCTTGCTTGCGGTGACAGAGCCACTACAGCCACTGTGTTGTCCCTTCCGATCCTTGTGTCGTGCTACTTCAGCCGACCTGTTTCAGTCGACGTCGACCCAGTCCAGCGTCCGCTGGACGGCCTTCTGCCAGCCGGTGTACCCCTGGGCGCGCTGCTCGTCGTTCCACTGCGGCTCCCACCGCTTGTCCTCGTTCCAGTTCTGCACGAGCTCGTCCTTGTTCTTCCAGAAGCCCACGGCGAGCCCGGCCGCGTACGCCGCCCCGAGAGCGGTGGTCTCCGCGACGACCGGCTTGCTCACCGGTACGCCGAGGATGTCGGCCTGCATCTGCATGCAGAGCTCGTTCGCCGTGACACCGCCGTCGACCTTCAGGACGTCGAGCCGCACGCCCGAGTCCTTCTCCATCGCGTCCGCGACGTCCTTGCTCTGGTAGCAGATCGCTTCCAGTGTCGCGCGCGCCAGGTGGGCGTTGGTGTTGAACCGGGACAGACCGACGATCGCCCCGCGGGCGTCGGACCGCCAGTACGGCGCGAACAGGCCGGAGAACGCGGGCACGAAGTACACGCCGCCGTTGTCCTTGACCTGCCGGGCCAGCGTCTCGGTCTCGCTTGCACCGGAGATGATGCCGAGCTGGTCGCGCAGCCACTGCACCGCGGACCCGGTGACCGCGATCGAGCCCTCCAGCGCGTACACCGGGGCCTCGTCGCCGAACTTGTAGCACATCGTGCTGAGCAGGCCCGCCTTCGAGCGGACGAGCTCGGTGCCGGTGTTCAGCAGCATGAAGTTGCCGGTGCCGTAGGTGTTCTTCGCCTCACCAGGATTGAAGCACACCTGCCCGACGGTCGCGGCCTGCTGGTCGCCGAGGTCACCGGTCAGCGGGATGACGCCGCCCACCGGGCCGTTCGCGAGCGTCTCGCCGTACTTGTTCGGATCCGACGACGGCCGGATCTCGGGAAGCATCGACCGCGGGATGTTGAAGAAGCTGATCAGCTCGTCGTCCCAGTCGAGCGTCTCGAGGTTCATCAGCATGGTCCGGCTGGCGTTGGTCACGTCGGTGACGTGGACACCGCCCTCGGTGCCGCCGGTCAGGTTCCAGAGCAGCCAGGTGTCGGTGTTGCCGAACACCGCGTCCCCGGCCTCGGCGGCCTCGCGGACACCGTCGACGTTCTCCAGGATCCACTGCACCTTGCCGGCCGAGAAGTACGTCGCCGGCGGCAGACCGGCCTTCTGCCGGATCACGTCGCCCTTGCCCTCCCGCTCCAGCGCGGAGGCGATCCGGTCCGTGCGGGTGTCCTGCCAGACGATCGCGTTGTAGTACGGGCGGCCGGTCTTGCGGTTCCACACCACCGCGGTCTCGCGCTGGTTGGTGATGCCGAGCGCAGCCAGGTCGCTCGCCTGCAGGCCCTGCGCGTTCATCGCGGTCCGGATCACCGCGCTGGTGCGCTCCCAGATCTCCACCGGGTTGTGCTCGACCCAGCCGGCCTGCGGCAGGATCTGCTCGTGCTCCAGCTGGTGCTTGCCGACTTCGTTGCCGGAATGGTCGAAGATCATGAAGCGGGTGCTCGTGGTGCCCTGGTCGACGGAGCCGACGAAGTCAGCCATGGATAGTCCTCTCCTCACAGTCGCTGGAGCTCATGCGGTCTTCTCCTCGGGGATCCGGCCGGGCTCCTCTTCCTCGTCGGGGATCGGCAGGTACCGGCCGACGAGCAGGTCGTACAGGAACGCGCCGACGAGCGCGCCGATGATCGGTGCGACGATCGGCACCCAGAAGTACACGTCCCCGAACTGGTCCTTGAATGCCCCACCGTAGCCGGTGAGGAACGACGCCAGCCGGGGGCCGAAGTCGCGCGCCGGGTTGATCGCGTACCCGGCGTTGGTGCCCCACGCCATACCGATACCGACGACCACCAGGCCGACGATGAACGGCGCCAAGTTGGCCGCGGGCGCGGTGTTGCGCAGGTCGGTGATCGCCAGGATCAGCAGCATCAGGATCGCCGTACCGATGATCTGGTCCCGGAAGCCGCCCCACATGCCGACCCCGAGGTCCAGGCTGCCGTTGCCCGGAAGCGTGGAGAACACCCCCTGGCTCTTGATGGTGAGGCCGGGGTCGAACTTGTTGAGTGCCTCGGTGTAGTTCCAGCGAACCACGAGCGCCGCCAGGAACGCTCCGAGGAACTGCGCCACCGAGTACGGCAGCACCTTGCGCCAGCTGAACCCGCGGAACGCCGCCAGCGCGATCGTCACCGCCGGGTTCAGATGCGCTCCGGTCATCCGGCCGGCGACGTAGATGCCCAGCGTCACGCCGAGACCCCACGCCCACGAGATCGAGTCGTGGTCGCCGATCCCGCCGGCCACCACCTGAGCCACCACACCGCAGCCGAACAGGATCAGTACGAACGTGCCCGCGAGCTCCGCCGAACACTCCCCCAGGAGGGTCTTCGCCTTGACCGCTTCGGTCGTAGCCATACCAACCTCCTTTCCTCGCCGTGACGACCACGGCTGGCTGGAATCTAGGAGCGATGCACCACAGGTACAACGCCCTCCGTTCGACATTGTCGAACGGAGGGTCCGGCCAACCTCACTGCGACACTCAGTGCTCGCACGATTACTCACAGGCACCGAAACACGCCGCTGGGACCGCGCACCTCCGCGGTGAGGCGAGACGGACCGAGCTCGACGTCCAGACGCAGCCCAAGCCTGTCGAGGACCGCTCTCACCTGTTCCGCGTTCGGATGGGTGGCGGTCAGCCCGAGCAGCTCCGCGGACGGTAGGCCGGTGGTCGTGGGGTGCAGGGTTGCGCCCCAGTCGATGAGGAAGGGCACGAGGCCGTCGTACGGCGCGGGCTCGGTCGAGCTCACACGCCAGCTGAGCAGGTCCCCGGTCGCGGTGCGGCGGGACAGCGGGACGAGTTCCCCGAGCTCCACCCCCTGCTCCCGCGCCTCGGCCACGAACGCGTCCGCGTCGGGCGGGTGGATCGCCCAGGTGACCAGGCGCTCACGGTCCAACGGGTACGGCGGATGGGCGTCCGGCGCGGGCTCCGGGTCCGCGCCGAGAAACTCGAGGTACGCCGTACCTCCAAGCCCGACGAGGTAGTTACGGGTCCCCCAGCGCGCGTGCCGCCCACCGACGACGGGCACCACGCCGGTGGCAGCGGCGAAGGCGGCGACAGTGGCCTCCAGGTCGGCGGTGGCCAGAACCAGATGGTCGAGCAGCGCTTCCGGCATAAGCCGACCGTACGACGCTAGGTTGTTCTTCCGCGTCCGATCTACTCCGAGGAGCTCCGCCGATGGCTCTGTCGCCGTACACCTTCCGCGGCGCGCTGTCCGTTCTCGACATCGACGACCGGAGCCGGTCCGCGCTCGAGAGGTTCTTCGGTGCGGCGATCTTCGCGGGCGCCGGCGCCGCGGCACTCGCCGGCGGCCCGGTCGCGGGGCTGACCGCGGCGGCCTGGCTGTCCCTCGTGGACCCGAAGAACGAGGCAGCGAGCCTGCTCGACGCGATCGTGACAAAGGTGTCAAAGCGGCTCCGCGGCTCCAACGAGAAGAACCAACTCGAGCTCGTCGTAGCCGCGCACACGATCACCGCGGTGTCGTCGTTCTTCGACGCGTTGCCGCACGTCATCGGACCGAAGTACCGCGAGCTCGGCCTCACCGACCAGGAGCGGAGCCGGCTGCTCACGGTGCCCGGCGCCGGCCAGGACGACCTGTTCGACGTCGCCGTACCGCTGTCCTCGCCGGAGCTCGGGCTGGAGGCGAACCTCGAACGCAACCTCAAGCCGTACTACGAGCGCCTCGGACGCCGGTGCCTCGACTTCTTCACCGGCCTCGAAGCATGGAGCCGCCTCGAGCCGGTGCCATCGTCCGGCGTACTGGACGCGATCGTCGAACGGGCCGCCTGGCTGTACCGGAGCCGGATGCTGGAGCTCAGCGCGTCGACGCCGTTCGGACTGTGGGTGACGCTGAACGAGTTCTCCGCGACCCATGACGCGATCCGCGCACAGGCCGCGGCCCTGGGCGAGCTGCGGACGGTGCTCAGGATGGTGATGCCCGGCCGTCCCGCGCCGCGGAACAGCTACCGCGAGAAGCTGGCGCTCGTGGCACAGGAGGTGCTGGACGAGCCGCTGCTGCGAGCTCGTACGCAATCCATCGCGTCGCCGACCGTGCGGGACGGGTTCGTCGAGCCCTCGTTCCATCACGCGATCGCGGACGACCACTCGCGGCCTTCCGATGAGGACTGGTGGTCGGAGCAGCCGGAGTACTCGTCGCTGGTGGAGTACGTCGCGAGCTACCTCACCAGCGTCGTGGGTCCGCGGCCGTTGCTGCTGCTCGGCCATCCCGGCGCCGGGAAGTCGCTGCTCACCGAGGTGCTGGCCGCACAGCTCCCGGCCGACGCGTTCGCGGTCGTCCGCGTCCCGCTGCGGTCCGTCAATCCCGACGACGACCTGGCGGTCCAGATCAGCAAGGAGTTGCAGCGCATCCTCCAGCGGCCGAACGCCGACCTCGACGAGCTGCGCCAGGAGTGCGGCGGGTGCGAGTCCTGCGGCGATCCGAGCAGCTGCCCGCACCGATGCCATCTCGTCGTGCTGCTGGACGGATTCGACGAACTCGTGCAGGCCACCGGCGTGACGCAGTCGGCGTACCTGTCGAAGGTCGAGGCATTCCAGAAACGCGCGCGAACCCTGGGTACGCCGACCTCGGTCATCATCACCTCGCGCACGGTCGTCGCCGACCACGCCGAGATCGCGCCGGGAACCCCGATGATCAAGCTGCGCGAGTTCGACCGGGACCGGATCGACCGCTGGCTCACCGCGTGGAACTCGGCGCACCGCGGGATCGCCGGCTTCGCGCCGCTCGACATCGAGGAGATGACGGCGTCGGACGAGATCCGTGAGCTGACGTGCCAGCCGCTGCTTCTGCTGATGCTGGCGGTGTACCTCGCGGAACTCAACACCAATCAGCTGGGCGACGGCCTGACCCGCAGCCAGCTGTACCAGCGGATCATGGACCGCTTCATCAGCCGCCAGATCACCGAGAAGACGGCACCGGACGCCTCGGACGCCGAGCAGCAGGTGCTGCAGCGTCAGCAACGCCGACGGCTGCAGTACGCCGCGATCGGCATGTTCAACCGCGGCCGGCAGCACATCACGGATCTCGAACTCAACGCCGACCTGGCCGCCCTCGAACCACCCACCGCCGCCGCGCCGGGGTTCCAGCCCCTGACCGCGGCCGACCGCGTTCTCGGCGAGTTCATGTTCGTCCACAACCCCCGAGCCGACCGCGAACAACGCAGCGCCTACGAGTTCCTGCACGCAACCTTCGGCGAGTTCCTGGTCGCCGAGCTCGTCGTACAACTCCTCGTCCAACTCATGCGTCACCGCGAACTCGAGGCAACGCTCCCCCACACCACCGGCCTCGATGACGAACTCCTTCGGCGTCTCCTGAGCCACCAGCCCCTGAGCACCCGCCAGCAGATCCTGCTCTTCGCGCTGGAGCTCAACATTCACCTCACAGACGAGGATCAGCACGCATTCCAGGACACCATCAGCCACCTGCTCCAGCGCGAACTCACCCGCCCGGACACCGGCGATCCGCTCTACACCCCACTTCCCTACGACCCGGTACGACGCCGAGCCTGCTACACCGCCAACTTGACGCTGCTGCGAGCCGTGCGCGCTCAGAGCGTGCCGATCCGCTCCGTGGTCGGAACGGACACCGCAGAGCGCTGGACCCGGATGGTCCGCCTCTGGCGCGCCGGACTCGACCAGGCGTCGTGGACCACGGTGATGGAGATGCTGACCATCGAGCCCACCGAGGCGCCGATCGACCTCGCGGAAGCCCGGCTCGTGCTCCCCGGGAGCAGCCTCGACCCGTTTCTCAACGAGGCTGAGCTGCTGGGCGACCTCAAGCACAAGACCAGACTGAGGATCGGCTCCGTCGCCACTCCCCTGGAGGATGATGCCTGGAGTCCCGCGGACGTGGCCGCCATGGAGCAGATCGCAACCATCGGCTTCGTCGGCACCGCCATACCGCAGTTCGAGCGGCTCTTGCCGTACGACCACCAGTGGTTCGACGGCCTGCTCGGAACCCTCACCCGACGAACCGCGGTCAACTCCAATGTCAAACAGTCGATCCTGTGCCTCCTCCCGCGGACCGCTCCGTACCTGCCGTTCGACTACGTCCACAAGCTACTCTCGGCCGTCCTGCCGGCGCCGTCAGCCGGGTTCGAGGTCGAACTTGCGGCAGTCGTCGGCTGCCATCCGGGCTTACTGACCACGATGCCTGAACTGCGCGACTACCTATACGTGTCCGACCCGGCCCGCTCAACGACCGTTGTCGCGGTGCTCTGGCATGCCGAGGCGCGCGCGACCGGCGACGACCGAGTCGCACTGGAGGTGCTCCGGCTCGAGATTGATCGTTACGTCGCGCAGTCGTTGCCGTTCACGTGGGACCACTACTTCGCGCCGGAGTTCCTGACGTACCTCCGCGTCGAGCAGCCGGACCTGTGGACCGGCCAGCCGGATGTCCCGCAGATGTTCGAAGGCCTCACGGACCCATATCTGGAGCGGATCGCGCCCGAGGATGCACTGTACGTTGCGGAGACCTGGCCGGACAGCAGCGCCGAGTTCGTTGAGAACTATCTGCTCAGCCGAGCGGTCCCCGTTCAGGCGGGCGACGATCTGACCGCCGCACTCCGGAAGCTGACTGACCGCTGAGAGCGTCGCCAGGGTTTCTGCTGCCCGCAACGCCCAACCCTTTGGCGGCGTCCCCACGTCAGGGAGGGTAGACAGACACCCGAGGGGGACGAGCGATGGGCGACTCGACGGCGTTCGCCGAGTTTGCGAGTAGTCGGCACGGTGCGTTGTACCGGTACGCCTATCTGCTGGCCGGGGATCGTGGTCTGGCCGAGGACCTGGTTCAGGAGGCGCTGGTGAAGACGTACGTCGGGTGGCACCGGCTCCGGGACCCGAACAACGCCGAGGCCTACACGCGCCGGGTCATCACCACCACCGCGATCGGCTGGTGGCGCCGGAAGTCGTGGCACGCCGAGCGGCCGAACGACGACGTACCCGATCGTCCGGCCGGCGCGACAGCCGCCGACGACACGACCGCGCGGGTCTGGCTGTGGCACGAACTGCAGCAGCTGCCGCCCCGGCAGCGGGCGGCGATCGTGCTGCGTTACTACGAGGACCTCACTGAACCGCAGACCGCCGAGATCCTCGACTGCAGCGTCGGGACCGTGAAGAGCCAGGTCTCCGACGCGCTCAAGAAGCTTCGCGCCCGCCTGGGCGCCGACGTCGTGCTGAAGGCAGGTATGGGCGAATGAACAACCTTCTCAAGGACACGCTGGCCGAACGCGCCGCCGGCGTCGAGCCGCCACCGCTCGACCTCGACAGCATCGTTGCGGCCGGCAACCGCCGGATCTCCCGCCGGCGCGCCATCGGCGTCCTCGGCGGCGCGGTCGCGGCCGCGGCAGTCACGATCGGCACCGCGACCGTCGTCCGCCCCCGCGACACCCAGCCCCAACCTGCCAAGCCGGCCCCGTTCGCGCAGCGCCGGGTGACCTACGCGCTGGGCAGCACCATCCACTACGGCGACGAGCCCATCTCCGTGGCCCCGCACAAGGTCACCGCCTTCGTCCAGACCGACGCCGGCTTCGTCTTCCTCGACGCCGACAACAACATCCACGCGGCCGACCGCTCCGGCGTACGGAGCCTGGGCAAGAGCAGTTGGGAGCTGACCGCCGACTTCCGCGGCACCCTGGTCGGCTGGGTCGAAGGCTTCGCCGACCACAACGAGTCTGTCGTGTACGACGTCGCCGCGGGCCGCGAACTCGTGCGCACGGCGGTCGGCAACAAGATCCCGCCGTACGCCAGCCTCGCCTTCCGCTCGCGCATCATCGCGATCGACGGCGGCACGGCGTACTTCGACACGGTCGACGGCCCGTACCGCTGGGACATCCGGGCGAACCGGGGCGAATTGCTCGCGAAGGTGGGGACGAACGTCGTCCGCGAGGTGGCGGCCGGGCAGATCGTCTTCCAGCAGCCACTCGAACAACGGCCCCCCGCAGTGGACCTGACGATCGCGGAGACCGTGACCGCGAAGCCCTCGGTCCGATTCCTCGGCCAACAGGCGTTCCTCTCCCCCACGGCGGCGTACCTCGCCTCCCAGCCGAACGACGCACGACCAGGCATCCAGCCACTCTGGGCCGGCCTCCACCTCGCGGACACCACCTCCGGCAAACACGTCGCCTTGCCGGATCGGACCTACGTCAGCTTCTATTTCGGCCAGTGGATCGACGACGAAACCTGCACCGTCGCGGCCGAATACCCGAAGATGGGCTTCCTGGACCTACTCGTCGTCAACGCCCGAACCGGCGCCACCAAGGTCGCAGTGTCCCGCTTCACCACCCAGGGCTTCCCCACGACGCCACCACGCCTGGCATCCTTCGCCCTGCCGACCGGACGACCGATCATCGACCTCGGCTGATCAGCTCTTCGCGGCCGCTTGGGCTGTGGCCTCCTGCTCCGGGGTTGCGTTTTCCGGGAAGTGGCAGGCGGACTGGTGGCCCGGGGCGAGCTGGACGAGGGGTGGCTCGACCGTCTTGCAGATGTCCTGGGCCTTCCAGCAGCGGGTGTGGAAGCGGCAGGCAGGCGGCGGGTTGATCGGGCTGGGGACGTCGCCCTGCAGCCGGATCCGGTCCTGCTTGGCCTTCCGCTTGGTGTCCGGCACCGGTACGGCGGACATCAGCGCCACCGAGTACGGGTGCATCGGCTTCTCGTACAGGCTGACCCGGTCGGCCAGCTCGACGATCTTGCCGAGGTACATCACCGCGACCCGGTCCGACACATGCCGTACGACGGACAGGTCGTGCGCGATCATCACGTACGTCAGGTCGAACTCGTCCTGCAGGTCCTCCAGCAGGTTCACCACCTGCGCCTGGATCGACACGTCGAGCGCCGACACGGGCTCGTCGGCGACGATCAGCTTCGGCCGCAGCGCCAGCGTCCGCGCGATGCCGATGCGCTGCCGCTGACCGCCGGAGAACTCGTGCGGGTACCGGTTGTAGTGCTCCGGGCTCAGACCGACCAGCTCGAGCAGCTCCTGCACGGCCTTCTTCACGCCGTGCTCGGTCTTCACGTTCTGCAGCCGGAACGGCGCGCCGACGATCTTGCCGACCGTGTGCCGCGGGTTCAGCGAACCGTACGGGTCCTGGAAGATCATCTGTACGTCGCGGCGCAGCGGCCGCATCTTGCCCTCGGACAGGTGGCTGATGTCCTGCCCCTCGAAGATGATCTGGCCCGACGTCGGCTCCAGCAGCCGGGTCAGCAGCCGTCCGGTGGTGGTCTTGCCACAGCCGGACTCGCCGACCAGCGAGAGCGTCTCGCCCCGGCTGACGTCGAAGGTCAGCCCGTCGACCGCCTGCACCGCGCCGGTCTGGCGCTGCAACACACCCTTGCGGATCGGGAAGTGCTTGACCAGGCCGTTCACCGACAGCAGCTGCTCGCCGATCTTGGGAGCCTCGATCCCGGGAACGGCGGTCGGGTCGGTGTCAGCAGTCGTCCCAAGGTCGGTCACAGTCGTCGTCCCGTTCACAGCTTCGGCTTGATGTCGGTCTCCCACGCCTTCTGGCGCTCCTGCGGGGAGAGGTGGCAGGCGACCTTGTGGCCGGACCCGATGTCGAGCAGCTCGGGCCGGTCGGTCTCACTGGCGCCGCCGTTCAGGTGCGCGTAGTTGCAGCGCGGGTTGAACGGGCAGCCCGGGGGCACGTTGATCAGGCTCGGCGGCGCGCCCTTGATCGGGATCAGCCGCTCCGAGCGCTCCCGGTCGATCCGCGGCATCGAGCCGAGCAGACCCCACGTGTAGGGGTGCTGCGGCCGGTCGAAGATGTCCTCCGCGGTGCCGTACTCGACCGCGCGGCCGGCGTACATCACCTGGATGTCGTCGGCGAGCTCGGCCACCACACCGAGATCGTGGGTGATGATGATGACGGCCGAGTTGAACTCCCGCTGCAGGTCCCGGATCAGGTCCAGGATCTGCGCCTGTACGGTGACATCGAGCGCGGTGGTCGGCTCGTCGGCGATCAGCAGGTCGGGGTCGCAGGACAGCGCCATCGCGATCATCGCGCGCTGCCGCATACCGCCGGAGAACTGGTGCGGGTACGCGTCGACCCGCCGGTCCGGCTGCGGGATACCGACCCGGTCGAGCATCTCGATCGCGTGCTTGCGCGCGACGCCCTTGCTGACGTCGTTGTGCACCCGATAGGCCTCGACGATCTGGTGCCCGACCGTGTAGAAGGGGTGCATCGCCGACAGCGGGTCCTGGAAGATCATTGCCATCCGCTTGCCGCGCAGCCGGCGGACCTCCTCGCGGCTGGACGAGATCAGGTCCTGCCCGTCGAGGATGACCTCACCGGTGATCTTGGCGACGCCCGGCTTGTGCAGGCCCATGATCGACAGGCTGGTCACGCTCTTGCCCGAGCCGGACTCTCCCACGATGCCGAGCGTCCTGCCGCGCTCGAGGGTGAACGACAGCCCGTCGACGGACTTCACCACGCCGTCGTCGGTCGGGAAGTGGACCTTCAGGTCGCGTACATCGAGAAAGCTCACTTCGCCCTCACCCTCGGGTCGACCACGGCGTACAAGAGGTCGACGACCAGGTTCGCGATGATGATGAACGTCGACGCGACCAGGACCACCCCGAGGATCTTCGGCAGGTCGTTCTGCACGATGCCGTCCACGGCGTACTTGCCCAGGCCGTTCAGCGAGAAGGTCTTCTCGGTGAGGACGGCACCGCCCAGCAGCAGACCGACGTCGAGCCCGAAGATGGTCAGGATCGGGGTCAGCGCACCGCGCAGCCCGTGCTGGACCACAACGTTGCCTTCTGGCAGGCCTTTGGCGCGCGCAGTTCTGATGTAGTCCTCGTTCATCGTCTCCAGCATGCCTGCACGGGTCAGACGCGCGTACTGCGCGGAGAACAGGAACGCCAACGTGATCCAGGGCAGGACGAGTGCCTGCGCCCATTTGAACGGATTCTCCGTGAACGGGACAAACGTCCCCCCTGGAACTGTCCATTTCAGGTGATAACTGAAGATGCTCAGACAGACCAGTCCGGTGAAGAAGATCGGTAACGAGACCCCGGCCAGCGCTGTTCCCATCGCCGCCCGGTCGAAGACCGACCCACGTTTCAGCGCCGACAGGACACCTGTCGCGACCCCGAACACGAGCCAGATCGTCGCGGCGCCGACCGCGAGCGACAGTGTCACCGGTATCGCCTGGACAAGGTCCGGCCACACCGGCCGCTTCTTCAGGAACGAGTACCCCAGGCACGGGGCCGGGCACTTCTCCACGCCGGCGCCGTAGTTGTACTCGGCGCCGACCACGACACCCTTGGCCCAGTTGAAGTACTGCACCGGGACGGGGTCGTAGAAGCCGAGGTTCTGCGCCGTGGCCTTCACGGTCTCCGCGGTCGCGGCCCGGCCGACGTACCGGGTGGCGAGCGTCTCCGGCGTGGCGCCGGCCATCCGCGGCACCAGGTAGAAGATCGAGAACGTGATGACGCTGACGATGAACAGCAGGCCTATGGCGGCGACGAGGCGCCGGACGAGGTAACTGAGCACTGTTGTGCGGCGCCGGCGCCCGGTCCGGTGGTGCCGGACCGGGCGCCTGCTGCCTTCACCTGCCTATCGGAGTGGGTTGGTGCCTGACTTTTACTTGACGCCCATGGAGAGGTAGTCGTACATGCCGTACGCGTCGCTGAAGTAGACGTTGGTCAGCCGGTCGCTGCGAACCATCAGGATCTTCGCCCACACCGCCGGGTAGACGACCGCCTCCTCCATCACGCGCTTGTCGATGTCGGCGTACATCTGGTCGCGCTTGGCCTTGTCGGGCTCGACCGACGCGGCGTCCAGCGCCTTGTCGACGTCCGGGATCCGCACGCTGATGTTGGACGAGCCACCGGTCTCCCGGATCACCCGGCTGTCGACGATCTGCGACAGGAAGCCGAAGCCGTCGTTCCAGTCCGCGCCCCAACTGTTGGTGGCCAGGCCCAGCGCGGCCTTCCGGGCGTACGGCGGGTTGCCCGCGTACGTCGAGAAGTAGTCACCGGTCGGGAAGCCCTTCAGCACCACGTTGATGCCGACCCGCTTGAGGGACTGCTGCACCGACTCGGCTGCCGCCTTCTCCTTCGGCCGGTCGCTGCGGAAGGCCATGTTGACGGTGAAGCCGTTCGGCTGTCCACAGGCCGTCAGGCTCTCCTTGGCCTTGTTCACGTCACCCTTGTGGTCGTCGCCGTTCGGGTACGTGTTCATCTCCTTGAACCCGTCGATCGACGGCGGCATCAGGCCGGTGGCCAGCTGCCCGCCGGCGAACTCGCCGCCGTACGCGGTCTGGTAGCCGACCTGGTCGACGCCGTACATGATCGCCTTGCGGCAATCGATGTTGTCGAGGGGCTTCACCTGCGGGTTGACCGACATGTACTGCAGCCGCGCGATCGTCGGGTTGTCGGCGCGCTTCTTCAGCTCCGGGTCGCTCAGGATCTTGCCCTGCGCGGCGGCCTGCACGCCGGTGCCGGCGATGTCGACGTCCAGGTCACCGGAGATCAGCCGGTTGTCCAGGTCGTTCGCCTCGGTCTTGAGGGTGATCTCGTAACCGTCCGGCAGCGCCTTGCGGATCGGGTCGGTCGCCTGGTCCCACTGCGGGTTGCGCTTGAGCGTGTAGGACTTGCCGGTCTCCACCTTGTCGAACATGTACGGACCGGTCGAGATCACGTGCTCGCGGTACTTCGCGCCCGTGTCCTTGGCCGCCGGGACCGGCGCGGTCTGGGACAGCGCGGCCAGGTTGTCGAAGCCGGCGAACGGCTGCTTCAGGTGGAACACGACCGTGTAGTCGTCCGGCGTGGTGATCGCCGAGTCGGTGTTCACACCCTTCGACTTGTACGGGCCCTTGTAGCCGGCCGGCAGGTTGAGCATCCCCTCGAAGTACGACGGACCGTTGGGGAAGGTCTCCTTGTCGGTCGAGCGCAGGACGGCGTACTTCACGTCGGCCGCCTTGACCTCGGTGCCGTCCTCGTACTTGACGCCCTTGCGGAGCTTGTACGTCCAGGTCTTCCCGCCGTCACTCGACTGGCCGAGGCTCTCGGCGAGGTCGGGGACGATCTCGTTACTGGCCTTACCGGGCGCCGGCTTGTACATCACCAGCGGACGGGCATAGGTCCGCAGGAAGTCCCAGGACATGCCGTAGTAGGTCTCACCCGGATCCACGGTGTCCCAGTCGTCGGAGTGCGCCATCTTGATGATGCCGCCCTTCTTGTCCGACGGGTTGTAGACCTTGTCAAGGGCGGCGTTGAACTCGGCCGTCGTGCCACCCGACGTGTCGGTGCTGGTGTCGCCACCACCGCAAGCGGACAGCCCCAGCGTGAGTGCGGCCGCGCTGGCGACCGCGAACCTCCATCGCTTCGTTCTCATCTCCCGGTACACCCTTCTCATTACGCGAACCGGCGTCGTCGCAGGTTCGGTCTATCGGGCACGGGGGTCGAGTGCGTCGCGCAGCCCGTCCCCGAACAGGTTGAAAGCCAGCACCGTGACGAAGATCGCCAGCCCCGGCCAGAGCATGAAGTGCGGCATCGTGTAGAAGGCCACCGCGTCGGACAGCATGCCGCCCCAGGTCGCGGTGGGCGGCCGGATACCCACGCCGAGGAACGACAACGCGGCCTCGAACAGGATGTTGGTCGGGATCAGGAGCGTCGCGTAGACCAGGATCGGGGCGACCAGGTTCGGCAGCAGCTCGGTGATCAGGATGTACGGCCGGCGCGCGCCGAGGCTGCGGGCCGCGTCGACGAACTCGCGCTCGCGCAGCGACAGCGTCTGCCCCCGGATGATGCGGCCGATGTAGGGCCAGTTGAAGAAGCCGATGATGAAGACCAGCAGCATGATCCGCAGCGCGTCGCCCTGCATCCCGAACGCGTCGTCCGGGATGACGCCGGCCAGCGCGATCGCGAAGACCAGCAGCGGGAAGGCCAGGAAGATGTCCATCAGCCGGCTGATCACCGCGTCCACCCAGCCGCCGAAGTAGCCGGCGATGATGCCCATCGTGGTGCCGATCGCCACCGACAGAAGGGTCGCGAAGAACGCGATCAGCAGTGAGATCCGGGACCCGTAGACGACCCGGCTGAAGATGTCCCGCCCGTTCACCGGCTCGACGCCGAACAGGTGGTCCCAGCTCATCGCCCCGAACCGGCCGATCGGCGCCAGCGTGCCGCCCTTGGTGTCGATCAGGTCCTGGTGGAACTCGTTCGGCGGGTGGCCGAGCAGCTTGACGATCAGCGGCGCGAAGATCGCGACCAGGATCAGCAGGACGATGACAATGCCGCCCGCGATCGCCACCCGGTCCCGCTTCAGCCTGCTCCAGGCGATTTGGGAGAGGGACCGGCCCTCGATCCGTCGCACACCGGCCAGGACGGCTTCAGGATCCGCCGCCGACGAGCCGGGCCCGACCTCGAGTGGAGTCGTCACGCGTTACATGCCCCCTCATGGTTGTGATCGGCGTGTCATGCCGCCGCCTTAACCTGCCGCCATTACACGCCGGAGTCAAACGCGGAAAGTGCTGCGTTGCCCGATCGTGATCGTCAGGAAATCGTCCCGTATCGTGGACTTTCCGCAGTAAACCACGGTGTCGCACCCAGGGTCGCCGCGGCCTCGCGAATCGTTACTGCCATGGCATTTTTGTGTCACCGGCCGAGGGCCGCATTGTCACCGTCGAAGGCCGGAAAGATGCAGGAAGGACAACGGGTCGACAGCGGTCTTCAGGTTCGCGATGTCCTTGCCGGCGACCACCGCGGAGCGCGTCTGCCAGACCGGGATCACCGGCGCGTCCCGAGCGACCACTCCCTGTAGCTGACCGATCAGGTCGTCGCGCCTCAGACCGTTCTGCTCGGCGCGTTCCTGCTGCAGCAGCTTCGTGGCGGCCGCCGACCGGTACCCGTTGGACGCGAACGCGCCGGACGTCGACACGAACGGCGCCAGATAGTCGTCCGCGTCCGGATACTCCGGCGTCCACCCGCCCTGGTACAGGTCGTAGGCCCCCGCCTTGGTCAGCTGCTGGTACTGCGGCCACTCCGCACTGCGCAACGTCACCCGGAACAACCCCGACGCCTCGAGCTGCCGCTTCAGCTCCAGTACTTCGGCCTTCGCGCCCACGCCGTACTGCGACGGCGTCCAGCCGACCGTCAGCGGCACGGGCACCGCGATGTTCGCGTCTCTGAGGATCGCCCCCGCCGCTGCCTTGTTCGGCTGTCTGTACTCCGTCTTGAACGCGTCGGACTGCCCGCCGAATCCGGGCGGCACGACCGAGTACAGCGGCGACACGTGATCGCCGTACGCCTTCTTCGCGATCGCCGGGCGGTCGATCAGCTGCGCGACGGCCCGCCGTACGGCCGGGTTGCGGGACAGCAACGACTTCATGTGGAAGGCGAAGAACCGGATCTCCGCGGTGCCGGGCTCGATGACCTGGACGCGGTCCGACGTGCGCAGCTTCTCCAGCAGGCTCGGCCCGAACCCGTGGAACGCCAGATCGGTCTTGCCGGTCGTCATCGCCTGGTAGAGCGCGTTCGAGTCCTTGAGCGTCGTGATCGCGACGCCGTCGTTCTGCGCCGCCCGTGGCCCGCGGTAGTCGGTGAACTTCGTCAGTGTGATCGTCTCGCCGGGGGTGTACGCGGCCAGTTGATAAGGACCGCTGCCGACCGCCTTCGTGTCGAGCAGCTTGTTCGCGGGGTACGACTGCTCGTCGACGATCGACGCCGCGGTCGTGGTGAGCAGGTACGGGAGCCGCGCGTCGGGTGTCTTCAGGTTGAACACGGCGGTCAGCTCGTCCGGCGTACTCACCGACTTCACCGACGTGAACAGCGGGGCCAGTCCCCCGGGCGTCTGCAGCCGCACCAGCCGGTCGAAGCTGAACTTCACGTCCGACGAGGTCAGCTCGTGCCCGTTCGCGAAGGTCAGCTTCTCCTTGAGGCTGCAGGTGTACGTCGTCGGCGAGTCGAACTGGCAGTCCGCGGCGTCCGGCACCGGCGTGGGCTTCTCCGGGAGGATCGTGAGCAGCGTCTGGTACAGGTTCGCCTGGACGGTCCGCGAGGCCACGTCGTACCGGCCGGCCGGGTCGAGGGACGACACGGAGTCCGTCGTCGCGAGCCGCAGCGGCATCGGCGCCGGGGTCTGCTCACCCGCGTGTGGTGCGTTGTCGTCCGGTTCACCGCAGGCAGCCAGGGACACCCCCAGCGCACCCACAGCCACGGCCGCCGACACCCGGCGCACCCACTCGCTCACCGTCTCACCTTTCCCCAGCCCGTTACCCGCACAACGCCCCCGAGGGCACCAAGTGACGGTAGCCCCTCAACGGAGCAGTGCGCGCAGGGCCTCCGGGGTGAGCGGCTCGAGCGACTTCACGACGAGCCGTCGCGGTGCGTCCGGGATGCTCACCCACTGCGGTACGGCGACGACGTACATGCCGGCCGCCGTACCGGCCTGCGTCCCGGTCATCGAGTCCTCGATCACCACGCAGTACGCCGGGTCGACGCCGAGCTTGGTCGCGGCGGTCAGGTAGGGCTCCGGGTGCGGCTTGCCGAGCGTCACCTCGTCACCGGCCACGATCACGTCGAACGGGTCCGGCGGCAGGTGGCCGAGAACGGCGTCGATCATCACCCGGTACGACGCCGACACCAGCGCGCACGGGACGTCCTCCTTGCGCAGCGCCTGCAACAGCTCGAGCGCGCCCGGCTGGAAGCTGACCTCCTTGCGGAGCGCCACGACCACCTCGGAGAACATCCGGTGCGCCAATTCGTCGGCGGTGATCACAGCGTCCGGGATGCGCTCCATCCAGATCTGCACCGCGTCCCGCAGGTCGCTGCCGATCAGCGTCATGCAGTCCTCGAGTGTCCAGGTCGCACCGAGGCTGGGCATCAGCTCCAGCTGGACCTCCGCCCAGACCTTCTCGGAGTCGACCAACGTCCCGTCCATGTCCCACAGCACCGCTTGCAGGCCCGGCACCCAAACTCCTCTACGTCGGCGTCTCCACATCCTTCACCGCACCTCGAGCACCCGCCAACCACTTTCGAGGGCTCGAAATGGTTGGTGGGTGCTCAAGGTCGGCGGGTCCATTGTCGCGGGTCGGGTCGGGTGGTGGGTTTCGGGGGGTGCGACACGTTCCGCCTGCGGTGAAACGCGGCGCGTGACCCGGGGCGAGCACGTAGGCTGGGCAGTCCGGTTTCCGGTGCTGGGACGTCCAGGCCGGATTGGCTACAGAGACGACAGGGAGCCTGCGAGTGGTTGACCTCGCGAACCTGAGGGACCCGGTCGTGATCGCCGCGTTCGAGGGCTGGAACGACGCGGCCGAGGCGGCCACCGGAGCGGTCGACCACCTGATCGACGAGTGGGACGCGGAGCTCGTCACGGCGATCGACCCCGAGGACTACTACGACTACCAGGTGAACCGCCCGCGGGTCGCCCTGGACGAGGACGGCGGCCGCCGGCTGACCTGGCCGACCACGCGGATCTACCTGGCGCGCCCGGACGACACCGGACGCGACGTCCTGCTGATCCGCGGCGTCGAGCCGAACATGCGCTGGCGCGCGTTCTCCCGGGAGCTGCTCGAGCTCGTCGACGAGTCGAACGCGCAGATCGTCGTCGTCCTCGGCGCGCTGCTCGCGGACTCGCCGCACACCCGCCCGATCCCGGTGTCCGCGACCTCGTCCGACGACGAGCTGACCGCGGCGTGGAGCCTGGAGCCGTCGACGTACGAAGGCCCGACCGGCATCACCGGCGTCTTCGCCGACCTGTGCAGCACGCTCGGCGTGCCGGCGGTGTCCATCTGGTCCGCGATCCCGCACTACATCGCGGGTACGCCGTGCCCGAAGGCGTCGCTGGCGCTGCTCACCAAGATCGAGGCGCTGCTCGACCTCGCCATCCCCGAGGGTGAGCTGCCGGAGCTCGCCCGGGCCTGGCAGCGCGGTGCCGACGAGCTGACCGAGGAGGACCCGGAGGTCGCGGAGTACGTGCAGTCGCTGGAGGAGCAGCGCGACACGACCGACCTCCCCGAGGCCAGCGGCGACGCGATCGCCGCCGAGTTCGAGCGCTACCTCAAGCGCCGGAACAAGAACCACCCGACGGATTAGACGGGGCCTAGGCGAGTTCGCGCGTCGCGGTGGTGATGACGTCGTCGAGGACGGCGCGGGACGTGGAGAGGTCGGCGATCATCCGGTCGATGCGGTCCCGTTCGGCCGTCAGCTCGGTGACCAGCTCGGGCGTGGCGCGCTCGCTCGGTCCGCCGTCCGGGTCCCGCATGCACGGCAGCAACTCCGCGATCTTCTTGCTGTGCAGCCCGGCCGCGAACAGCTCCTGGATCAGGATCACCCGATCGACGGCGCGCTCGGCGTACTCCCGCTGCCCGCCCGGCGTCCGCTCGGACACCAGCAGGCCCTGCGCCTCGTAGTACCGCAGCGACCGTTCACTCACGCCGGTCCGCCGCGCCAGCTCTCCGATCCGCATCGCCGACCTCCGGACTTGAACCTGACACTGATGTCAGACTTTACCGTCGAAACATGACGCTCTACGACTACAGCCCCCTCCCCGAACGGCCCGCCCTGCACTGGCCCGACGGCAAACGCGTGGCGTTCTACGTCGGCCTCAACATCGAGACCTTCCTCCCCGACCAGCCCTCCACCAGCATCTGGCCGATGGACATCAAGCCCGACCCGCTGAACCACGGCTGGCGTGACTACGGCGCCCGCGTCGGCGTCTGGCGCACGATGGACATCCTCGACAAACACGGCCTGCGCGCGAGCGTGCTCCTCAACTCGCAGGTGGCCGAGGACAACCCGCAGATCATCAAGGCCGGCACCGAGCGGAACTGGGCCTGGCTGGCGCACGGCCGCACCAACACGACCCTGCACACCGGCTACGAGCTCGACGAGGAGCGCCGCGTCCTCACCGACATCACCGAGACCATCGAGACCGCGACCGGGCAGCGGCCGAAGGGCTGGATGGGCCCCGCGCTCACCGAGACCCACAACACCCCACAACTGCTGTCCGAGCTCGGGTACGGCTACGTCCTCGACTGGACCAACGACGACCAGCCGTACCGCCTGAACGTCCCGGGCATGCTCAGCGTCCCGTACACCGTCGAGCTCAACGATCTGGGCGTGTTCCTCCGCGGACTCACCGGCCCGGACTTCCTGCAGATGGTGAAGGACCAGTACGACGTACTCCGTGACGAGTCCGCCGACTCGGGCCGGGTGATGGCGCTCGCGCTGCACCCGTTCGTGATCGGTCAGCCGTTCCGGGCGAAGTACCTGGATCTCGCTCTGGAGTACGTCGCCTCGCAGAGTGACGTCTGGTTGACGACAAGTGACGAGATCGCGACGCACTACGCGGCGGTGTAACCCTCGCGGGGTGTGGACCGTTGTTACCAGTGGGTTTATTCTCGACCGGACAACTGGGGGGTGACGGTCCGCCGTCACCGGGATCACGGGGAGTCATGACATGCGCGATCGGCGCGACGAGCGGGGTGGCACCTCCGTCCCTGCGCTGGCCGTGCTCGTCCTGCTCGGGATCGTCGCGGCGGTCGGCATCTTCGGCGACAAGGACCGCCGCCCGTCGGTCGACCTGAGCACGCTCTCCCCGTCGACGACCTCGACCACGATCGCGACCGCGCCGCTCGACACCCAGCCGTTCGCCGGCACGACCGGCCTGGTCGTCCATCCGCGCGCCGAGACGGCGCTCTACAGCGCCCCGGACGCGGACGCGTTCGGCAAGATCGGGCCGACCCAGTTCGGTCCGACCTGGCTGCCGGTGGTGGAGCAGACCGACGGCTGGGTCCGGGTCCTGCTCCCCTCCAAACCCAACCGGTCCACCGGCTGGCTCCTGGACGAGGACCTGGACCGGGCCACCTCGCCGTACCTGATCCGCGTGCACACCAGCTCGCGGACGCTGGAGCTCTTCCTGAACAACAAGAGCCTCGGCACCTGGAAGGCCGGCGTCGGCGCCAAGAAGACGCCGACGCCGCCCGGCCGGACGTTCCTGCTCGGCTCGATCGTCGACCAGACCCGCTCCGCCTCGCCGATCGTGCTGCCGCTGGGTGCGCACAGTCCCACCTTGGACACGTTCGGTGGCGGACCTGGTACGGTCGCGATCCACGGCTGGCCGAATCCCCGCGTGTTCGGCGCCGCGATCAGTGCCGGCTGCGTCCGGGTGCCGAAGGCTGCGCTCGCCCACCTGCAGAAGATTCCGCTCGGGACGCTCGTCCTGATCGACAGCAAATAAGGAGATTCCGATGCGACGACAGTTGAGGGGGCGTCTGACTCCGACGGTGCTGACGGCCGCGGCCGTGGCGGGCGTCGTGACGTTCAGCCTGGTCGCGAGCGCTCCGGCCGGCAACGCGGCGGCGCGCCCGTCCTCGGCGTACGCCGTGAGCGCCGAGGGCCAGGTGCCGATCCCGAAGACGCCGTACGCGGAGTCGCCGGACGGCAAGCGGCGGACGACCTCCGCGCTCGAGCTCCCGCAGAACCCGCTGATCTCGGTCAGGGCCGGTACGGCGACCGCCGGCAACGACTCCGCCTCGGTGGAACTGTTCGACGTCGTCGTCGGTCCGGACATCCTCAGCCAGGTGAAGGTCCCGCCGGAGCTCAAGCAGCAGTGCTCTAACCTGCCGAAGACCGGCGCCGAGGAGGTGCCGCTCCCGGATCTCGCGCTGCCCGACGTGGGCCTGCCCCTGCCGCAGCTGAGCACCAAGGACCTGCCGGTGAAGAACCTGCCGGACCTGTGCAACCTGCTGCTCACACCGCCGAAGGCGCTGCTCGCCATCGACTCGCTGAATGTGTGGTGCTCCGGTGACCAGGGCGGCGTCGACATCGGCACGCTGACGCTGCTCGGCCAGACGGTCAAGCTTCCGAGCACCAAGCAGGGCGCGACGCTGCCGGCCGCACCGCTGGCGACGATCAAGGTCAACAGCCAGGGCAAGCACTCGGACGGCGCGTTCACGATCACCGGGCTGAGCATCGACCTCGGCGGCGGGGCCGAGACTATCAACCTCGCGTCGGCCACCTGTGCCAAGCCGGCCGCGAAGCCGAAGCCGGTGCCCGAGCCCGCGAACCCGGCGCCGGCCCAGGTCGAGACCCCGCCGTCCGCGCCGGTCCCGACCCCGGTGAAGACCCACCACCCGGTCACCGGCTGACCTTCAGAACACAACGAACGCCCGACGGCCTGAGCCGTCGGGCGTTCGCGCTTCCGGGTCCTCGCAGTCGGGCGTTCGCGCTTCGGGGTGCTGGCAATCGGGGCTAGAGCTTCACACCCAGCAAGGCATCACATGCCTGGGCGATCAGGGCAGGTGCCTCGTGGTCATCACCTTCGCCCTCGGCCCAAGCATCCACCGCAGCCAACGCACCAGCGCTGTCCAGATCGTTGGTCAGAGCCGCCCGTACGGCGTCCACCGCAGCCGCACCGTCCGGTCCCGAGCCCCGCCCGATCGCCGCGCGCCAGACGTCCAGCCGCGCCTGCGCGTCGGTGAGGTCCGACGGCATCCAGAACCAGTCGGTCCGGTAGTGGTGGTTCAGCAGCGCCAGGCGGATCGCCATCGGGTCCGCACCGGCCAGCCGCTCCTTCGACACCAGCACCAGGTTGCCCCTGGACTTGGACATCTTCTCGCCGTCCAGGCCGACCATCGCCTGGTGCACGTACGCGCGCGCGAACGGGTGTTTCCCCGTCGCCACCTGCGCGCCGCTCGCCGACATCTCGTGATGCGGGAAGATCAGGTCCGATCCGCCGCCCTGGACGTCGAACGTCATACCGAGGTACTTCAGCGCGATCGCCGAGCACTCGACATGCCAGCCCGGACGCCCGCGGCCCAGGCTCGAGTCCCAGGCCGGCTCCCCCGGCCGCTCGTGCCGCCACAGCAGACTGTCCAGCGGGTCGCGCTTGCCCTCCCGGTCCGGGTCGCCACCGCGCTCCGCGAACAGCTCGAGCATCGTCTCCCGGTCGTAGTTCGACTCGCCGCCGAACGCCGGATCCGCCTTCACCGCGAAGTACAGGTCGCCGTCGACGGAGTACACCGCGCCGGCCTTCCGCAGATCCTCGACCGCGTCCGCGACCAGGTCGATCGACTCGACCACGCCGATGTAGTGCTGCGGCGGGATCACCCGCAGCGCGGTCATGTCGTCGCGGAACAGCTGGATCTCCCGCGCCGCGAGATCGGTCCACTCGACACCGGTCGCGGTCGCGCGCTCGAGCAGCGGGTCGTCGACGTCGGTGATGTTCTGCGTGTACACCACGTCGTACCCGGCGTCGCGCCAGAGCCGGTTGATCAGGTCGAACGTCACGTACGTCGCCGCGTGCCCCATGTGCGTCGCGTCGTACGGCGTGATGCCGCACACGTACATCCGGGCGGTCCCGCCCTCGGTGGTCGAGGTGGCGGGCGGCACCTCGACCGGACCGCGGGACGCGGTGTCGTACAGGCGAAGCCGCCGGGCCGGACCCGGCACGACCGGGATGTCTGGTTTCGTCCACGCCTGCATGTGTCGGAGCTTATGCCAGTCCGATTTTCAATGACGCGACACGGTTCCATTCCGTGGTCGGGTCGTGCCGGTGCACCCCGGCTGCGGATAGCCTCGCGGACGATGAGTGCTGATTTCAGTCCTGAGTTCCAGGCGTACGGCGGGTGGATCGCCGCCGCCGCGATCCAGCAGCAGAACCTGTTCAACGAGGTGGTCGGGCGGGACTCCCTGCAGGCCGATCTCGACACGCGGACGCTGAGCAGCGAGCGCGGCGTGCTGGGCGGGATCTCGCTGCTCGGCAGCTTCTCGGAGCTCGACCGCACCTGGCTGTGGGGCTGGGCGAACCCGGGCTTCGGCCCGGAGGCTCCCGCCGTCGCGCCGACGCTCGCGATCCGCGAGTTCGGCGAGCGGCACGGGATCTCCGAGTTCACCAGTGACAGCCCGGACCTGAGCGGGTTCGAGGAGCCGGCGCAGGCGGCGATCATGCTGGCGATCACCGCGGGGACCGTGCTCGGCGGCCGCGGCGTCTGGTCGACCGCGATCAACGAGGGCCGCGGGCACGTGTACCTGCACGTCGCGGACGAGCAGCTCCCGCAGGCGGGGTTCGACGCGATCGCGACGCCGCGGCTCCTGGTGAACGCGATCAACGTGTTCCCGTCCGACCATCGTCAGGTCGTCCGCGGCTACCTGCAGCACTTCGGTGTGCAGTACGACGAAGCGCCGGACGCCATCCGCGCAACGGCGCCGAACGGCAGCACGCTCGTCGTCGAGTTCGACGAACTCGGCCGCATCGGCAACATCAGCGGGCAACCGAAGCCCTAGCGACCTAGAAGGCAGGCCAGGGAATCGCGGGCCAGTCCTCGCTCGGGAACGGGAACGTCCCGGTCTTGAGCAACGTGGAGCAGCGTTCCCGCGTCGCGGTCAGCTCGACCGTGGTGATCAGCTCGCACAGCTGCTGCCCGAGCGCACCGGCCAGCTGATCCGCCAAACGCCGTACGTCGTCCAGCAGCCCGGGCGGGATCGGCTCGCCGGCCCAGCCCCACAGGACCGTACGGAGCTTGTCGTCGGCGTTGAACGTGACGCCGTGGTCGACGCCGTACACCCGGCCGTCGCCCGGGTTCAGCACGTGACCGCCCTTGCGGTCGGCATTGTTGACCACGGCATCGAACACGGCCATCCGGCGCAGCGCGTCGGTGTCGGCGTGCACGAGCGTGACCGGGTTGTGCCGGCCGTCGAGCGCGTCCAGCACGCCGACCCAGCCGTCGGGGACGCGGCCCTGCGGAACGATGTCGACGAGCTCGGTCTCGCTCGGGCCGAGCTCGGCCTCGTCGATCCACAACTGCACCATGCCGACGCCCAGCGGCCCGTCGCGCAGCAGGGTCGGCGGTACGACGTTCCACCCGAGCGCCTCGGACACGACGTACGCCGCGAACTCGCGCTGGGCCAGCGTGCCGTCGGGGAAGTCCCACAGCGGGCGCTCCCCCTCGACCGGCTTGTAGACCACGGTCGCGGTCTCGCCGGACAGGCTGACCGAACCCTGGTAGGTGCCGTTCGAGGCGGCGACCAGGCGGCCGTGCAGTGACAACTCCCCTAAGGCGAGGAGCTCGGGATTTGCGGTCATTCCGGCAGGTGCCTGCGGTAGCCGTTCGCCCGCGGGCAGATGTGGCCGTCCGCGTCGATCGGCCGGCCGCAGAACGGGCAGCTCGGGCGGCCGGACGCGACCAGGGCGACCGCGCGCCGGGCGAATGCCCGTGCCTGCTCTTCGGTGATCCGGACCACGAACACCTCGGCGTCGTCGGACTCCATCGCGGCGGTGACCGGGTCGGTCTCCTCCTCGAAGTCGGCCTGCTCGCCGGTGACCACCGCGAACACCTCGATCACCACCCGCTCGGCGTCGGCCTCCCAGGCGAGCGTCATGGTGCCGGCCCGGAACTCCTCCTCGATCGGCTGCTCCAGCGGCGCCGTGTCGTCCACACCTGTCGGCGTGACCGGGTCACGGTCGAACCGCCGGGCGACCTCGTCCAGCATCACGTCGAGCCGCTCGGCGAGCGCCATCACCTGTTCCTTCTCACACGCCACCGAGGTGAGCCGCTGCCCGGCCCGGGCCTGCAGGAAGAAGGTCCTCGCACCGGGTTCCCCCACGGTGCCGGCGACGAACCGCTCGGGGTCGTCGTAGGAGTGCACAACTCGCGCCATACCTAGACCCTATTACCGTCCACCGACGACCGCGTCGGACGACTGCTTCTTGGGCTTGCCTTTCGCTGACGGCTTAGGGACCAGCGACGCGAGTTCGCTGCCGGAGTCGTTCAGCCGGACCAGGAACGGGCGGGTCGCGGTGTAGGTGATGATCGTCGTCGAGGCGGTGTCCACGACGATCCGCTGGAACGTGTCCAGGTGCTGACCGAGCGCGTCCGCGACGATCGCCTTGATCACGTCGCCGTGCGAGACCGCGACCCAGATCGCGTTGTCACCATGGCTTTTCGCCAGTTCCGCGTCGTGCGCCCGGACGGCGTCCACCGCCCGCTGCTGCATCGCCCGCATCGACTCCCCGCCGGGGAACGTGACGGCCGACGGGTGCTGCTGTACGACGGCCCACAGCGGGTCCTTGACGAGCGTCGCGATCTTCTTGCCGGTCCAGTCGCCGTACCCGCACTCGGTCAGCCGCCGGTCCGTTGCCGGGCGCAACCCGTCGTGGTGCTGCGCGATCGCGGTGGCGGTCTGCTTGCATCGCTCGAGCGGCGAGGTGACGATCGCGGCCAGCGGCAGGCCGGCCAGCCGCTGTGCGACGGCCGCGGCCTGCTCGACGCCGGCGTCGTCGAGCTTGACCCCGGGCGTGCGGCCCGCAAGCGTCCCGGACGTGTTTGCGGAGCTACGGCCGTGGCGGACCAGAATCACCGTGGGCATGAGGTGCACGTTATCCGGTCCGCGCAAGTGGTGGTGCCATGATGGAGTTGTGATCGTCGATTGCGGGGTGTATGCCGAGGGGGAACGGCGGGACCTGCCCAGGGATCCTGAGACCGTTGCCCAGGCCATCGACGACCAGGCCGACTCGTTCGGCTGGATCGGTCTGCACGAGCCGTCCGACGCGGAGATGAAGCGGGTCCAGCGGCTGTTCGGCCTGCACGACCTGGCCATCGAGGACGCGCTGCAGCTGCACCAGCGCCCGAAGGTGGAGCGGTTCGGCGACACGCTGCTCGTCGTACTGCGGACCCTCTGGTACGTCGACGAGGGCGACGCCGTCGAGACCGGGCAGGTCACCGCCTTCATCGGACCGCGGTACGTCGTGACCGTGCGGCACGGTGAGGGCGGCGAACTCGCGACCACGCGGCAGGCGCTGGAGGAGCGCGCGTCCATGCTCGGGCACGGACCAGCTGCCGTCCTGTGGGCGATCTCGGACGCGATCGTCGACGACTACGAGCGCGTCGCCGAGCAGGTCGAGATCGACGTCGACGAGATCGAGACGTCGGTGTTCTCCCCCGAGCGGACCAGCGACGCGGAGCGGATCTACCTGCTGAAGCGCGAGGTGCTGGAGATGCGCCGCGCCATCGACCCGCTGCGCGAGCCGATGGAGCAGTTCGCGCACGGCATGGCCGGGCTGGGCGCGAAGGCGAGCCCGTTCTTCCGCGACGTCGCCGACCATCTCAGCCGGGTCTCCGACCAGGCCGAGGCGATCGACACCCTGCTCACGTCCGCCCTGAACGCCCACCTCGCCCGCGTCTCGGTGCAGCAGAACGACGACATGCGCAAGATCTCCGCGTGGGTCGCGATCGCCGCCGTCCCGACCATGCTCGCCGGCATCTACGGCATGAACTTCGACAACATGCCCGAACTCCGCTGGCACTTCGGGTACTACGCGATCCTCCTGCTGATGGCAGTGGTCTGCTTCACCATGTACCGCTTCTTCCGCAAGGTGGGCTGGCTGTAACTCAACCAGCTCAGGTGGCGGTGATCGTGCTGGTCGCCAGCAGAATGACCAGAACGATGCCGAGCAGGACGCGGTAGAACGCGAAGACCTCGGTGGAGTGCTTGGCCACGAACCGCAGCAGCCACGCGACCGACGCGTACGCGACCAGGAAGCTGACGATCGTGCCGACGATCAGCGGTACGGCGCCGACGTCGCCGCTCAGCGCGTCCTTCAGCTGGTAGATGCCCGCGCCGACCAGAGCCGGAATGCCCAGCAGGAACGCGATCCGGGTCGCCGCGACCCGGTCCAGTCCACAGAACAGACCGGCCGAGATCGTCGCACCCGAGCGCGACACACCGGGGATCAGCGCGAGGCTCTGCACGACGCCCATCACGATCGCGTCCACCATCGTGATCCGGGTCAGCGGCCGCGACTTCCGGCCGAGCCGCTCGGCCGCGACCATCACGACCGACCACCCGATCAGCGCCCCGGCGACCCACCACAGGCTGCGCAGCGGCCCGGAGATCAGGTCCCGGGCCAGGAACCCGACGATCACGATCGGCGTCGAGCCGACGATCACGTACCAGCCCATCCGGTGGTCGAACTCGCCGCGGTACTCGGGCTTGATCAGCCCGCGGAACCAGGCGATCGCGATCCGCTTGATGTCCTTCCAGAAATACAGCACCACCGCCGCGATCGCGCCGATCTGGATCACCGCGGTGAAGCCGGTGATCGACGGGTCGTCGATCTTCAGCCCGAGCATCTTCGACACGATCGTCAGGTGCCCGGTGCTGGAGACCGGCAGGAATTCGGTCAGGCCCTCGACGATGCCGAGGATGATGGCGTCCCAGATCGTCATCAGTTGCCGACTCCGGACAGCTCCAGCGCCTGCGCGGCGGTCCGCAGGTCGGCGATCCGCTGCTCGACGGTCGGCGCGAACGGCGTCAGCGCGACGGTCGTCGCTCCTGCCTCGGAGTACGCCGTGAGCTTCTCGGCCATCCGCTCCTTGCCGCCGAGCAGCGAGATCGAGTCCAGGAACCCGAACGGTACGGCGGCCATCGCCTCGCGGTGCTTCTTGTCCAGGTAGAGGTCCTGGACCTCCTTGGCCTCGTCGGCGTACCCCATCCGGACCGCGAGGTCGTTGTAGAAGTTCTTCTCCCGGCTGCCCATGCCGCCGATGTACAGCGCGGCGTACCCGCGGATCGGGTCGGCCGCGGCCTGGATGTCGTCGCCGGTCATCAGCGGCGTGGTGACCACGACGTCGAAGCCGTCGAGGTCCTTCTGACGAGTCGCACGACCCGTCCTGACGTGGTTCAACTGCTCTCCAAGGAAGCCGGGGTCGTTGAGGATCCCGAGCCAGCCGTCGGCGATCTCGCCGGCCAGCTCGAGGTTCTTCGGGCCGACCGCGGCCAGGTACACCGGCACGTGGTCGCGGATCGGCCGCACGGTCAGTTTCAGCGCCTTGCCCGGTCCGTCGGGCAGCGGCAGCGTGAAGTACTTCCCCTCGTACGCCACCGTCTCGCGCCGCAGGGCCGCGTTCACGATGTCAACGTACTCACGCGTCCTGAGCAGAGGCTGAGAGAACCGGACGCCGTGCCAGCCCTCCGAGACCTGTGGTCCGGACACGCCGAGGCCGAGCCGGAACCGGCCGTTCGACAGCCGGTCCAGGGTGGCGGCGGTCATCGCGGTCATCGCCGGGGTCCGGGCCGGGATCTGGAAGACCGCCGCGCCGACGTCGATCGTCGTGGTCTGGGCGGCGATCCAGCTCAGCAGCGTCGCCGCGTCCGAGCCGTACGCCTCCGCGGCCCAGGTGACCGAGAAACCGAGTGCCTCGGCCTCCTTCACCAGCCTCAGGTGGTCCAGATGATCGTCGCCGCCGTAGACGAAGCCGATGTTGAGTCCGAGTCGCATGACTGGCGAGCCTAGCGAGCCGTTGTCGGCGGGCCGCAATAGGCTCGGACCATGCAGCAGCGCTATCTCGGTCACAGTGGACTGGCGGTGAGCAGGCTCGGCCTGGGCACGATGGCCTGGGGCCGGGACACCGACGAGCACGAGGCGCGCGAGCAACTCGCCGCGTTCGTGTCCGCGGGCGGCACGCTGATCGACACCGCCGCGGCGTACGGGGACGGTGACAGCGAGCGGCTGATCGGGTCCCTGCTCGGTGACGTCGTGGACCGCGACGACGTGGTGATCGCCACCAAGGCCGGGTTCAGCGTCCGCCGGGGTGAGCGGATCACCGACACCTCCCGCGGCGCGCTGCTGCGCGACCTGGAGGGATCGCTGCGCCGGCTCGGCGTCGACCACATCGACCTGTGGCAGCTGCACACCTGGTCCGACGACGTGCCGCTGGAGGAGACGCTGTCCGCGCTCGACCACGCCGTCAGCTCCGGCAAGGTGCGGTACGTCGGCGTGTCGAACTACGCCGGCTGGAAGTCCGCCCGGGCCGTCACCTGGCAGCAGGCGTGGCCGGGCCGCGCCGTCCCGGTCGCGAACCAGGTCGAGTACTCGTTGCTCGCCCGCGACGCCGAGGTGGACGCGATCCGCGCGGCCGCCGGTCTCGGGATCGGCATCCTGGCGTGGTCCCCGCTCGGCCGGGGCGTGCTCACCGGGAAGTACCGCACGGGCATCCCGGCGGACTCTCGCGCGGCGTCTCAGCATCTGTCCCGGTTCGTCGACCCCTACCTCGACGGGCGGGCTTCGGGCATCGTAGAAGCGGTCGCGCGCGCAGCCGACGGGCTCGGCTGGACCCCGCTCGAGGTGGCACTCACCTGGGTGCGGGACCGGCCCGGTGTGTCGGCGGCGATCGTCGGGGCCAGGACGGCGTTACAACTGAAGTCGGTCCTCGGTGTGGAGGAGCTCACATTGCCGCCCGCCATCGTCGCGGCGCTGGAGGATGTTTCCTGAGGGTGCGTGAAGTGCGCAGTTGGAGGTGTGGATGGCCGAGTACGAGCTACAGCAGTTCGAGGTGTCCAGGACAGAGTCCCGCGGTGCGGTGCGCAAGTTGCTCACCGAGCACGCGGAGTACGGCGGATGGGAGCTTGCCCGGCTGAGGCGCTACCCCGACGGGTCCCGGCGGGTCTGGCTCCGCCGCCGCATCATCCGCGTGATGCGGACCCTCTGAGCAGGACACTCACCAGCTCCCGTCGGCTCCCGACGCCGACCTTGTCGAACGACGCGCGGACGTGCTCCTGCACGGTGTACGGCGACAGGCACAACCGCTCGACGATCTGCCGGGTCGAGTAACCACGGAGCAGCAACTCGGTCACCCGCCGCTGAGCCGGCGTCAGCCCGTGCAGGTCGAGCAGCAGCGACCCCAGCTCGGCCGCGGTCACCGGCTCGATCACCACGGCAGTCTGACCGTTCTCGCCGAGCTCGGAGGCCTGCAGTTCCAGCCATTCGCCACGGCGCGTCCTGACCCGCAGCCGGGCGGTCGATCGGTCGGCGTGCATCCGCGCGGCCACTGACCGCACCGCGACGGGTAACTCCCCCGGCGCACCGATCTCGTCGAGCCAGTACTCCGCCTCAGTGCTCACCGACTCCAGCCGCAGTCCTGCATCAAGCACCACGACACCAGGCCCGACCCGAGGCACCGTCTCGGCCCCGGTCGTTCCGGCCTCTGCCGGCCCCTCCCGCAATCCCCGGCGTAGCCCCTCACCGAGATGTGGCGCGAGCCGTCGTACGAGCTGGATCTCGTGCTCGGCGAAGCCCGCGCCGGCGTCCTCGCGGTGCAGGCACAGCACGCCCCAGCACCTGCCGTTCGACCTCAGCGCGGCCCGCATCTCGTCTCCGAGCCCGAGCGGCCGCATCACCTCGACGTACCGCGGGCTGGCCGCCCAGTCGCCCCGCGTCGACTGCCCGAGCGACCGCACGGGCTCCGCCCCGCCGGCGAGGACGGCGAACTTGTTCACGTCGTCCTGCCCGAACTCGTTCGCCAGGAACTGCTCGGTGACCGCGCGCAGCGGCTCGTCCGCCACCGCCGACGTGAACAGCACCGTCGACGGATCCACCGTCGCGAAGAACGCCGCGTCGACCGTCAGTACACCCCGCAACCGCGCGAGCACCTCGGAACGCAACTGATCGGCGTCCAGCCCCGCGTAACAGCGCCGGATCAGCACCTCCAGGCGATCCCCCGCCCCCATGATCGTGATGCTACGCCGGTACTACGCCGGTACCAGGCCGAGCTGCCGCAGGAATCCGAGATCGTCGAGCTGTCCCCAGCGCTCCACGATCAGGCCGTCCCGGAGCCGGAAGATGTTGATTCCCGGCAGCGTGACCCGTCGTCCCGTCGGCGGCACGCCCATCACCTCGCCGCGGTGCGTCCCACCGGCCGTGAAGCGCTCCACGACGATGTCGCCCTCCGCGATCAGAGCGTGCAGCTCGCTCCGCCAGTCCGGGAAGGCCGTCCGCATCAGCCGGCCCGCGTTCCGCATCCCGTCACGGTCCGGCGTGACACCGAACGGCGGGTCGTGGTTCACGAAGTCCTCGGCCAGGTACGTGTCCACGGCGCCGAGGTCTCCAGCGCTGAACAGTCCGTCGATGAAGCCCCGGACCACGGTCTTGTTGCTCTCTGTCGTACTCACGGTTGTCGTCATGCCATCGATCGTCGGCGCGCCGGCAGCAGCCGCCTACCCCGATTAGTTGGGGTCTGGCTCCGGACGAGGATCGCCAGCGCGACGACTGCGGTGACGAGGCCTGAGCCGATCAGCGTGTGCTCGGCCCCGACCGCGCCGATGATCGGTCCGCCGGCGAGCATCCCGGCGGCGCTGCCGGCGTTCACGACCACGCTCTGCCCCGACAGCAGCGTCCGCCGCTGTGCGCCCTCGGACGACCGCGTGATGAGCACCGAGATCGCCGCGATGCCGATCACCACGGTGACGCCCGAGAGCGCCCCCATCCCCGCGACGACCGGCGGAGTCGTCCAGGCCCCCATCCCGACCCAGCACAGTCCGGACCAGCCCCACGCGACCGCGGCAGTCACGACCGGCTTGGTACGTCGTACGACTGCCAGCGACACCGCGGTGCCGATCAGCGAGCCCACGCCGTACCCCGTCATACCGGCGGCCAGGTACACGCCGGGCTGCCCGCGTTCCTCGCCCACCACGGACAGACCCAGCGTGAACGCGAACCAGGTCACGCAGCCGGTCCCGCGCACGATCCAGCCGTAGAGCACGTCGGTCCGGCCGCGAAGGCTCTCCCGGATGGACGGCATCTCCGGACCCGCGGCCCCCGGCGCTGCCGGTATTCGTTGCGCGGGCACGGTGCAGGCGAGAAGACCCGCAGCGACCACGGCCGCCGCTTCCACCCACAGGAGTTCGTTCGTGAAGCCGGAGGACACCGCCAGGGCGCCGACCGCCGGGCCGACGAGCATCCCCATCCGGCGGAGACCGTCCTGCCAGGTCAGGAGGAGAACCGCGCGGCCTTCGCCCCAGCGGTCCCCGGTGTCGGCGAGCAATGCGGAGCGGCCCGGGTTCGAGAGGGCGTCGCCGCAGCCGAGCAGTAGCCCGCTGACGATCAGCAGCTCCGGCGACAGGATGCCGAGTCCCGCCGCGGTCGGCACCGAGGCCAATGCGATCGCGGACACCAGTGCCACCACAGCCAGCCGCGGTCCCGAATCCACCCACTGCCGCGCCTTCCGCGCCCACCACGGCGACAGCAACACCGGTACGCCGGCGGCGCCCCCGACCAATCCGGTCGCCGCCACCGATCCGGTTTCGCGGAGGATCACCAACGGCAGCGCGACCTGGGCGATCCGGAACGCGAAGTCCGCCGTACCGCCACCCGCCAGCAGGGCCAGGGCCTCAGATCTCGCTCTCACACCTCGAATTCTTGGCGTCCTGCCGGGCTCCAGGTAGCCGGTGACAGTTGCCCGCGTGCCATAGGCTGGGCCTATGGCCTCATTACCATCGGTCGAGGACCTGCGGCTGGTCCAGGCGGTCACGCGCACCGGCGCGGTCGGTACCGCGGCCCGAGAACTGCGCATCTCCCAGCCGTCCGCGTCCCAGCGCCTCGCCCGACTCGAGCGGCTCTGCGGCACCAAACTCTTCGAACGCGACACCCGCGGCGCGCGCCCCACGCCCGCCGGCGCGGAGCTCAGCCGTCGCGCGGACCACATCCTCGGTCACCTCGAGGAGGTGTACGACGCCACCCGCGCGGCTGCCGTCACGCAGCGGCTCGTGATCGGGACGTTCGCGAGCCTGGCGCCGATCCTGTTCCCGGTTCTCGACGCGGACCTCCCCGACCTGGAGATCCAGCAGCAGGTCGACCACGGCCACTTCCTCGTCGAACGCGTCGCGGAGGGCACCATGGACGCCGCCTTCATCGCGATCGCCGACCAGATGACACTGCCCCGCGGCACCGTCGCCCGCCGCGTCGGCCGCGACGAACTCGTGCTGTTCGTCCCACCCGGCGCCCGCCCGCCAGGCCGCGGCCGCCGGCCCCTGAAGGACCGCCCGGTCGCCTACTCGACGTACGACCGCGGCATCGAGGACATCCACACCCACCTGGCCGCCCAGGGCGCGATCCCCCGTCGAGGCGTCACCCTCAGCACGACGATCGCCATGGCCCGCCGCAGCGCCCACCTCGCCCTCGTCCCCCGCAGCGCCCTGGCCACCGAACTCCGCTCCGGCGAACACCTCACCCCCGCCCCCTTCCACTACCGCCTGACGCTCTCCGTCGTCACCACCCCCACCCCGCCCAAGCCCCTCATCGCCCACCTCCCCCACCTGCGCGCCACATTGAACTTGTCGTGAACAGCGGTGAGTCGGGCGGCCTCGTCGGGCAGACTCGGGCGTATGAGTCTGGGGCGGATGCTGCGGGGGCGCCGGGTGCTGGCGGGGTTCTGGGGTGCGACCGTGGTGCAGGTCGCGGCGATCGTGATCGACGCCAAGATCCTGAAGCAGGCCAGCAAGGTGACATTGATGCCGTTGCTGTGGCAGTGGTCGCGGACCCAGGACGCGCCGCCACTGGTTCAAGCGGCGTTGCTGGCGTCGGCGGCCGGCGACCTGTTGCTCGAGACCGATCTGCAACTGGCAGGTATGGCGGCCTTCGCGGCAGCGCACGCGTGCTATCTCGCGGTGTTCCTGGCCGATCCGGCGCAGCGGTCGTGGCGGGTCCTCGCGGCGTACGCGGCGCTGTGGTCTGCTCTCATCGCGGTCCTCTCCCCCGGTCTCGGTAACCAGCGCGTGCCGGTCGCGGTCTACGCCTTGTTGCTGACGGCAACCGCTGTGGCGTCCCGCTGGCACAACCGCCGCAGCGGCGTCGGCGGCGCACTGTTTCTCGTCTCGGATGCGCTGATCGCGCTCCGGATGGCCGGCCGCGACTTCCCCGGGCGGGGCGCGCTGACCATGTCGACGTACGCGGTCGGCCAGTACCTGCTCACGTCGGGCGCCACCACTGCACAGGACGATCTGACCGGTAGTGGTCACCGGCGTTGACCCGGGGTCGTCCGTCGCTATGGAGTGAAGGGCATGGCGACCGTCGACGACGTACGACGACAGTTCCGGAACCCGCCGCCCGAGGGGCGGCCGATGATGCGCTGGTGGTGGTTCGGGCCATCCATCGAGCGAGACGAGATCGACCGCGAGCTGGACGCCATGGCCGCGGCGGGACTCGGCGGCGCCGAGGTCGCGTTCGTGTACCCGATGGGGCCGGTGACCGCTCCGTTCGGCTCCGCGGAGTTCCTCGACCTGGTCGGTCACGCGGCACGGAAGGCGCGGGCGCTCGGGCTGCGGTTCGACGTGACGCTCGGGAGCGGATGGTCGTACGGCGGTCCGCACATCGGCCCCGCGCTGGCCGCGCGGCAGTTGCACTGGGACCGGCGCGAGATCGGCGCGACGGCGTACGACGTACCGATCGTGGCGGCCTGGCCCGGCGACGAGTTCGTGGCGGCGTACGTCGGTGACGGGTCGGCCGGCGCGCCGTCGTCGTACGTCGAGGTGCCGGTCAGCGACGGGACAATCCATGTCCCGGCCGGTGGACAGCCGCGTGAGGTGCTGATCGCCACGTCGCGGGTGACCGGGCAGAACGTGAAGCGGGCGGCTGTCGGCGCCGAAGGGCTGACGCTCGACCACTACTCGGCGGCTGCCGCGGCGGAGCACATCCAGTGCGTGGCGGAGCCGTTGGTGAAGGCGGCGACGCCGGAGCTGCTCGGGTCTGTGTTCTGCGACAGCCTCGAGGTGTACGGCGGCGACTGGACGCCCGGGATGTTCGAGGAGTTCATGCAGTGTCGCGGGTACGATCTGCGGCCGCGGCTCTACGAGCTGCTGGTGGACACCGATGGGTCGCGGCAGTTGCGGATCGACTTCGGGCGGACGCTGTCGGAGCTGTACGAGGACAACTTTCTGAAGGTCTTCCGGGGCTGGGCGGCCGGGCATGGGGTGCCGTTCCGGATCCAGAGCTACGGCGAGCCGCCCGCGACGATGAGCAGCTACCGGTTCGCCGACATGTTCGAGGGCGAGGGCTGGGGATGGACGCGGCTCCCGGAGACCCGGTGGGCGTCGTCGGCCGCCCAGCTGTACGGACGTTCAGTGGTGTCGGCGGAGGTCTGGACGTGGGTGCACTCCCCGTCGTTCCGCGCGACGCCGCTCGATCTGCAGGGCGAGGCGCACGAACACTTCCTGTCCGGCGTCAACCAGTTGATCGGCCACGGCTGGCCGTACTCGCCGTCCGACGGTCCCGGCCTCGGGTGGATCTTCTACGCCGCGGGCGCACTGGACGACCGCAACCCCTGGTGGCCGACGGCAACGGCTCTCTTCGGGTCGCTCCACCGGCTCTCGTGGCTCCTCCAGCAAGGTACGCCGGTCCGCCCGGTCAAGATCTACATCCCGGCCTCCGACGCGTACGCCGCCGCGAACCACGCCGAGCCGCTGAACCTGTACCGGGTCGTCCGCCGGCTCATCCCGGACAGCGTCCCGCGCCCGATCCGCGAGGCCGGGCTCGACTTCGACCTGATCGACGACGACGCGCTCGCGGTGGTGGACCCGGCCGATGTCCCGCTGGTCGTCGTACCGGAGGGAACGACCACGCCGCCGGAGACCCGGCGCTGGCTGGACGCGGTGGTTGCCGCCGGCGGGACGGTGGTCACCGATGTCTCGACGCTGGCCGACCACCTGCCCGCGGCACCGATCGCCCCGCCGGAGGACGTCGGAGTGGTGCACCGGCGACTCGACGACGGCGACTTCTACTTCATCGCGAACACCGGCGCGGCGCCCCGCACGCTGACCCTCGACGAACCGATGGAACGCTGGAGCGCACTCTCCGACGAGGTGACGGTCACCCGCACCCTGACCCTGCACCCCTACGAGTCCGCCGTCCTACTGCCCACCGCCGAGCCCGAGACGCCCCAGCCGGTCTACCAACCGGTCGGATCGGTCGTGAGCGACTGGTTGGTTGCCTTTGGCGACGACATTCGGCGGGTCAGCCTTCCGCACCGCTGGGAGGACGACCCGGAGCTGGCGACGTACTCCGGGTCCGCGACCTACTCGACCGAGTTCGAACTCCCCGACACCACCGACCGAGTCTTCCTGGACTTCGGCCCCGGCCGGCCCGTCGCACCCGACAGCGAGCCGTACGTCCCGGCCAACTCCTACCGCGCTCTCATCACCCCGCCGGTCGGCGTCGCCGCGGACATCTGGCTGAACGACACCCACTGCGGTTCGCTCTGGGCGCCGCCGTACCGAGTCGACCTCACCGACGCCGCCCGACGGGGCGTGAACCGGCTGCGCGTCGTCGTACACAACACCGCCGCGAACGCCCTCTCCGCCGACCAGCATCTGCTCGACGCGGCCGCCGCCGTCACCGCACGCCACGGACGGCGCTTCGACCTGCAGCACATCGAGCACGCGGCGGACTTCCTGCACTCGGGCCTGCTCAATCGACCGGAAATCGTGCTCCGATCTGGCGCTCGGGGCGACGAAGGACGACGCTCGGAGTAGGAACTCTGTGGACGAAGGTGAGTGCGATGTCAACGATGCGCCGATGGGTGGTCGACATCGTGATCGACGAGGAGAACGACGAGCGAACGACCAGGGCCGAGGCACGGCTGCGGACCCACGCGGACGAGCAGATCTCGGCGCGAGGTACGGCGTACCGGCATCCGAACGACCAGGAGGTGCCGCAGATCGGCGACGAACTGGCCGCGGCCCGGGCGCTGTCCGAGCTGTCCCACCAGCTCGTGCTCGCGGCGGCGGAGGACATCGAACAGGTCACGCACCGGCCGAGCCACCTGCGAGGCTGAGCTCTCTCAGGCCTGATCGAGGAACCGGTCGAGGACCCGCGAGCCGAACTCCAGCGCCGACGTCGGCACCCGCTCGTCGATGCCGTGGAACATGCCCATGAAGTCCAGGTCCGGCGGCAGCTGCAGCGGTACGAACCCGAAGCAGCGCACGCCGAGCCGGCTCCAGGACTTGGCGTCCGTACCGCCGGACATCAGCAGCGGCGCGAACCGGCTCTGCGCGTCCTCGGCCTGCACGCACGCCTTCATCGCGTCCACCAGGCCGCCGGAGAACTCGGTCTCGAGCGCGATGTCGGTGACCACGGTCTCGCGCTGCACCTTGTCGCCGAGCAGCTCGTCGATGGTCGCGTAGAACTCGTCCTCGTACCCGGGCAGGAACCGCCCGTCGATATGCGCCTCGGCGTCGCCGGGGATCACGTTCACCTTGTAGCCGGCGTTCAGCATCGTCGGGTTCGCGGTGTTGCGGATCGTCGCGCCGAACATCCGGCTGAAGCTGCCGAGCTTCGCCAGCGTCGTCGTCATGTCCTCCGGGTCGAGCTCCACCTCGAGCACGTCCTCGAGCGTCTTCAGGAACTCGCGGACCGTCGGCGTGACCCGCAGCGGCCACTCGTGCGAGCCGATCCGGGTGACCGCCTCGACCAGGTTGGTGACCGCGTTGTCGGTGTTCACCATCGACCCGTGGCCCGCCGTACCGCGGGCCTTGAGGCGCATCCAGTTCATGCCCTTCTCGGCGGTCTCGATCAGGTACAGCCGCAGGTCGTCCTTGACCGTGATCGAGAATCCGCCGACCTCACCGATGCCCTCGGTGCAGTCGGCGACCGTCTCCGGGTGGTTGTTGATCAGCCACTGGGCGCCGTACACGCCGCCGGCCTCCTCGTCGGCGGTGAACACCAGCCGGACCGGACGCCGCGGCTTCACGCCGGCCCGCTGCCGCGCGCGGACCACCGACAGCACCATCGCGTCGAAGTCCTTCATGTCGACCGCGCCGCGGCCCCACACGCAGCCGTCGAAGATCTCGCCCGCGAACGGGTCGACCTTCCAGTCCTTCGGGTCGGCCGGCACCACGTCCAGGTGCCCGTGCACGAGCAGCGGGTCCGCACTCTGGTCCTCGCCGTCCCAGTGCGCGACCAGCGTCGCCCGCCCCGGCTCCGACTCGTAGATCGTGGACTCGATGCCGACCTCGTCGAGCTTCGCCGCGACGTACTCCGCCGCGCCCCGCTCACCGTTGCTCTTGCCGTTCCCGTAGTTCGTGGTGTCGATCCGGATCAGCTCACTGCAGAGCTCCACCACCTCGGCATCGGCGGCGTACGACGGTCGGTCGCTGGAGGTCGTCATGCGCCCATCCTGCCGCATTCCGAATGACCTGGGGCCGACCGGGTAACTGAACACTGTGAAGGGTGACCGGGTGGAGATCGTGGTCGACACGGGCAACAGCGTGGCGACGTACGAGGTCACGGCCACCAAGGCCGGTCGGCGGGTCGAGATCAGTTCCTCCCGCAACCTCACCGAGGTGACCGAGGTGACCCGCTCCGGCACGCCCGTCCGCACCGCCAGGTTCCTGACGGCCCGCGTCGTCGCCCTGGTCGAGCACCCGTACGACGGATCGCGGCCGTCGTGAGCGACCAAGTCGGCGTCGAGCTGCCCGGCATCCGGCTGCCGGGTGACCTGACCGTTCCGGCCGGCGCCTCCGGGCTGGTGATTTTCGCTCACGGGAGCGACAGCAGCCGGCAGAGCCCGCGGAACCAGTACGTCGCCCGTGTCCTCAACCACGCTGGTCTCGCAACCCTGCTCTTCGACCTGCTGTCCTCCGAGGAGGCCGCTGACCGGCGGAACGTCTTCGACATCGAACTTCTGGCCGAGCGACTGACGGCGACCCGGTCCTGGGCTGCCGGCCTGGGCACCGTCGACAGGCTTCCGGTCGGGTACTTCGGCGCGAGCACCGGCGGAGCGGCCGCACTGTGGTCCGCGGCCGGAGCCGACGTCGGTGCCGTGGTCTCACGGGGTGGGCGGATCGACCTCGCCGGACCGCGGCTGGCGTCCGTGAGGGCGCCGACCCTGCTGATCGTCGGCGAGCGCGATCCCGACGTACTGGGTTTCAACCGTGAGGCACAGCAGAGCCTGCGGTGCGAGAACCGCCTCGAGATCGTGCCTGGGGCGACGCATCTGTTCGCCGAGCCGGGAACGCTGGAGCGAGTCGCCGACCTTGCCCGCGACTGGTTCGACCGTGCACTGGCCGACCACGCCCGCTGAACTGGAGGCGGCGCAGAACGAGCTCGCCACGGCCTCGCCACCGCCGTGGACTCCCCCGCACCACATTCTCATCGGCGGAGTCTGGGTCTGCTTCCCGCGCGGCCTGACCGGTCCTGGTGAGGCAGGTGATCCGGCGTGGGCCGCCGCCGTGGTGATGGACGGCCCCCGCGTCGCCGGCCGCTCGGCGATTGCGGGCGCGGCGTCCGCGTCGTACGTTCCCGGCCTGCTGGCACTTCGGATCGGCCCGTTGCTCGAGGACGTCGTACGGCGCCTCACTCCCGGACCCGACGTCCTACTGCTGGACGCCACCGGGCGTGATCATCCGCGACGAGCCGGGCTGGCGGTGCAGCTGGGCGCCGTACTGGATCTGCCCAGTGTCGGCGTGACACACCGGCCGCTGATCGCGGCCGGCGAATGGCCAGCCGACGTACCGGGCGCGATCGCGCCGCTGGCCGACGGTGACGAGCAGGTTGCGACGTGGCTGCGCACCCGAGCGGGAACGCGGCCGCTCGTCGTCCACCCGGGATGGCGGACCGGCCTGCCGGCCGCGGTCCGCGTGGTCTCGTCAAGCCTCGCCGGCCGTCGTACGCCGGAGCCGTTGCGGCGGGCGCGTCAGGTGGCGCGGTTGGCGCGCGGGTCGGTCAGAGGACCTTGAGGCCGTACATCTCGCCCAGCGGGTCGGCGATCAGTTCGATCCGGGCGCCGTCGGGGTCGTGGAAGTAGATCGACGTACCGCTCTCCTCCTGGAACTCGACGCCGTTCTCGGTCAGGCTCCGCTTGAGCTCCTCCCACCTGTCCGGCGCGACCGAGATCGCCAGGTGGTGCAGCCCGCCGAGCACCTCGGCGTACGGCCCGAGATCGAGCCCTGGGAAGTCGAAGAAGGCGAGCAGGTTCCCGTTCCCGATGTCGAAGAAGAAGTGCGTCGACCCCTCGTAGTCCCGGTTGCCCACCATCTCGGTCAACGGAAACCCGAGCACGTCCTGGTAGAACCGCACCGTCCGCTCGACATCCGAACACAGTAACGCAGTGTGATGCAGCCCACGCGCAGACGACGTACGCCCACCCCTCAGGTACGCCGCCCTGACCCGTTCACGCTCCGCCTCCACGGCCGCGAGATCGATCTCCACCGTCCCCACCCACCCTTCCCTCGCCCCCATCAGACACCCCCACCCGCCCGATGTGAATTCCACCCCTGGAGTTTGCTACTGTTCTCCGGTCAGCACCGCAGAGCCGGTGCGGACCACTCGTCCGGGTGGCGGAATAGGCAGACGCGCTAGCTTGAGGTGCTAGTGCCCGTTTTAGGGCGTGGGGGTTCAAGTCCCCCCTCGGACACAGACCTTATCCACACGGTCCCCCATCGGGTCGACCTCCACGTCAACCGTCTGGTCGGCGTGGTGATACTTCAGCGAAAGCCGCAGCGAGCCATACAGCTCGTTCAGCTCCTCCGGATTCGCCGCATTCAAGGCCGCTCCGATGTCACCCAGCTCATCGATCCACTCCGCAAGCTGAGCCCTGGTGATGGTCACCTGAGTTGGCAACGAAGCCAGCGCCTTCTCGGCCACCTGCCTCTCCGCCGCAGCCGCGTTGTACTGGTCCCGCAGCTGGACAAGAACCCGGCTAGCGCGGACCACAACGTCGCTCTCGACTCAGCCGACATCCAGAGCTAGCGCCTGACCGCGGCGGGACCGGCGTTTCGAACTCCGCCTCGAGCGAATTGTCGGTCCCGCCGTCTACTGTCCGTCCAAGGAACAAAGGGGCGGACATGTTTAAGAAGCCAGGTGCTCCACCGGCGGAGGTTGTACGGCGGGAAGATTTGATCCCCGACAACCGTCTCGGCGCGGACTACACCGACCTGCTCGACCACGAGGCGATCGCGAAGGCCGTGGCCGAGATCGCGCTCAAGGCAGAGGCGCCGGTGAACATCGCGCTGTTCGGGCCGTGGGGTTCGGGGAAGTCGAGCATCTACTCGATGATCACTAGCCACCTCGAGGCCGCGGCGGGGGCGAAAGTCCGAGTGGCCCGCTACGACGCCTGGAAGTACGGCGGCCAGGAGCTCAAGCGCAACTTCATCGACTCGTTGTCGGACAGCCTGGGACTCACCGACGCCGACTTCGTCGACGGACTCCACCAGGACCAGACGAAGACGAAGCTGAGTATCTCCGCCTGGGCCAGGGAGAATTGGCGCTCGCTTCTCGCTGGCATCGGGCTGGCTGCCGTTGTGGCGGCACTGTGGATCCTGGTTCAGGCGGGTGCGACGAAGCTGTTCACGGACCGCGGTTTCAACGCGACTGCGGAGGCGTTGATCCCGCAGGCGGGCACGGTCTTCGGGTTGGCACTGGTCGCGGTCCTGGTCGGACCGAAGGCGTTCGAAGGTGCCGTAACCACCAAGATCACCCCGGCGCCGGTCGGCGCCGATCAGTTCGCCAGTAGGTTCCGGAAGTTGGTGGACAAGGCCTTGAAAGGAAAACCAGACCGCCTGGTCGTCTTCATCGACGAGCTGGACCGGTGCTCGCCCGACGACGTCGTCGCCACCCTGGTCGACCTGAAAACCTTCCTCGACGAGGACCGCTGCGCCTTCGTGGTGGCAGCAGACCGCGAGGTACTGGAGCGCGCTCTGCTGAATGTTCCGCAAGCGAAGCCCGTCCGGGAGTTGGAACCGTACTACGCCACCCCGGGCGCGTTCCTCGACAAGATCTTCCAGCACCAAATCGCGCTGCCCCCGTTGCGGCCGCGGGCGCTGACTCAGTTCGCCCGCGAGTTGGCCGGCACGCAGGGCGGTGTCTGGGAGGATCTACGGGCGGCCGGGAACCAGACGTACGACCGCACCATCTTTGCGCTCGTCCCGGTGCATGTGCGTAGCCCGCGGCGGGTGAAGATCCTGCTCAACAACTACGCGACGACGGTCCGGATCGCGCAGGCGCGCGGGATCGCGTGGCTGGAGCGGGCTGAAGAGCTCGCGGTGCTGACCGTCCTGCAGACCGAGTTCCCGGCGGTCGCGGAGGAGATGCGCCGCGTCCCAAGACTCCTGTGGTACCTGCGGGGTGAGGAGAAGCCGACCGCGCCGCGGACCATCGAGGCCGTACGGCGGTTCGAGGTGATCGACGACGAGGACGAGGGTGACGACGGAGAGTCGCCGGCGGGTGAGTTGCTGCGCGATGAGTCCGCCAACGCCGCTGACAAGGCCGAGCACGCGGAGGACACGCTCCGCCACCAGCTCGCGTCGTACCTGGCGAAGATCGCCGCGGTGAACATCGACGATCCGCGCCCGGATCTGATGTACCTCCAAGGTGCGGCCGGGCGCGAACAGCTGTCCGATCCGCACCTCGGGGACGTGATCGACTACGCGACGGACACGGCTCCGGACGAGATCCTCGCCGCGTTCAGCGCCGCGGACTCGGCGACGCTGGCCGTGGGCATCCCACTGCTGGTCGTCGAGGGGGAAGGCGCTGTCGGGCCGGGACAGGCGTTCGCGTATGAGGCGGCCTGCAGGTTGATCGAGCGGGTCGATGCTGAGCACCAGGAAGTGGTGGCGAGGGAAGCTGGCGCGCCCCTGATCGCGGCCGCGAAGGCGGGTTCGCTCACGCAGCAGTCGTTGCCGGGAGCGCTGATGGTCGCGTGCTGGCTGGAGGCGGGCGAGGTGGCGAAACAACTGCTGGGCAAGCTGCGTGAGAACCGACTCGACGAGGACGTTCTGGACCGGCTCGCCCGGCTGATGCCGCACGTGGACGAGACGACCGGTCAGGCCGTCATGCAGTTGCTCGTGGAGCATTTCAAGGCCGTCCCGCAGCCCTTGCTGACGGCGCTGCATCACGTGTCGGTGGACGATGCTTACGGTCTGTGGAACTCCGTGAAGGCCAAGGTTCTCGAGGTCCTCAACGACCTCGAGATGCCTGAACCCGACCCGGCACCAGCCGCGGCGACCGCGGCCGCTGGGACGGCTCCGGCGGCCGCGGATGCTGTACCTACCGGGCTCGGGGTCGAACGCGTCAACGCGCTGATCGAAGCCGTCGGTCCGCGGGCCGACGGCGAGTGGATGGTGTCGGCCGTTGTCGAGGAATTGCAGTCAACGGCAGCTTGCGCGGCGCTCCGAACGTGGGCGGTCGGCAACGCAGACCGCTTGATCGGCACGATGGAGTCGGCGGATCTGCGCGCCTGGCACGCGTTGGCCGGCATCCGGGACTACCCGACCTCGGCGTGGACCACCTGGGCCGGGCTGCTGCCGGACGAAGCTCCTGATCGAACTTCGGAGACGGCGGCGCTCGCGGCGGAGATGCTCGTTGAGAAGCTCGTTCCCGCGTTGGCGACCGTTGCTGACGACGATCTTCGGTCCCGGCTGCCGGATGTGATCGCGAAGGTGCGGGCGTTGGCGACCGTGGACAAGGAAGTTCTGTCGACGGCCGTCCGCGACGCCTTGTCCGCGGTGCAGTGGAAGACGGATGACGAGGCCGAGCGCGTACTGCGCTGGCCTCGGAAGGAAGTCCTGTTCGACACAACTGTCCGACTGTCGTCGCTCGGTTCTGATGATCAGCTGATCTCGATGCTGGTCGACGATTTGCGGAAGGCGCTGAAGTCGATTGCGCTGTCCGAGGACACCATCACCAAGTGGCTCGGGCTCAGCGAGAAGCTGCCGGTCGACGTGATCTCGTCGCTGTCGAGTGTTCTCGACGAGTACACCCTCAGCGATGACGAAGAGACGGCCGTTCTTCGGCTCAAGCTCGCTGTTCGGGGCCGGTTCGGTGGTGCCGCGCCGCCGGTGGCCGAGGTCCAGGCCGTTCCTGCCGATGAGCTGACCACCAAGATCGCGGACAGTTGGTTGCGGTTGGCGCCGCCGGTCGGTGAAGTGGGCGAGTTGCTCGCCGCCGGCCGGTTCACACCCGCGGCGATGACGTCGTACGCCGCCGCGCTCACCACCGCCGAGCGGAGTGGGCTCTGGATCCAGGGAGCGGACGCGGGGAAGTCTGACGGCATCCTGAAGGCGATCGGAGCGCATGGCGTCGACGCGAGTGTCATCGAGCACGCGCGGTCCGCGATCAGCAGCGCGACGCGGGAGCCGGATCGGGCCGCTCATATTCAGCGGCTGGTGGACACGGCTCAGCCGTCGAGCGAACTCAAGAAGGTCGCCAGCGAACTGGCGACGGACCTCCTCGCCAGAGACACTGCAGGGGATCTCAAGTCTGCGGTCAAGCTCATCATCTGGGCGGGCGGTCCCGCTCACGGCCACGTGATCATTCTTCGCGCTGAGTTCACCGCAGCGGTCGAGAAGCACCACAAGGTGCTGTCCAACAAGCAGCGAGAGAGCCTGATCGACCTCGGCCTTCTCCCGCAGAAGAAGAACTGGTTCGAGAAGGTGTTCGGGGGCTGATCTCAGGGCTTCGGGGCCGACGCTGATGTCGGCAACGCCAGTGCATCTCGCGGACATGTCGAACCAGAGTGCTGGCAGCGAGCAGTCACTGGATATGGACCAAGATGTCTGTTGGGCAGCAAGTCGGCGAGGTGACTTTCGTTGTCGCCCCGGCGACCATCTGAGCAAGATGAACGCCGCGGGCTGGGATCAGCGCAGACTTCGCGCGGTGGCACACGGTCTCATCAGCGGCGAGAACCTCTGGTCCGAGCGGCACGAAGGGTCAAGGGCAATGCTGGTCGGTGAACCAAGTGCGGATCCCGGCGACCTGCGCGCCCTTCGAGAGCCACACCTCTCCACGCAGCGTACTCATCGCGAGAGAGATCAGCGATGACGACGCGCGCGAACCCAGAAGCCGGAACGTCCGCACTGAAACGGACCGTGATCACCGAGCGTCAACTCATGCCCAATCTCGACCGAATTCACCCGCTACGGCGCTGGGACTGGCGGATCGGGGTCGAGCTCCAACCGTGTGGTTAAGGTGCGTGTTCGTCCTCGGACACGAACGTTGAAGTCACGCAGAGCGGGGCTTATGGCGGGTTCATTCGATCTGGTCTCGTGGTTGTAACTCACTTGCAGACCTGGACTGGCGCTGGCCGACGCCGCACTGGGCGCCGGAGAACTAGTGGTTGGTGCCGGGCGCCGGATCCTGAAGTTCGACGCGCTCAAGGGCCGGTACGGCGACCAGCTCCTCGCGCTCGAGCACGACGTACGGAACACCTCCACGGGCGTCGCTGTCGTACAACGCGCACTCGACACCTTCGGGCGGGTCGACGTACTGGTCGGCAACGCCGGCGCCGGACAGGTCGGCGCCGCGGAAGGCGGCAGCGACGCCGACCTGCGCGACATGCTCGACCAGCACCTGTTCGGCCCCGCCGCCCACGTCCGGGCAACGCTCCCCCATCTGCGCGCCCACCGCTCGGGCGCGATCGTCCAGATGAGCAGCCGGGGCGGGCGGATGTCGTTCCCCGCCGTCAGCAGCTACTCAGCGGGCGGGTTCGCCCTCGAAGGCTGGTCCGAAGCCTCGCCGGCGAGGTCAAGCCTTCGGCATCCAGGTGCTGATCGTCGAGCCCAGCCGGTTCCCCACCTCAGCCAACACCAATAGGCAGTCCAATGGTGGTTCACCGCGACGCGCGGCGGTGCCGGCCGCACCAGTGGAGGACCTTTCGTGCCGGGGATGGAAGTTTCGGGAACCATCCGCGAGATCGGAGCCGCGAACGCGATCTCGGAGCATCGGGTCGTGGCTGAACAGGGGCGTGACGAGTGTTCTCCTGGCGGCAACCCGTCGCGGGTTGAATCAGCATGTCGATGGGGTAGGACTGATCAGGCTCAGATCCTGACCGCCGAATGGAGACCTACCGCATGCGAACCGCACGCATCGCCGCCGCTCTTCTGCTCGCCCTGCCGCTGGGTGTCTCGACCGCGGCCGCCACCACAGACGATGTCGACGTGATTGCCCACCGCGGCTCGTCCGGCGTCGCACCGGAGAACACCGCCGCAGCCGTCAAAGCCGCGATCAAGCAGCGCGCCGACTTCGTCGAGATCGACGTCCAGCGGACAAAGGACGGCAAGTTGGTGAACTTCCACGACTGCACGCTGCAGCGCACGACCGACGTCGAGGAGCGCTTCCCCGGCCGGGCGTCGTACCGAGTGTCGGACTTCACCTGGGCGGAACTGCGGACGCTCGACGCCGGGTCCTGGTTCCACGACAAGTTCGCAGGCGAGCAGATCATCTCCGTCAGCACCGTCATCGGCCTGGTCGACGGCAAGACCGGGCTGCTCGCCGAGATCAGCCCGTGCAGCCACTACGAGGGCCTGGTGGACGACTTCGCCGACGAGCTGAACGCACACGCGAAGTACGTCGACGAGGCGCTCGCCGACCAAGCGCTGGCGGTGCAATCGTTCGAGGTGGACGACGCGAAGGCGTTCAACCAGCGGATGCCCAAGATCCCGATCGGCCTCCTCGACGCCGACCGCCCGACCGAGGCCGAACTCGTGGCGCTGAGCACCTGGGCCGACCAGGTCAACCCGCAGTGGACCGTCACCGACGCGGCACTGGTCAATCGGGTTCACCAGCTCGGCATGGACATCAACGTCTGGACCGTCAACGAACCGGGCACGATGCGCCGAATGGACGAACTCGGCGTCGACGGCATCATCACGGACTTCCCCCAGTCGCTCACCCAGCGCTGACATTTCCGGTTCCTGTCAGCCGATAAGCAACCACCACGCTGCTACCCACAACCCGAACACCGATCGCGAGCGCAGCCGCGCCGTTCTGGGGCCGGCCGTTCCAAGCCTGCCCAACTCGTTGCCGCAGCCAACAGTCAGGCTGGTGACCAGACGCCTGGGGCCAGCCTCAGATGCCCTTGACGACGCTCGGACCGGCAATTATGGTCCTGACCGTAATCCGATGACGGTTCGGCCGTTGTGCGGTTCGTCGATCGAGGAGTTGGCCCATGCCACTGACGCGTAGATCGTTCCTTGTGAGAGCCGGACTGGCGACGATGGCGGTGGGCGGCGCGGCCGCCTTTCAGAGCGCGCCAGCGCTTGCGGCGGGAGCGGATCAAGCCCCGGTCGGCTACGGCCCGGCTTCGCTGACCTCGGCGGTCCGCGGCGCAACGGTGATCGGGCAGAGCGTGTTCATCTCGTCCCGCTTCAACACCCCTGAGCTCAAGCTCCGCCTGGCGGAGTTCGATGTCACCACCGGCGAGGCCCGCTCGGTCGACGATCTTGCGATCCCCAGCTCAGGTGGTCAGAAACTCGCCACAGACGGCCAGTACGTCTACATCGGCCCCGCCGGGAGCGGCCACATCTGGCGGTTCGACCCGCGGACCAAGGACCTCGTCGCCTGGGCCGAGGCGGGTGCCAGCACCACCTGGTACTACGACATGGTCGTCGAGGGCGACCATCTCTACGTCGGCACCTACCCCGACTGCACGGTCAAGCGGATCCGTGTCTCCGACGGGACGATCGAAACCTACGGCCGGATCTCCACCTCGAAGTACGCGACCGCCGTCGCGGTCGACGACCAGTACGTATACGCCGGCTCGGCCGCACCGGGCACGCTGCTCGTGTGGCCGAAGGCCGGCGGGACCCCGACCGACCTGACGCCGTACCTGAGCTCGTCACCGGTCGGCATCCTCGACCTCGCAGTCAAGGACAAGACGATCTACGTCGCCAATGGCCGGCAGGTGATCTCCTGCGGCATCGACGGATCCGGGCGGGTCTCCCGGGACATCCCCGAGGAGGACCGGTACGTCGACCAGCTGACGGTCGGCGCCGATGGGAGGGTGTACGCACTGGCGCGACTCACCACCAACGTGTACGAGGTCACCCCCACCGGCCTGACCAAGGTCGGCCAACCGATCAAGGACGTCGAGAATCAGCTGCTCGCTCCACTTCCCGACGGCAGTCTGCTCGGTGTCAGCGGACTCGGTCATGTCTGGCGGATGGCCCCAGGCGGGACGACCGACGTGTGGCAGACCGCCACCCGCGGCTTCGGCTACCCCGAGATCGTCCAGTCGATGCTCTTGCACAGCAGGGGCGAAGTGTGGGTGGCGGGCCACTACGCGATGACCGTCCACCAACCCGATCGCGGGAGCTCCGTCCGCTTCGACATCAACGGCGAGCCGAAGGCGCTGGCCGAAGGCGCCCGTGGCACGGTCTACGCCGGGCTGTACCCAAGCACGCAGATCGTGGCCATCGATCCGCTCGGTCACCGGATCTCCGTCCTCGGGCTGCTGGCCAACGAACAGCTACGCACCAAGCGGATCCACGCCGACCGCGAACGAAACCAGCTGCTGGTGGCATCGAGCCCCGCAACCACCAAGCACACCGGTGCCCTGACATTCGTCGACCTCGCAACCAACACGTTCGACGTCCATCGGGAGTACCTACCCGAACAGAGCGTGATGGACATCGCGGTGTCGGGCACCACGGCGTACCTCGTCGGCGACACCTACGGCGAGGGCACCACCGGCCCACTGCGACCGACGGCCCAGGTGGCTGCCGTCGACATCGTCACCCGCGAACTGATCTGGCGGGCCGAGCTCAAACCGAACTGGGCGTCGTACGAGAGCGTGTACGTCACCGGCAACCTGCTGTACGCCGTAGCGCGGCGCCCACGCGGCGCCTGGCTCGCCTACGACCTCAGCACCCGCACGATCGTGCAGGAAGGCGAGCTCGGCGGATACGGCCAGCTGAACGGCGTCGACGGCCGGGTCTTCTCCTGGGTGCACTGGACCGACGACATCTCCGAGCTGCCGACCACACCGGGCGGCGCGGTCTCCACGGTCCACGACAGCGTGCCGCGCGGGTGGTACAACGACCCGATGTTCAACTTCACCCACAACGCCAAGGCGACCTGGGGCATGCACGGCACCGATCTGGCGCTGTTCCCGTTACCGAAGTAGCCGCAGATCCTCATGCGACGTCGCCTGCCACAGCCCGGCGCGTCGTCCGCGGCGCAGCGCATCGTCCACATCTGGCAACGCTGAGCCACGCCTCCGAACAGGACGGGGACTGCGCTTGGGTTCACGCTTGCTGCTGGGCGCGAACGGTTCCACGGTCCGGGCTGGTCGCCGACGGTGCGGTGCGGGGCCAGGTCCATGCGTACCGCAGGATGAGAGCGAGAAGGATCACTTCCAGGGCGATGCCAAGGCCGTAGAAGTACAGCCAGGACTCGCCCACCGCGTTGAATGCCGTGACGGGGACGTAGAGCGAGGCCACGATGAGGTTCGCAATGCGGTTCACTCTGGCGGGCAGCGTCATCGACAGCACGACCATGAGGATCGGGATGGCCACAAGGGTCAGCGCCGTGGTCGAAAAGGTCTGGGAGAGGTCGAACTCGAAGACCCTGCCGTCGAGGATGTCTTCGACGACGCCGGGCGTGAAGAAGTTGAGGATGTCCACGTAGGCGTACAGGAACATGAAGCTTGTCCACGCTGCGGCGAGCTTGGCTCTCACCGGGATCGGCTGGTCTTCCAGTGTTGTGGTGGGTTGACGTGTTCTCATCGTGGGCTCCCTGTGTGGTGAGGATCGGTACGTCCACGATCGCTGAGCCCTGCGGCGGGCACATCGGCCCGGAGGCTGGAGGTCGCTGGCCGATGGCATGGTGTCTCTCTAGTTCTTTCGGTGGGTACGCCGAGGGCCGCCGATCTCTAGGCTGGAGCCGTGGACACTGTCCGGCGCTCCATCTGGCATGAGCCGCGGCCTGCTGACGCCCCACCCATCGGTCGTTTCGACTGGCTGCTGGTGGGCGTGTTCGCCGCCGCCGCCTTGGTCGAGGGCATCGTTCGGCCGGGCTTGGCCTGGCGACCCCTTGTGACGGTGCTCGCCCTGGCGCTGATACCTGCCCTGCTCTGGCGGCGGCGCCGCCCCCTCATGGCCGCCCTGGTCGGGTGGGGCGTCGCCGGGCTGCTCTCGGTCTTCCAGCTGACTGCGCATGCCGGGGACCTCGGCCTCTACTCCATGATGGCCGTCCTGATCCTGCTCTATTCCCTGGTGCGGTGGGGCTCGGGACGCGAGATGGTCTTGGGGACGGCGTTCGTGACAGTCGTCGTCGCGCTGGGCACCTACGCCTCCTCCGCGGGCTGGGCCGACGTTTTCGGCGGGAGCGTCCTCTTGCTGTTGTTCGTCGCCCTCGCAGCGGTGTTCCGCTACCGCGCGGACCTCTGGCAGCGCCAACAGCGCGAGATCCGCAATCAGGAGCGGGTGGCGCTGGCTCGCGAGCTGCACGACACCGTGGCCCACCACGTCTCGGCCATCGCGGTGCAGGCGCAGGCCGGTCGCGTGGTCGCCGGCATCCAGCCTGAGAAGGCTGCCGAGGTCCTGGCCGCGATCGAGTCTGAAGCGTCCCGAACCCTGGCGGAGATGAGATCCATGGTGCGAGTACTGCGTGACGAGGAAGTCGTCGCCTACTCACCGCAGCCGGGTGTCGCGGACCTGCCTGCTCTGGCGCGCGCCGACGCGACGCCCACCGTCGAGGTCTCGCTGGACGGTTCGTTGACCCGGCTGGCACGACCCGTGGACGCCGCGCTCTACCGGCTCGCGCAGGAGTCGCTGACCAACGCCGTACGGCACGCCCGGAGCGCGACCCGCGTCGGGATCGACGTACGCCGGGAGGGCGACGCCGTCAGGCTGCGTGTCAGCGACGACGGACAGACCGAGCCGGGGCCGGCCCCGGAGCCTGGGTTCGGCCTGCAGGGCATGGCCGAACGCGCCCAGCTCCTCGGCGGATCGCTCTCCGCGGGGCCGGGGCCCGACGGTGGCTGGGTGGTCGAGGCCGTGTTGCCGGTGGAGGCGCTGGCATGAGCATCCGTGTCGTCGTAGCCGACGACCAGGACCTGGTCCGGACCGGGCTGGTGATGATCCTCGGCGCGCAACCCGGCCTCGAGGTCGTGGGAGAGGCAGCAGACGGGCTCGACGCGCTCGACCTGGCGACCCGGCTGCGTCCCGATGTCCTCCTCGTCGACATCCGGATGCCCGGGCTCGACGGCATCGAAGTGACCCGGCGCCTGGCCGGGGAGGGCGTTGCCGACCCGATGGCGGTCGTCGTGATCACAACCTTCGACCTCGATGAATACGTCCTCGGCGCCCTACGCGCCGGCGCCCGAGGCTTCCTGCTCAAAGACGCCGGGCCGGAGCTACTCGTGCAGGCCATACACGCGGCGGCCAACGGGGACGCGCTGATCGCGCCCAACGTCACCCGCCGGCTGCTGGCGACCTTCGCCGACCAGGCGCCGGTGGTACCGGTCCAGCCCATCGACCCGCTCACCGAGCGCGAGGAGGAGGTGCTCGCGCTGGTGGCACGGGGCCGGACCAACGCCGAGATCGCCACCGAGCTCTTCGTCGGCCTGAGTACGGTCAAGACCCACGTAGCCTCGTTGATGACCAAACTCGGCGTCCGCAACCGCGTCGAGATCGCGATGTGGGCCTACGACACCAGACGCGTGAGAGCCGATTAGTGGGTACAGCTCGCTGCGAGGCACAAATGATGCCCGGCGCGGGGCCGCTGGCGGTCAGCCGGCCGTGGGGCGGGCGGCGTTGGCTCGCTCTTCGCGTGCGGTGCGCCGGGCGGCCTGCCACGGGAAGTCGCGGGGCGCGGCGGCCTGCTCCTCCGGGGTTCCGCCGCTGATGATGTACGCCCGCCGGTGGTCGGCGGACCGGTTCGGGGACGTGTAGTGCAAGGTGCGGCTGGCGTGGATCGTCGCCCCGCCGGCCGGGATCGGGCACGCCACGGCGGTGGAGACATCGACCGATCCGGGCTCCACTTCGAGGCCGTGCACCCTGGGGTCGCCGCCGATCGGCCGGTGCGGGGCCACCTCGCCGCGGTGCGAGCCGGGAACGAAATGCATGCACCCGTTGTCAACCGTTGCCTCCTGCAACGGAATCCAGATGCTCAGCGCCTGATAGCTGACCGCCGGGTTCCAGTACGCCTCGTCCTGGTGCCAGGGCGTCTCGACCCCGTTGCGGGGCGGCTTGTTGATCGCATGGTCGCCGCCGAACGTCGCCTCCGGACCGAGCAGCTCGGCCAGCACATCCTTCGCGCGGTCGAGCGTCTCGCTGCGCAGGAGCTCCGGCGCGTACCGCGACGGGTTGAGGATCTGCGGGAGGTTGGCCTCGCTCTCCTCGTCGTCCGCGCCGGCCAGGTCGAACTGATCGCCGGCCGAGCGTCCGGCCCGCTCGGCGAAGAGACGGTCATAGATCGTACGCATCCGCTCGACCTCCTCGGCGGAGATGAAGGACTCGAGCGCGAGGAAACCCTGGTCGTGGTACCGGACCACATCGTCTGTTGTCAGCATGACCACGACGCTAGGGAAGGCTCCGGCTGCTTGCGTCCGGAATCGAACGCGAGAGAAAATCGAACATGGCCGACCGACTCGAGCTGCAGGATCCCGGCCTGCCCGGAGTCGTCACCCTCGGCCGCTATCGTTACTCGTACGCGCACGACATACTCGGCGCGCACTCCCACCCCGGCTGCGTCGAGGTCTGCTTCCTGGCCCGGGGACGGCAGCGCTACCGGCTGGGCGACCGGGTCTATCAGCTCAGCGGCGGCGACCAGTTCGTCACCCTCCCGGACGAGCAGCACGACAGCGCCGGCGAGCCCGAGGACAAGGGCGTGCTGTACTGGCTGATCGTCCGCGTCCATGACTCGCCGCTGCTCTACTTGGACAGCACCCGCCGACGACAGCTGACCCAGGCGCTCCTGGGCATCCCGACCCGGCAGTTCCGAGCACACCCCGAGTCAGGGTTCCTGTTGGACGACGCGATCGCGCAGCTCAGCGGCCAGGCGAGCGAGCTCGCCCGGCTCCAGGCGGCGATGTCCCTCGCGCAGTTCCTGGTCCGGACAGTAACGGCGAGCGCCGCCGACCAGGCGCGGCCGGTGTCGGCGGTGGTAGAGCGGAGTAGGCAGTACGTCGCAGAACATCTCGGCGAGACGATCACCGTGCCGATGCTCAGCCGCGCCGTCGGCCTGTCACCGGCCCGCCTGCACGCACAGTTCCGCCAAGAGCTCGGCTTGCCGCCGGGCGAGTTCATACTCCGCAGCAAGATCGAGCACGCCCGCACCTTGCTCGGCGAGACCGATCTGCCGGTCACCGAGATCGCGCACTCCCTCGGCTTCGCCAGCACGCAGTACTTCGCCACCGCGTTCAAGCGACTGACCCGAACCACCCCAACGGCGTACCGACGTGGGTAGGCGCCTCGTGCTCCTCCAGCACCCGCGAACACATGCTCGGGCTGGTTCGAGTCGACGGCCTGGCCGGCCGAGCAGGCGAGTGGCTGCGTCGGGAGAACCGCCGGACCGAAGCCCGTGCCCAGCTAGGCGTCGCCTACGAGATGCTCAGCCAGTTCGGGCCCGAGGCGATCGCTCCGCCGACGCAATATGGCGCCTCCGTGCCAAGAACACCAGTCCCGCGGTACCACGCTGCCCCAAATTGCACCTAGCTGATGCACGTGCCCGAGATCGCGCGGGCGATTGCCGCGCGGGACTGCGGTTTTGTCTCGTGCGAGTGATCAGCCGTGAGCGTCGTCTGTCAGCTTCTCATGGAGCTGTGACGCAGCAGGCATTTGCCTATAGCAACCTTTAGTGGCTCTCGTCAGTGGGATGTGTGAGCTCCGAAGCCGGCGTTGACGATGGCAGGCAGACTCAGCGTGGTGGACGCGGTCGACGGGCTACCCATCCAGCGTTCAGGCGATCGCAGGCCGCGGGGCATCATCCCTGGCGGATGAGTTGGGCTCGCGGCATCCGCATGATGATCGATGGAGGTTGCGGCCGGCTCGAGGTGGCCCCAGCGCTGTGGGATGGGAGTAGGCAATGGCCAAGGAACCGCGATCGCACAGTCATCGGCTCGGGCGCCGGATCGTTCTCGCCGTGGTCGCGCTGGCCGTGATCGTGGTCGTCATCGTCGTACTGCAGGTCCTGAGCGGGGGCGACGGCTTCTCCTTGATCGACCAGGCCAGCGGGGATTGGGCTTACGTGGCTGTCTTCCTGCTGATTTTCGGGGATGCTCTGTGCGCGCTGTTGCCCGGAGAGACGACGCTGAACGCAGCGGCAACGCTGGCATCGGATGGGGTGCTGAGTCTGGGTCTGGTGATGCTCACGGGGGCGGCCGGAGCCGTCGCCGGTGACTCGGCGCTGTACTGGATCGCCCGGCGCAACAGGGAAAGGCTCCGGCCGCGGATTGATGCCGCGATGAAGCACCCGAAAGTGGCCGCCGGGATGGGCTTCGTCGGCTCGAGCACCGCGATGCTGCTCGTCTTCGGTCGCTATCTGCCCGGTCTGCGGTTCGTCGTCAACGCGACTCTTGGGCTCGCCGCCCACCCGTACGCGCACTTCGTGTTGTGGTCGGCGATCGGCGGAACCGTGTGGTCGGTCTACACGTGCGGCCTCGCCTTCCTGATCGGCACGGCTCTGGCAGGCTTCCCGCTCGCCTCGGTGATCATCTCCGGCGTTGTCACAACTGTCGCGATAGGTGTCGTCCTCCTGTTCGCCCGCCGAAGCCGGCGCGCCGGCGGCGCGACCCAGGAAGGCATCCCACCGTCGTGAGGGAGCCGGGCCCACCGGTGAGCCCGCCCCCTATCGATATGGCCCGAGCAGCAGGCCGGTGTCGTCACCGTTCGCGGCGACTTCGGCCGTCGCACTGCCTATCTTCAACTGGATGACGGTGGGTTGGTCACCGAGCCGCTTGACCTCGTCGTGACGGGCGGAACGTTGCCGAGCCAGGCCGTCGGCCGGAAGGAGTTCGTTTCTGAACAGGAACGGCGCCTTCGTCCATACGAGAATGTCGCGGGGCCCAGCGTCCGTAACCGCGGGTCCATTTCGAGCGAAGGCCGCCGACGTCTCCGCTGTCGACCCGAATCGCGCCGCTAAAGGCGCCCGGTTGCCGCGTCACCCAACGTCTGCGTCCAAGCAAGACCATGGCGAGCACGACAATGACAACCAGATCAACACCCAGCACGGCCAGGAGCGCGATCAGCATCGCAAACCTCCATCCGTTCGTGGGGCCTTGCCAGCCATCGTCCGGCACCGCAGAACCGGTCGGTTCATCCGCTCTGGGTGAGGTTTCCGTTCGTCTGCGACGGAGGCTGCTCGCCTACCCAGCGGTCGTGCTCCCGTGTCAGCCGGTGCAATGGTTCAGGCATCGTTGCCCTCGGCACTCATCATCCGGCAGCGCCAGCGGATCCGTCCCGTCTTGCCAGGCTGTCCACCAGCACTGGATTGGCAGTCCTTGGTGGGGTCGAGGACGAGTTCAGGAGCAGTTCGCCGGTGGCGGCGTCGACGACGCGGAGGTGCAGTGTCCCCGGGCGCGGTCGCTGCTCGGGGTGGCTCTCTCGCGCCGGTGGTGTGGCCGGCAGCTTTCACGGGCGGCCGCCGAGATCACCCGTGGAGGATGATGCCCGGCGGTCACCGGGTGGGCCAGCATGGGGCAAATCGCGGGCCGGAATCCACTCGCGGGCCTCCAGACGGTGCACTTCGCCAGGCCGACCTCGAGCTGGGACGCCGCGAATCTCAGAGGAGGAATGATGGCGACACCTGCGGCAGGAACCTCTGGCCCGGGCATCAGTTCCGGCCCGACGAGCGAGTTCAGCTTGTTCTTCCATGTCAAGCCGGGCGAGGGCAAGGCCTTGCGCGCCGCTCTTAGCGAGCTGCAGCAGACACCCGGGTACCGGCCAGGGGACCACGGCATGTCGATCGCAACGATCCACGAGGCGAGGTTCGTGCCCTTTGACGACGATACGCGGCTCGCGTTCGTGACGAGCTTCGACGGCCCTTGGGACGCCTACATGGAGGACTTCTTCACGTCTGGGCCGACGCTGAAGCTCTTCGATCTCATCTTCCAGCACGTGGAGGGCTACGGGGGTCTTCCAGATCTGGCTGCGGTCAAGGCGTTCATCCTCGGCGCGCAGCAGACCGCGGGTGCCTACGCACGGAACTATGGCGGCACGGTGAAAGAGATCCGGAAAGCTCAGCGCGTGAACGAGGCCTTCCAGCAGGTGCTGGACCACCCGGAGGCCGCGGAGGCGCTGCAGCACCCCGCGTTGAGGCCGCTGCTGGACGAGGCTGCCGACTAACCAGCCCTAGCAGCGGAGCCGAAACGAGGACGCCAATGTCGGATCACATCTCAGGGCCGCGAGCGTTGGCCGAGCCGATCGCGGACATCACCGATGTGTACGCGTTTCCGAGCCCAGAGCGGCCGGGACATCTCGTGCTCGTGATGAACACACTTCCCTTCGCGAAGCCCTCGGACCTGCTGTCCGACGGGCTCGTCTATCGCTTTCGGCTGCGTCCGCTGACCGCGACCGCGGGAGGCGATCAGGTTCCATTCGCCGTCGGCCCTGAGGAGTTCGTCTTCGACTGCGTCTTCTCCGCTCCTGTGCAGACCGACGGCAGGCAGGACGCCGTACAGGAAGGCACTTGCACCACACCGGCGGGGGAAACGGTCTCGTTCCGGGTGAACGACGAAAAGGGCGGCTCCGTGCACGGAATGCGCGTCTTCGCCGGCCCGCGCTGGGATCCGTTCATCATGGACGCCCCCGCGGCGTTGAAGACGATCGCGACGGGCGAGTTGGCGTTCACCGATCCCGGGTCGATCTTCCTTGACGGCAAGAACGTCCTCAGCCTCGTCGTCGAGGCCGACTGCGCGCTTCTCGACGGCGCGGAGCTGGTCGGCGTCGTCGCGGAGACGCTCACCCGCGGCAAGTTCGACGTTCGGATCGAACGCGTCGGGCGACCTGAGGTGAAGAACATGATGCTGGCGCCGAAGCAGTTCGACCCGGTGAACCGAGACCTCGAGATCCGCGACCTGTACAACATGGAGGACGCGTTCGGTGTCGGAGAGTCCTACCGGGGCGCCTACCGGGCGCGGCTGAACGCCAACCTCGACTTCTGGGACGGTCTCGACGGCAAGACGGACTGGGGCAGGGACGGAAACGGCGACCACCCCCTGACAAAGCTGATACTCGCCGACTTCCTCGTCGTCGACCTCACCAAGCCGTACGCCGAGCAGGGCTCCTTCCTCGAGATCGAGCTCGCTGCCCTCCGGGGCAAGGCACACGAAACCTGCGGCGGACGGGCGCTCAACGACGACGTGATCGACACGATCTTCACGCAGCTCGTCAACGCCGGAAACGGCCCTGTCATCCGTGACGGGGTCGACCAGGCGTCGAGGCCGGCCTCGACGACGTTCCCCTACCTTGCGGCGCCGAATCCAGACCCACCCGAACCGCCCGAGCACCTCTAGCGCTGGAAGATTGGTGAACACCGTGACTGCCGGGGAGAGCATCCGCCTCGAACTCGACGACATCCAGAGCGGCGCGCTGCACGAGCGACCGTCGCCCTACGTCGGAAGCTATCTCCTGCTGCGCATCGACGACCGAGCCGCCGGACGCGAGCTGGTGCGGAGACTGCATGCGATCGTCGACTCCGGACGGCCCTCGTCCGATCCCGCCCACGACGCCTGGATCACAGTCGCCTTCACTTATCAAGGCTTGAAGGCGCTCGGCGTACCGCAGGACTCGCTCGACAGCTTCGCTCCGGAGTTCCAGCAAGGGATGGCGGCGCGCGCGGCCGAGCTGGGAGATGTGGGCGAAAGCAGCGCCGACAACTGGGAGAAGCCGTTCGGCACCCCTGACGTCCACGTCGCCCTGGCGGCGCTCTCCCCCGATGCCGCGCGTCTACAGGCCGTAGTTGAGAGAGCACGCCGCGCCCGCGAGGAGCTTCCCGGCATCGCATTGCTGTGGCAGCAGGACTGCTACCAGCTCCCGACCGGGCGCACCTCCTTCGGCTTCAAGGACGGGATCGGCCAGCCTGCGATCGAAGGGAGCGGCGTACCTCCTTCGAACCTCAAGGAGAAGCCGCTCAAGGCCGGTGAGATCATCCTCGGCTACCCGGACGAGACGGGCGAACTGCCGCCGATGCCGACTCCGGAGGTACTCGGTCGCAACGGCACGTACGTCGTCGTTCGAAAGCTGCACACGAGGGTGGCGGCGTACCGGCAGTACCTCCGCGCGAAAGCCGCAACCCGCGAGGAGCAGGCGCTCCTCGGCGCAAAAATGGTCGGGCGCTGGCAGAGTGGCGCTCCGCTCGCGCTGTCCCCCGAGCAAGACGATCCCGAGCTCGGCGCTGACCCGCACCGCAACAACGACTTCCTCTACGCTGACGATCCGCGCGGCTTCAAATGTCCGGCCGGCGCGCATGCGCGACGCGCGAACCCGAGGGACTCGCTCTACCACGACGGCAGCGTCAACGTACGCCTCCACCGGATGATCCGGCGCGGTACGAGCTACGGCCCGATGCTGCCCGAAGGCGTCCTCGAAGACGACGGCGTCGACCGGGGCATCATCTTCGTCTTCGCCGGCGCACACCTCAAGCGCCAATTCGAGTTCGTCAAGACCCAATGGCTGAACGACGGCATCTTCATCGGCGCCCCGGAGGAGAAGGACCCGCTCGTCGGACCGCATGACGGCTCGGGGACCTTCACCGTTCCCACCAAGCCGATCCGGCACCGGCTGAAGGGGTTGCCGCCGTTCGTCGTCACCCGCGGCGGCGAATACTGCTTCGCCCCAGGCCTGCGAGCTCTGCGCTGGCTGGCAGAGCTCGAGACGTGACCGGCCTCGAATGAGAAGAGGAAGACGACGTGACAACGAACTCGACCAGCACCGACCGCTGGAAGGAACTTGACTTCGGTCCGCCGCCATCCGATGGCGACGAGCCCGACTCCCCCGTGCTCGTCGACTACCTCTCTGGCGATCGCATTGCGCTCATCACCCTCAACCGGCCACACGCCGACAACGCGATCACCACCGAAATGGGCGCCAGCCTGACCGACATCGTCGAAACGATCGCAGTCCGCACTGTCGTTCGCGTCGTCATCCTCACCGGAGCCGGGGACAAAGCCTTCTCCGTCGGCAGCGACCTGCGCCAGCGCAAGGACATGACGAAGGAGGACTGGCTCCGCCAGCGCCAGGACTTCGATCGCACGCTCTACACGGTGCGCCAGCTGCGCAAGCCGATCTTCGCCGCCGTCAACGGGATCGCCTACGGCGGCGGCTCCGAGCTCGCCCAGAGCACCGACTTCATCATCGCCTCCGAGAACTCCACCTTCGGCCAGCCCGAAGCAATGCTCGGCCTTGCGGCCGGCGGCGGCTCGCCCGTGTTCCTACCCAGGTTGCTCCCGCCGGGGAAGGCCCTGCAGATGCTGATGACGGGCGACCCGATCACCGCCCGGGAGGCGCACCGGCTGGGCATGGTCAACGAGATCTACCCGCAGGCCGAGCTCACCGACGCGGCACACCGCATCGCGGAGAAGATCGCGAGCAACTCGCCGACAGCGGTGCAGGCGGTCAAGCGCGCCGTTCAGCTGGGCCAAGGCCAGCCGACCGATCAGGCGATCGCCATCATGATGGAAGCCCACTGGCGCTCGGCCGTCCATCCCGACCGCGTCGAGGGAATCGGTGCCTTCAACGAAGGCCGGGAGCCGACCTTCCAAGATTCCGACTACTGATGCGGCACGTGACCGAATCACCGCACACGAGGAGGCTGAGAGATGACTGTGGCAGAAGATCTCGAACGGGCACGCGCCGCACTTCTGATGATCCACCCCGCTCCCTTCAATGCGGAGGCACCGCCTGAGGCCCTCGCCGGGCCGATCACGCCCACTGAGCTCCACTACGTCCGCAGCAACTTCGCGGTGCCGACACACGACGGCACGCTCGAGGTTGGCGGCGCCGTCGAGAACCCGATCACCCTCACGCTCGATGACCTGCGCGCCATGCCTTCGGCCGAGCGGACGGTCACGCTCGAATGCGCGGGGAACGGGCGAATCGACATGCGACCGTTGCCGACCGGCGAACCATGGGGAGCTTACGCGGTCTCAACCGCCCGCTGGACCGGCGCGCTCCTCCACGACGTGCTGCAGCAGGCGCACCCGGCAGCAGACGGCGTCGACGTTCGGTTCGAAGGGTCCGACCACGGCGCCTTCCACCTCCGGCCCGTCCTCGCGGAGACCAGCAAGGACGACCTGACCTTCGTGCGCGCGCTGCCCCTCTCTCACGCAGCCGATCCGGCAGCCGAAATCCTGGTCGCTTACGAGATGAATGGCGAGCCGTTGGGTCGGGACCACGGAGCGCCGTTCCGGCTCATCGTGCCCCACTGGTACGCCGTCGCGTCCGTGAAATGGCTGAAGCGAATCGACGTCCTGACCGAGTCGTACACCGGCGAGTTTCAGACCGGCCACTACATCTACGAGTGGCCCGATCGACCACACGAGGCCGTCAGCCTCATGCGCGTGCGAGCGCGAATCACCGATCCCGCGCCCGCATCGACCATAACTGCAGGGACGTACACGGTCCGCGGCAAGGCATGGTCGGGAACCGGACCAGTGACGCGAGTCGACATCGGGCTCACCGGCGAAGGCGACTGGCAGCCGGCGCAGCTCGAGCCACCCGACGGCCCGTACCACTGGCAGGACTGGTCGTTCGAGTGGCACGCGACAGACGTGGGAAGGCACACCCTCCGCGCCAGGGCGACCGACGCGGCCGGAAATGTGCAACCGGAGGTCCCGCCCTGGAACCGGCTCGGCTACGGAAACAACGCCATCGAGGTCCCGTACGTCGACGTACGCTGACACGCCACGAGAAGCGCAGGCCGTCCACGCCTGAAGAACTTTCGGCGCCTGCCGAACCAATGCGCGCCGGCCCAATCGCGACCGGCGCCGGAACGGTCCGGCCGCGCTACAGGCCCGGTCGCATCACCCCGCACGGATGATTCGCGGTCCCCCGAGGGCGTCGCCAAGGCGGCCCGGTGCCGTTCACCCGCCAGGGATGAGGCGGTCAGCTCGCCAGAGTCCGAGGCTGCAACCGACGTACAGACCGATCCAAGGGAGCGCACGATGGCGACACTGACGGTGTGGAAGTTCGACAGCCCGACGGCAGCCGAAGAAGTGGTCGGGACGTTGGAGTCTTTGGCCAAGCAAGAGCTCATCAAGGTGCACGATGCGGCGACGGTCTCCTGGGAGCCGGGCAAGAAGAAGCCCAAGACGCGGCAGCTGCACAGCCTGGCAGGTGCCGGGGCGATGGGCGGCATGTTCTGGGGGATGCTGTTCGGGCTGATCTTCTTGGTTCCGCTGCTGGGGGCGGCCGTCGGCGCGGCGACCGGCGCGCTGGCCGGCTCGATGGGCGACGTCGGCATCGACGACGACTTCATCAAGTCCGCCCGCGACAAGATCACTCCCGGAACTTCGGCGTTGTTCCTGATGTCGAGCGAAGCCGTCCCTGAGAAGGTGAAGTCCGCCTTCACCGATCGCGGACTGCATGCCGAGCTCGTCCAGTCGAACCTCTCGGCCGAGCAGGAAGCGGACCTTCGCGAGATGCTCGCCCAGTAACCGGCAGCAGGTACCCACTGAGGACGGGCGACCTTGAGCTGTGCGTTGCCTCGGATCTCGGTGCCGTCACGCGTTGGCTGCGCTCGGGGCAGCCAACGCGGCACGGCGGCAGCCGCGCTTGCCGGCGTCAGCCCGCCCACGGCCAGTACGCCGCGTTCGCCGGACCGCTCGTCGGCGGGCTGAACGAGCCGCACCCGCCCGCCGATTCCGGCGGCGGCCGATGCAACAAGAGGAGACGTCTGATGGCTGAGAAAGAACGCGGGATGGCACTGGCCGGCTTCGTCGTGTTCGCCGCCGTGCTGCTCTTGACGATCGGCATGATCCATATGGTCCAGGGATTTGTCGCTCTGGTGGACGACGAGCGCTTGGGGCTGACGGCGGACAAGCTCGTCATTGTGGACGTGACCGCCTGGGGATGGACCCTCATCGTCTCCGGGTTGCTCCTGATGGCAGTCGGCGGCGGCTTGCTGGCGGCTGCGGGGTGGGCCAGGATCGCCGCCATCGTTGCCGTCTGCCTGCACGCCGTGACGCAGACCGCATGGCTCGGCGCCTATCCCGTCTGGTCGTTGCTGATGATCGCGCTGGACGTTGTCGTGCTGTACGCACTCACCGCGCGCTGGTCCGACGTACGGGACCGTCTCGGCGGTGTCGGCGAGGCGCCATGGAGCGGCATGGAGGAAGCCAGGCTGTCAGCGGCCGAGCGGCATATTCCTCCCGTCGTCTGAGTGGTGCTCGGATGCCTGACGGACGATCGACTACGATCATGCGAACCTCTGTAGGCTGGCTGACGATCGCGATGACAACGGCCTGCCTCGTCGGCGCCTGCACCACGACGTCCTCCGTCCCGCCGGCTGGGTCGACCACCGAGGTGCCTCGAACGGCGCAGCCGACGCCGACGGGCGCGACCCTCGGCGCGGCCGATCACGCGGCGATGAAGGTGGACGAGCAGACTGCGGTCACCGCGGTGGACACCTTCTGGCGCCGTCACTTCACCGAGCAGTTCGGACAGCCGTACCAGAGTCCTCGCGTTGCCGGTGCGTACATCGGAACGCATGGACCACCCTGCGGAGGCGAGCCGGCCTCGGTGCCGTTCAACGCCGTGTACTGCCGGCCGGGCGATTTCGTGGCGTGGGACGACAACCTGATGGCGGCCGGTTACAGCCAGATCGGCGACGCGTGGGTCTACCTGATCATCGCGCACGAGCTGGGCCATGCCATCCAGGCGCGGCTGAGCAGCGACCGGGTCTCGGTCGCGGCCGAACTCCAGGCGGACTGTTTGGCCGGAGCCGCGTTGCAAGGAGCGGCCGACGACGGACTGATCGCGGCCGAGCCTGGGGACAGCGAGGAGATCGCCAGAACCCTGGCCGCGGTAGCCGACGACTATCCGTGGACCGACGAGAGCGACCATGGAAACGCGGAGCAGCGGACCTCGGCGTTCAACACCGGCGTTGAAGGTGGCGTCGGGGCGTGCATCTGAGTCCCTGACTCAGCCGGGGCGGCGCCACTCGTCACCGACGTACGGAAGCGGGTTCCCGGATGCGCGGGCGCCGGCGGCGAGCCAGGCAGCGACTCCCTCCGGTGATCGCCGCTGCAACTCGTCGAGGTACTGCTGCCGCTGTTCGACGACTGCCAACCGTTCCGGTGCCGACTGCGCGGCCTCGAGCCGCAGGAAGCTCCGGCGCCAGAGCAAGCACAAGGCCGCGTCGTCGAGGCGACTGAGCTCCACCATCGGCTCGGCCGCAGACCCGTTCACGTCGGGGCCGCTCCGCGCTGTGGGGACGCGATCGGAGGCCGCCCGCTGTTGCTGGGTGGGACGATCCCCCGGTGCGAACCATCGCGCCCGGATGCGCGATGTGAGTGCGGGGTTGGTGCCCGCAAAGATCAGCACGATCAAAACGCCGGCAAACCCTAACGCAGCAATCAGACCGATCGCGGCCGGTCCGACCAGCCCTGCGCCGAGCGCGGCACGAGCGGTCCTGGACGCAGCGGTCCGACCGTCGTCCCCTGACCAGATGGAGGTCCCGGCTGCGGCGGCCGACACTGCGAAGAGGACGGAACTGGTGATTGTGCCTGTCAGGCCCCATGTGACGATCAGGCAGAGGAGTCCAGTCCCGACGGCCACGGAGACACAACAGGACCAGACGAGCCGGCCCAGGCCCCGGGGGGTGACGGGATCAGGCCGATCGCCGCCGGACGACCGCTTCGTATCGCTCACGCTTCAGATGGTCGTACCGTCCCCGCCGCAAGGCCTCATCCTCTCCGGATGAGGCAGGTGAGGCCGGCTGGGCGAAGTCTGGAGGCGGTGATCCATCTTCGAGGGGAGAGACCGGACATGTCGCACTCCGCGAAGCCGGACGAGGCGGCCGGCGTCGCCCCGCCGGCACAGCCGCAGGGCGTACAACCCACGCAGATGTCGGGCTGGGTCGGCTGGATCGCCTTCGCCGGCGTGATGATGGCCCTGCTGGGCACGTTCCACGCGATGCAGGGACTCGTCGCGCTGTTCAAGGACGACTACTTCCTGGTCGAGCAGTCCGAGCTCACCATCCAGGTGGACTACACCGCCTGGGGCTGGATCCACATCGTCGGTGGCATCATCATCGCCGGTGCCGGTTTCGCGGTGTTCGCCGGGAAGATCTGGGCCCGCGCGATCGGCGTCGTCATGGCGATGGTGAGCGCGATCGTGAACATCGGCTTCCTCGCCGCCCACCCCATCTGGTCGGTCACCATGATCGCGATCGACATCCTGGTCATCTGGGCACTGACCGTCCACGGCCGCGAGATCACCGAGTAGCGCGCCCGGGAAGGTGACGACATGAACACGGATGCCGGCTGGAAAGTCCTGGTAGCTCGCGGGGTCATCGGCGTCGTCTTCGGGATCCTGGCCGTCGTCTGGCCCGTCTCGACGGTGACCGCACTGATGGTGTTGTGGGGAATCTGGGCGCTTGTGGAGGGCATCAGCTGCCTGGTGCAGGCGACCCGGCCGGAGACCACGGGACACCGGCTGGGGTCGGTCGTGCTGGGTGTGGTCGGACTGGTCGCCGCCTTCTTCGCGATCTTCAGCCCGCAGGTGACGGCGGAGACGCTGACCTGGATCGTCGGCATCTGGCTCGTCATCCGCGGTCTCTTCGAGGTGGTAGGAGCCTTCAGCAACAGCCTGCTGGCGCCACGCTGGCTGATCTTGCTGAGCGCGGCGTTGTCGATCCTGCTGGGTGTGTTCTTCGTCGCCAACCCGGGACGTGGCGCCGTCGGCATCGCGGTGCTGCTCGGGATCATCGCACTCGCCTGGGGCATCGTATTCGTCGCCGCGGGCCTGCTCATCCGCCGCGATCTCGCCACTCCAGCCCGCACCGAACCGGGCCACACTGCGCCCCCGACCTCAGGCTGATCACGATGGAGAACGCGCCGTGTGTTCGCGCGCGATCCGCGGCCGACAGCCGGTGGTACGAGGCTCTGAAGTAGACCGCGGGCGAGCATCCAGCGCCGGATCTTCTCTCGTCTTCCGACTGACTGGGACCGCCAGAGCGGCCGGAAAGGCGGCGATTGCTGTGCGCGACGACGAGCAGCCAGATGCACGGCCGGACGTCACCCCCAAAGCCTTGCCGAAGGGGGTCCAGGTCTTCATCGGTGGCCATTGGCTGAGCGCGACCGCTCACGCCACTCGCTATGGCCGCCGGGGGCAGCAGGTCCTCATCGACCACTACGGGAGGCTCGTCTGGGTCAGCGCGTCCCGGCTCCGCCCGTGGTCCGGCCGTGGCCCCTCCGGCCGGCGCCGGCCAGGCGTGTTCGCGGCGCAGCAGGAAGCCCGTCCCGACGAAGACCACACCCCCGCAGCGGGTGATGAGACCGACCCAGACCGCGATGCCGACTGCACCGCGGTGGGCGACGAAGAACATGCCCGGCAGGATCGACAGCGCGGCACTCACGAGCAGTAGCCAACGTGGTGTGCGCAGATCATCCCGGAGAGATGAAGACGGTCCAAGCGTGAGACGCCAGGGTTGATCAGACGCGCTTTCGCGCTCGGAGAAAGGACGCTGCAATGAGTTTTTGGGACATCGTGTGGTTCATCATCATCAGTTTCGCCTTCGTGGCGTACCTGATGATGTTGTTCTCGATCCTGAGGGATCTGTTCAGCGACCGGGACCTCTCCGGCTTCGCCAAGGCGATCTGGCTCGTCGGCCTGCTCTTCCTGCCGTTCCTTTCGGCGATGGTCTACGTCATCGCGCGCGGTAGGGGGATGGCAGACCGGACGATGGCCAGCCACGTCGCTGCCCAGGAGCAGCAGGAGGCCTACATCAAGCAGGTCGCGAGCTCGGCCAGTCCTACCGACCAGATCGCCCAGGCCAGCGCAATGCTCGACAAGGGCACCATCTCGCAGTCGGAGTTCGAGGCCCTCAAGGCGAAGGCGCTGGCGGTCTGATCGGTCACCGCAGCGGAGGAAGCTCCGCGATCAGCGAGCTTGCCGAGGTACGGCGACTGATGGAGTGGGTGGCCCGACTCGAGAGTGAGCGGGCCGCCCGCGCCGGTCGACCACCGGCGATGGTGCAATTGACTACAGCCCGCTCTCAGCCTCCAGGCGGCCGCTCTTGATGGCATCCAGGAACACCTGGTAATCGCGTTCGTTCTGGTCGGCGTACGCCTCGGCGTACTCGACCATCGCTTCGGGAAACGCGTCGTCGCTGTTGAGGTACGTCGTCAGGGCGATCCGGTCGCCTGACACGGCATGCGCCCTGGCCAGCGTCCAGCCGCACAGCCGGCCGTGCATCGTCATGCCGCGCGGGTCCATCTTCTCCACCACGGCGCCCTTCATGTCCCGCAACTGCCGGACGTAGAAGTCGCGGGTCTGTCCGTCGATGCCTTCGACGCGCTGCCAGCCGAGGAAGATGTCGCTGGCTGCCTGCGTCAGACCTTGACCCACCACTACGCGCTCCCCTTCGTTGCGGTGTGCGGACCGCCGCCTGAGGACGGTGGGCACCTTCGACCTGAGCACCGAAGGCCCGGCCTCCTTGACCTGCAGGAAGAGCGGATCACCGTCGTCTCTTCCACGCAGAAGCACGATCCAGCACCGGGTGCCAACGCTACCCACCCCGATCACCTTCCAGGCCATGTCGGCAAACTCGAACTGGTCGAGCAGTATCCGCCGCTCGTTCGGCAGGGACCGGCGGTAGAGGTTCATCAGCCCCCTGATCGCGGTCTCGAGCTCTTCCCGGCCGGGGTCCGGCAGAAGGTCAGCGATCGGCACGATCAACGGCGGATCGGCCTTGATCCGGACCCCGTCGTCGGTGATCTCGGCGAGCTTGGTGACGGCTTTGAGGCTTCCGCTGCCGTGCGCCTTCAGCAAGCTCTGGTCAATCGTCTTGCGTCGGCTCGAGCTCAGCTTGTTTCGCAGCGTTTGCTCGACCTCATCGACGTCGGCGCGGGCGTACCAGACGTCGAGAGTTCGCATGGTCCCGAAGTCGGCACTGGCATCGCGATAGCGCCGTACCGTCTCCAGCACACACGTGCGCCGCTCTTTCCGCGAGAACCCGTTCCCCCGGCCGGCGACCGTCAGGCTCGCGGCGAGTCGTTTGACGTCCCATTCCCAGGGACCAGCGATCGTCTCGTCGAAGTCGTTGAGGTCGAAGAGCAGCCGCCGTTCGGGAGATGCGAAGACTCCGAAGTTCGACAGGTGGGCATCCCCGCACAGCTGAACCCCGAGGCCGGACACGGGAGCCGCGCCGAGGTCGGTGGCCATCCCGAGGGCGTTGCCCCGGAAGAAGGCAAAGGGCGACATCGTCATTCTGCCGTGCCGGACTGGGACGAGCTCCGGAACGAGGGACCGCGCCTGCTCCTCGAGCAGCGCGACAGGATCCGGACGATCCGAGGGCAGTACCAGCTCCGCCTGCGCTCGCGGCGGCAGGGCGGCCCGCGCTGCGAGTCCCAGGCGGGCGCGTTCGGCCGGAGCGAGATGAGGGACGGCGCGCGCCGACTGTCCGTTGGGCCGAGACGACTTCGTGGCTCGCGTGGTCCGTGCCGTCAGCATCGTGTTCGCTGCGCTCATGCTGCGCTCCCCCTCCCGTCATGGTCGAGTCGCGCCCCTTGAGACTCTGATCCGTGGAGGGTGCCAGCAAACACCGGGGGTCGGCCGGCCAGCATCACCCTCGCCGGATGAACCGGCCGCGCGGTGTCCAGGCTTGACTGGATCTGTGAGAGGCACCGAGATCGACTACCAGCAGCTCCCGCCGAGGACCCGACGCCGCCTCGCCACGATGTCGCTGCTGCGTTCCCTGGTGGTGTCCGCGGTCATCGTCGCCGGCTATTTCCTCCTTCCCATGCGCCTCGACGGGGCGTTGGCTGTAGTAGCCCTGGTCGGCGGGCTTGCCGTCGTGGGGCTCGTGCTGGGATGGCAGATCCTCGACACTTCCCGCTCCCCCTACCCCCGGATCAGGGCGATCGGCGCGCTGGCGACCTCCGTGCCCCTGTTCCTCGCGGTTTTCGCCACGGCGTACTTCCTGATGAGCCAGGCCCAGCCGGCGACCTTCTCCGAGCCGTTGAGTCGGCTCGATGCGGCGTACTTCACCGTGACCGTGTTCGCGACCGTCGGCTTCGGCGACATCGTGGCCGTGGCAGGAGCAGCCCGCGCGATCGCGACGGTGCAGATGGTCGGTGACCTTCTCATCGTCGGTCTGGTCGCTCGCTCGCTCTTCGGTGCCGTGCAGCACAACCTCAGCCATCGGGAGTGATACAGCGGGGCCGGACGGTATGACGTGACGCCGTCGTGGTGGCGGAGTTGCGGGCCAGGCGCGACCGCTCAGTCCGTCACATCGAGATCACCTGGCGACGGCGGATCCTTCAGCCGCACCATCCGGAAAGAATTCACCAGCCCGACGAGACCGGCGAGGATCGGTATGCCGAGCGCCACTTGCAGGGCGATCGGTCTCGCCTCCGTGTTGATCCGGACGATCTCCTCCCGAACCTCCGGCGGCTGCTTGGCCAGCAGGTCCTCGAGTGCGGTGTTGCTCATCACTTCCGCATCATGTTCCAGTGCGTCGGCGACCTGCTCCTGTTGGGCCGGTTGAAGGACGGTGCTCGATTCCGCCTGGTTGGTGAAGGTGAACGAGAGCGTCGCGAGCAGGATGGCACCCGCGAACGCCAGACCGAAGGACAAGCCGAACGAGCCCGCCGCCGAATTGACTCCGGCCGCCTCGCTGACACGTTCCTGCGAGATCGGCGACAAGGTGTAGTTGTTGAGCTGGGACACGAGCAGGCCCAGCCCTACCCCCGCGAGTATCAGAGGCGCGACGAGGGCCCAGCCGGACCCAGCCCTGGGCACTATCGGGATCAGCACCACCAGGCCCGTGGTCAAGAGCACGAATCCCCACCTGATGATGCTGCTCGGGCGTCGCCTTCCCGCCTTCTTCTCCGCGAGGATCGCCATCCCGAACATGCTGAGCGAGAGCGGCGCCAGGGTGAGCCCGGCCCCCATCGCGTTGTACTCGAGAACCATCTGGAGATAGATCGGCAGCGCGATCATGATGCCGCCCAGCGCGATCTGCTGGAGCATCTGCTGGGAGATGCCCAACTTGAAGACGGCGGAGCTGAAAAGGGCCGGGTCGATGAGGGTCGGCTCACCCCGGCGCTTGCGCCGCACCAGCCAATAGCCGAACGCCGCGAGCCCGACGACGCCGATGCCCAGGAGCAGGCCGACGAATTCGCCGCCTTCCTGCCACACCAGGATGCCCAGCACGACGCCGCCCATCCCCAGGACCGAAAAGATGGCACCGACCACGTCCACCCGCCGGGATCCCGAGTACGGCACGTCATGGATGAGGCCCCGGCCGACGAACACGACCGCGATCACCGCGACCTCGAGCAGAAACCCTACCCGCCAGGACAGGTAGGTGGTGATGACGCCGCCGAGCAGCGGTCCGACCGCGGCAGCCAGCGCAGCGGCAGCCCCGACCATGGCGTAGGCCTTCGTCTGAGCCGCTCCGTCGAAGTTGCCGTGGATCAGGGACTGCATGGCGGGCAGCAGCAGCGACGCCCCGATGCCACCTACCACTGCCCAGAAGATGATGATCGCCGTCAGGCTCTGAGCCAGCACCATCGCCGAGGCGCCGATTGCGTAACCGCTCAATCCCAGCAGGTACGCACGCTTGCGGCCGATGAGGTCACCGACTTTGCTTCCGATCAGGATGAATGCCGCGGAGACCAGCGCCTCGAGCGCGATCGCGGACTGGACGCCGCTCACTGTCGTGTCCAGATCCTCGACCACGGCAGAGATCGAGACGTTCATCAACGAGGTGTCCACGACCAGCACGAACATCGCCATCGCCAGGAGGATGGCGAGCCGCGGGCTGGCCCTGGTCCCGGCCGGAACCCCACTCACTTCCTCGCTCATGGCAGCCGTTCCTGTCTGTCGGGCCACTGATCAGGAGATGGGTGGCGTGCGTCCCGGAGTGTCCCGTGCGGCAGCGGTTCAGCCGGCCAGAATCTTGGCCTTCTGCGCCTGAAACTCCGCCTCGGTGAGAACACCCGACTGCTTCAGTTCGCCCAGGCTCTTCAGCTGTGCCAAGCGGTCGGAAGTGTCCGGCGGCAGCGGTGCGGCAGGTTCCGGCGGCGGTGCGGTCTGTTCCGCGTAGGCCTCGTCACGTTTCGCAGCCGTCTCGGCGTCGCGCTGAGCGAACTTGGCGTCTTGACGCCGTTGTATCCGGCCATGGACCGCCGTTGCGGTGCCCGCAACGGCAGCGGTCTTCGCCAAGCCTCGCAACAGTCCAGGCATAGCAGACTCCTCAATTCGTCGGTTCCAGAGATTCCAGGGCGTCCAGTACTTCCATCACGTCCTGCGCCGGAATGCGCCCGCCGGCGATCATCTGGCCGCCGGACTCCATGGCCGCTGCGACGAACGGAACCGCCCAGGTGTTCTCGTAGACGATCAGCGCCGCCATAGTGCCCGGCTGCATCGCGCCGGCGACCTCCCGGAGGTCGTCTTCGGCGAGGATTCCGGTCCGGGCACCATCGAGTTCCGCGAAACCGCCGGCCTGACCTGACGATGTGGCGAGATCAACCAGATAGACGGAGCCGTTGGCGTCCTTGCCGACCACCATCACGTCGTACACGTGGACGATGCCGCGATCGACGAGCCTCACGAGTTCCTCGGCCGCTCGACCAGTCAGCCTGTTGCCGGTGAACTCCAGGAGTACGTAGTCGATGGGTCCATGAACTTCTGCAGCTGGCATGACTCGTCATCCTCCCCAAGGATCTTGGCGACCCTTCGTCCCTGTTCGTCTCCACAGTGCCGTCGCCCGGTTGCGGCGTCATCACCCGCGCGGGATGACTCAGGCCGGCAGGCCGGCGGAGACCGCGACTTCCCACGGCGTGACCTGCCGGATGCTCAGGATCATCAGACCCGCGGCCTGGAGCATCGCGGCAAGGTCCGCGATGCCCTCGTCGCCAACGACCCGCAACCGAAAGGCTCCGGACGTCTCGTGATGAGCCAGCGGTCCGGCGCAGAAGGCGAGAATGGGTGGCCTCAGCTCGCCCTGAACGACGACTTGGTACGACGGGTCGCCCCGCTCATGTGGATTCATCGTCTCCCCTGCCCGAATCATTCTCGATCGACTCTGCCGATGCGGAGGTAGGGTCCAGGATCCGGCGAACCTCGACGACCTCGATGCCGAGGGCGCGCAGTCTGGCCAGCAGACCGTAGAGCGCCGACTGGTCCGGGATGCTGTAGACGACGGTGTTCACCTGGTCGACAGCCAGGGTCACCGCGCCCATGTCCAGGAGGTCTTGTTCGGGTACGGCGCCCGCCACGCGGATCTCGTACGTCGCGTCGACCATCGAACCCACTCCGTTCCCAAACGTGTGCGTTCGACGCTCGCAAAGGTCGGGAGCCAGGGCTTCATCCCTGCGGGGTGATCCCCGGGGCCCGTGCGCATCGCGCAATCTCGAAGAGTTCGGCCATCGGACACAAAACGCTGGTTTTATTGGGAATTCCGTGATTTCTTCGAAGGTGCGACTCGACACGCCCTGGCCCCAGGCGGTCGATGACGCCGCACACCGCTAGGAGGGGGAAATGCCAGGTGATCATTTCACCGGGGCGGACGGGGGACGCATCAATTCACCGGATGCACCGTTCGAACCGCGGCTGTCATCCAGCGCCAAGACCTCGGGGGTCCCATCGGGAACAGTCCCGCGGCCGCGGCTTCTCGACCGTGTGAACCTAGGTGTTCGCACCCCGCTCACGCTGATCAGTGCGCCTGCGGGCTTCGGCAAGACGATGCTGCTGGAGTCATGGGCAGCGCACTACCCCGGACCGTCCGTGGTCAAGCGAGTCGTTATTGATACCACCAACGACCATTCCGCGGGCGTGGAGTTCCTGCGCGACAGCACGCAGCGGGGCGATCACGATGTGCTACTGCTGGTGGACTGCGGCGACCTCGCGATGACGCCGGAGTTCGGTCAGCGCCTCCATCGCCTCATCCGCGGCAACGCCGGACGCGTCCGGGTCGTCCTGGTGACGCGTTCCGACCCGCCGCTCCCCCTGCACCTTTATCGGCTGTCGGGCACCGTTGTCGAGATCCGGGCCGCTGAGCTGGCCTTCACGATCGACGAGGCCGCAACGCTGATGCGCCGGCACAGGCTCGATCTGACTGATTCGGAAGTCGCCGAACTCGTGGCCCGGACCGGCGGCTGGCCGGCCGGCTTGATGTTCGCGGCCATGAACCTGGCCGGCAAGACCGACTCGGCGCGGGTCATCCGCGAGTTCCGCGGAGACGCCGGCAACGTGGCGGCGTACCTGATGACCGAGGTACTCGACGCGCAGCCCCCGGAGCTCCGCGAGTTCCTGCTCCGGACCTGTGTCGTCGACGAGGTCCGGCCGGCGCTGGCCGAGGCACTCACCGGGCGCGTGTGCGACCTTCGGTCGTTGCAGTTCATCTCCCATGGGAACGCATTCATCCTGCCTGTTCCGGGGACGGCGGACTGCTACACCTACCAGCCTCTTTTTCGCGAGTTCCTTCGCGCCCAACTCTTGTCCGAGAGCCCTGAGGCCGCCCCTGAACTGCACCGCGCTGCCGCGGCCTGGTTTGCCCAGAACGACCAGCCGTTGGAGGCGATCCACCACGCCATCACGGCCGGCGACTGGTCGCACGCGGCCCGGTATCTGGTGCGGCAACTCGATTTCGCCGGTCTCCTCGTCGGGCGCCGGCGTCGGCAGCTGACAAGGTTGTTCGCCGGCCTTCCCGACGATCTGAACGGTTCCGATGCCGCGATCGTCAGAGCCGCCCGGGCACTGGCCGCGTTCGATGTCGGCCGCTGTACGTCGGAACTGGGCAAAGCCAGGGCATGGCTCGACTACCCGATGACCGCTCGAGGCCAGGCGATCGAGCTGGCCATCAGCCTGCTGCACGCGGTCTGCGCGAGCCTCAGGGAGGATACCGAGGCCGGACTGGCCGCCGTCCTGTCCGCGGAAGCTCAGCTGAGAGCGGCATCGCCGGATCTCGCCACCGCGCATCCGGAACTGAGGCTGCTGGTCGCCGGCTGCAAGGGCCGCGTGCTTCTCCAGCGCGGAGACTTCGCGTCGGCCTTGGCAGCTTTCACCGAAGGTATCGCGATCGCGGAAGAGGCCGATGCTCATGAGTCTCTGGCCGACTTCCTCGGTATGGCCGCGCTGGTGGAAGCGGTCTGGGGACATCTACGACGCGCCGGGGAGGTCATCGCGCAGGCGGCCGCGCTGGCGGAGTCGGGGGCGCACCTGTCTCAATCCGCGATCGTGGCCGAGGCCTGGGTAGATACCGAACAGGGCGATCTGCCCAGCGCCGAAGATCTGGTGCAGCGTGCCGCGAAGGCCGCTCACACCCACGACGCGCGAGTTGTGACTGCCGCACTCGCTCTGGTTCGGGCCAGGCTGCTGCGGGCGGGCGGCGACATCGCTCTCGCTGCCGCCGAGTTGCGGGCCGCGCGCAGCAGCTACGGCACGCAAGGCGGCTGGCTCGGCCAGGCCCTGGTCGTCGACGAGGCGAAGCTGCTCGTCGCACAACACCAGCCGCAGGAGGCCATCACGGTGATCGAGCAGTCCCAGGGTCGCGACCAGACCGGGTCGCTCCTGGTGCTGCAGCGAGCAGCCGCCGAGTCCGGCGAACGCTTGCCCGCCCTGCCAACCCTGGCCACACATCACATGGTCCCACTCGAAACCCAGGTGGACGGCTGGCTGGTCCAAGCCGCGGCCTCGATCAGAAGCAGGGACAGCGGACGCAGTGGGATCTGTCTGGAACGCGCGCTCAGACTTGCTGCTCCCGAGCATCTCCGCCGTCCGTTCGCGGAGGCGCCGCCGTCTGTGCGTACGCTGCTCGAGCCGACCGGTGATGTGCTGAGGCGGCACCCATGGCTCCGCGCGCCGGATCCTCGAGTTCGCGACCGCACCTCGGCCGATCGCTGGGCGGCGCCACGGCCTGAGTTGGTCGTCACCGCCTCGTTGACCAGCAAGGAGCACGAGGTGCTCGAGTACCTCGCCGAACTGCTGACCACCGAGGAGATCGCCAGCACCATGTACGTCTCCGTCAACACAGTTCGGAGCCATGTGCGGAGCATTCTGCGCAAGCTGAGCGCGTCGCGCCGGAACGAGGCCGTACGGCGGGCGTGGGAGTTGGGGCTGCTGCCCTCTCGCCCGGAGGTCTGATCCGGCCTCAGTACGGAATTACGCCGGCCTCATCCCCGGTCCGCACCTCGCGACCATGGAAGGTCAGTGCCCAGATCACCAGGATGTCGAAGGCGATCATGATCGTGCACCAGATCGGATAGGCCGCGAGGAACCCGGCGTTCACCAGAACACTGACGACGGCGAGAATCACACCGACGATCCGAGCCCACAGTTGACCGAGGAGCAGACAGAACCCCGCCGCACAGACTACCGCCCCGACGGCCAACTGCACCCAGCCCCACACCGTGTAGTCGACCTGGATCGCCAGTCTGTTCTTGCCGACCAGGTAGTACCCATCGCTGAGCAAGGCAATGAGCCCCTGGAAGGCGTGGAAGAAGCCGAGAATGATCATCATCAAGGCGGCGAAGATGATCGGGCCGGCCCAGCCTCGCCGCTCCAGCCCCGGCAGGCGTACGCCGGACTCCGTCGATGGCTGCGGTGCCTGATGCCTCGGCGTCGCCGCCGGCCGGTCGGTGTCCGCCATCGTCAACTCCTCATCGTGATCTGTCCGGGCCGCCAGTCGTAGATGACTGACGTACGCAGGGCGAGGTCCTGCAGTGAACTGTGGTGACGGCCACCGGCACACAACAGCAGACCGAGCGGGAACAGGGCACAGAAGACGGCCCGCAGCAACGCGACGACCGGCCGCACCCGTCCCCCATGACGACCGACCACCCGTAGTCCCATGACGTGACAGCCGTATGTCCGTCCGGTGGTCGCCCATGCGACGCAGAGGTAGACGACGAGCACCAGCAGCGCCGTCGCCACACTGGGCAGCGGCGATGCCTCACTGAACTGGAAACCCCGTGGATTGACGAGGAACCTCAGCCCGTTGACGGCCAGATAGCCGGCCAGCACCGCTACCACCACGACGACGCCGTCGATGACACCGGCGAGCGATCGGGTGACCAGGCCCGCCCGTCGTCCCTGGTACGGCTGGGCCTCCCGCGGGACGATCGACACGTGCTCGTCCGTTCTCATGGTTGCGCGGGCGTCATCCCGGGATCTGTCCGGCCGCGCCGCAGCCTGAGCCGAGCCACCACCCGGCCCACGGCCTCATCGCCGGAGATGCCCTGCAGGCGTACGCCGCGGACGGTGTCGGACGCAACCGATCCGGTGGACTGCCGGATGATCTCGGAGAGATCGACCTCCGCGATGACCCCCTCGGCCAATCCGGCCATGTCGATCCGCTTCAGTACCTCTGCTGCCACCGCAGGAACCATCCGGTCCAGCACGACCGACAGTTGATGCTCCAGCTCTGCACGTCCTCGGCCGCCACGCCGGGCCAGACCTGCCAGCCAGGTGGCTGCTTGGTACCGCTCCGCCAGCATCGGGGGCCGCAGGATCACGACGGCGACCGGGCCGAGGGCTCCCCCGACCCGCCGCCCGACCGGGCTGAGAGCTCCCCCGACCCGGCGCCCGACCGACTGCGCGGCGGCCGCTGCCAGCACAGAGGCCCCGACTGCCGCGTCGAGCACGAGGATCGCGTCCCGGCTCGGCGGAGGCGCGTCAGGCGGGTTTTCGGACTGCTCTGAAGTACCCACGCGACCATGCTCCCTCCGGCTGCCCTAGGCCGCCTCATCCTTGCTGGGGGAAATCAACTGACCGGGGCCGGCATCAGCTCCCAGCCACGAACGCACCTGGCGGGCGAGCCTGCCCTGGCTGCGGTCGAATTCCGCGCCGATCACGGTCGCGACGACCAGGATCAGCGAAATGCACAGCAGCCAGCCGACCAGCGCCAGGGTGACGCCGAAGAGGCCGTACCGCGCGCTGTTGGTCTCCATCATCCGCGGCATGTAGACAGTGGAGGCGCTGCTGTACGCGGCGGCGCAGAGGCTCGCTATCACGCCAGAGGGCACCAGCCGTCGCCAGTGGACCCGGCCGTCGAGCAGCAGCCACGGAACGCAGATCCACAGCACCACCCCGGTCAGGACCGAGGCCGTGACGCTGAGCAGCCAGTCCAACGGCAGCGGCCGCACCGCTGAGCGTGCCAGGGACAGCAAAGCGATCTGCAGCAGCAAGGCACCCAGGCCGACAAACGTCGTGAGCCTGCCACGAACGCCCCCGACAGCATCGAGCTGCCAGGCGTCCTGGTAGAGCCGCTGCACCCGGCGGGCGAGCGACATCGCCGAGAAGACCAAGATCACCACGCTCAGTACTCCGATGCTCGATCCGCCCACCGGCCGCGCGAACACCTCTCTGACCGCCTCGGCGGCGTTGCCGCTCAGCTCGAACCGCCGGACGAATCCCTGCGCGACGACGTCGCGGCGGTTCGCCGGAGCGAGCGTCGAGACCAGGAGAAGCAGGGGTATGAGCGCCGTCAGCGCCTGCGAGGCGATCACCATCGCCCGGTCCACACCGCGCAAGGCCAGGAATGAGCCGGCACACCGGCCCGGGAACGTGTGCTCCAGCCGCTGGGCGATCGTGGTGAACATCTGATGCGTCAGTGTTCCGCTCCTGTCTGACCGGACGCGGCGGCGTCGCGCTTCGCCGCGGCCGCGCGGTACTCGCTGACCGGGTGGTACCGGTCGTAGAGCATCGTCAGAATGCTCAGCAGGAAGACGAAGAACAACGTGTCGGTCAGCTGCAGGTCGTTGCCCCGCCGCGACAGCAGCAGATCCGCGAGGACCACCAGTCCGACGTTGCTCGCGAAGACGACCGCGAACGAGACCGCGGCCGAGTCCCACCAGTAGCCGCGCCTGGCCGACCAGAGGCCGATCGCGGAGTTGAGCACCACGAAGACGGCGATGCCGAAGAAGAGTTCGAGATCGTTTGCCTCGACGCCCGGCAGCACCTGTCCGTAGATCACGCTGATCAGCCCGACCAGGAAGATCTTCTCCACCGCCGCCAGGTCGAAGACCTTGCGGTGCGCGACCCGGTACGCGGCCCGCTCGTGCGCTTCGTCGATCTCGACCGGCAGCAGGTCGGCACGGAACCGCAACGGCCAGTCGGCCGGCCGGAGCCGGGGACGGACGACGAACCACACGACCGCCAGCAGCGCGAGACCGGCGATCACCAGGGCCGGGAGGAACCACGGGACGTCCCGGATCGTGTCCGTCAGGTCCAGCTGGGCGATGTGGATCCAGTACTCCTGCGGCAGCTTGACGAAGATCCAGATCGCCCCGGCCACCAGCACCCAGAACGTGAGCGCGTAGCGGAGCGGATTCCGCCGGCTGCGAACCGCCTCGTAGGCGATGAAGTAGTACTCGAAGGTGTTCGGGAACAACAGCAGTAGCCACCGGGCGCCGGCGAGTTCGAAAGCCACCACGCCGACCTGCCGGTAGAAGAACAGGAAGCGGCTGACCCGGACCGCCGGCTGGTTGGTCCAGTTGCGCAGGCTGGCCAGGTACGCGATCGCCAGGTAGAACACGTCCATCGCCTTGTCATAGCTCTGGTAGTTCGGCGGGTCGAACCCGAACGTCTGGAAGATCGTCTGGTCGACACCGTCGAGCAGAAGACAGGCGACGATCGCCGGCAAGGGGAACAGCGGGATCAGCAGCGGCAGCGCGAAGCGCGCCAGGACCACACTCCAGAAGACGATCTCGGCACTCATGTCAGAACTCCCCGCGCCGGCGCATCCCGCGAGGCCGGCCGTCGGGGTCGTAGATCAGCCGATAGAGCGGTTCCGCCCACAGTGCCTGGAAACGGCTCACTCGTTGCGTCACGTGCGGGCGGATCTGTCCGGGTGGGCGCTCGCCCTTGCTGCCCCTGGCGTACCAGGCTTCCAGATCCGCGGCGGTGCGCTGCCACAGGTCGAAGGCCGCCGCCGGGTCCAGCCGCGTCATACTGTGACACGGCCGGCCGAGATGCTCCGACCACACCTCCATCCGCAGGTCCCGCGCAAGCCGAAGGGAGCCCTCGGCAACGAACACCCGGTCGTCGGGGGTCGCGTCCAGGACGGCGCAGGTGAGTTCACTGTCACAGGTCCAGGAGCGCCGGTTGAAGTTGTCCGAGCCGCAGGTGAACCACACGTCGTCGACGATGCAGATCTTCGCGTGCACGTAGATGGGCGACCCAGCGGCGTTCTCAAGGTTGTAGACCCCGACGCGTTCGGGCGCGATCCGCCGCAGCATCCGCACCGCGCGCAGCTGTCCGAAGCGTGCCGGGGGGCCGCTCAGCGCGCCGTCGGCATCCGGGTACCGCGGCACGACGATGATCACGCGGAGTTCTGGCGACCGCTCGAGGGCATCGTGGATCCCTTGCGCGATCAGCTCGGACCACAGGTACTGGTCCTCGAGATAGATCAGCGTCCGGGCGTTGCCGAACGCCTTGCGATAGGCCCGGGCGATGCTCCGCTCCCCCGCGGGTGCGAACGGATAGCCGGGATGCTTGTAGGCATACGTACGCAGCACCTGTACGGCGTGCGGCCCGGCCGGCGGTGGATCGGGGAACATCTCGGTCAGCGGTTTCGGATGACGGGGCATCCGGGCGAGACGTTGCACGACCATCCGGTACGGCGTCCGCCGGTCCAGCGGATGGCGGTCGTCCCATCGCTCGACGAAGGTGCGGAGGAGGTCACCGACGACCGGTCCCCGCAACTCCAGCGCGGCATCATGCCACGGCGTGCGGGCGCCGTACCGGGGATCCATCGGCGCCTGCTGTGGATCCCCGAGGTGCTCGCGGTCGTCGCGGCGCTGGTGTGACAGGTCGATGCCGCCGACGTACGCGACATCGCGCTCCGGTTCGCCGCGATGCCGGATGACGAACAGTTTCTGGTGATGCGAGGACATCCGTCGTACCCGCTGGTCGAGCAGCACCTCGGCGCCGGCCTCGTTCAGCTCCGTCCCGAGCCGCCGGTTCTCCCGTGCGTTGAACTGCAGGTGGTCCGAGTGCGATCGCCAGAGCAAAGCCCGGACCTCGATCCCCGCTCGCGCCAGGTCGCACAGCACGGCTCCGATCGTCGGACCCTCGGGCAACAGCAACTGATCGGCGTCGCCACGCCAATCGGTGAAGTAGACGTGGTCGCCGGCACGCAGCGCACACAGCTCCTCGTACAGACGACGGAAGTAGGTCGCCCCGTGAATCAGCGGACGGACCAGGTTGCCCTCGGCCCAGGACCCGTCCACGTCCCCCATCCGGTCGATGTCGGTGCCGGGATTGCCGCGCTCGTCCGGACGAAGGAACCACTGACCGGTGCTGTGGTCGATCATCGTCACGTCCTCCCCGTCGAGTGTTGCTTCCCGGCCGCTGAGGTTGCTCATCCGCTGTGGGTGAATCTTCCCGGGTGTCTCCCGCCGGCGCCGGCATCTCAGACATCCGCCGCGTCGCGCGCGATCCCGCTTCGCTGTCCGAGCTGTTCGAGATAGCCGACGAGCACGCGGTGGAGTTCATGCGCTCCGCGGATCGGCTGGTCCGGGATCAGCAGGTCCGGCGGGGCCAGCAGCAGTGCCCGCCCCTGCCATCCGCCGAGTCCGCCGTGAGACCCGACGAGGCCCTCGAACGCGGAAACCTCACCGGTGTCCCGGCCGACGGCGCTGTTGACGTAGAGATCGGGAGCCTCCGGCATCGAAACCGCTCGCAGCAGGTCCGCGGAAATCTGTGGTCCGAACAACTCCAGCGGGTCGTCGCCGGTCACCGTCGCGTCGGAGAGCCGGTGCACGCCGGTCGGCCCGACGGCCAGGGGCCCGTGCTCGGCACTCAGGACCGCAACGAAACCGACCCCGTCGTGATTGACCAGCCCCGGGATGAGCGCCGGCCAGCGATCGTTGATGTCCTCCATCGTCAGCCGGCGTTCCTCGGCGGCGTACACCAGGCCGAGGTTGCCCGACCCGAGAACCACCAGCTCCGAGCCGGCGGTCACCGCAGGCGGTGCCGAGCGGCGCTCGACGCGCAGCGCGGCGTCGTGGGCGGCCCGCTGCCTGCTGGTCCCACCGCCGGACAGGTCGGCCAGGAGGCCGTTCAAGCGACCCCAGCCCTCGACCGCCTGCTCGACGGCTTCGACCCGCGCCGCGGTCAGCTGCGAACAGACCGTGGAGAGGTCGACCCCGTAGCGATCGGCGAAGATCGCTCCCTGGGACTGACCGTGGTCGGACAGGATGACCAACCGGTACGGTCGCGGTGCCGCCGCGGCGACCGCCTCCAGGCACTCGAGCACATGATCGAGCCGATCCAGTGCGTCCAAGGATTCCGGTCGCAACGCGCCGGCGTGATGAGCCACCTCGTCGTAGTCGACATAGTCGACGTACACGGACCGCGTCCCACGGATCATCTCCTCCGCCACCAGCGCCGTGTTGAGGTCCCGCAGCACGACGTTGGTCACCGCACGCATTCCGGCGAAGAGCCAGCCACGGTGACCGCGCGGGCGAACGTCGCGGCGCCGTTGCCGCCGCGCTTCGAACCTCTCCCGGGCGATCTCGGCGACCGCGCCGAAAACGCTGCCGGCGAACCCGTCGGGCCTGGCCAGGTACCAGGCGACGCGGCGACGGGTATCGGCAGAACCACGCTTGAGCTCCAGCTTGCTCATCGTCAGCAGCGACCGCTCGGCGTCACCGCTGAACAGATTCGAGATACTCACGCCGCCGTCCGCCAGCAGGCCGCGGCCGTCGGAGGCGCGGCGCTCGATCTCGGCGGCGTCGGCGGCCCGGTTCGCCACCAGCACGCGTCCGAGCACCCGGTCGTACCACCGGAACGCGGGTACTCCGTCGATGCGGCCGTGCAGAATTCCCAACTGGCTTGCCGGTGTGGTCGGCGGCAGCACCGGCGTCCACTCCACCAGGCGATACCCACGTTCGCGGATCCACCGCCCCGCGGTGGGAAGCGTTGCCGCCAGCAACTGCCAGCGCAGCACCGGGAAGGGCACACCGTCCAGCTGGACGAAGATGACGCCCGGAGCCTCGGGATCGTCGACCGGCCGACGCTGCTTTCGCGTCCGCCGTACCAAGGCCGCCGTGAAGGCCTCAGGCGTGCCGGACGTACACATCCACGCCACGATCGTCGTCGCGGCCGCCGCGATCCAGGCAGCGGCGAGCACGACCCAGAACGACTCCGCCTCGACCCCCGGGATCAGCGAGAGCGCCAGCGAAAGGATCACGGCCTGTCCGAGCACCGCCATCAGGAGCACGGCCAGCCATCCGATCGCCGCGCTCATGGCGACCAGCACCGGGCGCACCAGCGCACCGACCAGCAACGCTGCCGCGGCCGACGCGAGCAACTGCGGGAACGACGAGAACCCGAGACCGGGCAGCACGGCGGCCGCGAAGGCCAGGGCCAGGACCGAGGTGACAAAGGTGGCGACGATCCGGCCGACATCGCCGGTGCGGACCAGCGGCGTGGACACGACAGCCGGACCGTCAGGCGCGGAGCGCGCGCGGACGCGTCAGCGCCCAGATGACCCAGACATCGAGCGCGATCAGCAGCAGCGACCAGAACGGCGCGTAGGGGATGAAGAAGAAGTTGTCGACCGCACTCAGCACCGTCAGGAAGACAGCGATCACCCCTGCCCAGACTGCCCGGCTGAACAGTCCGATGCCGGTCGCGACGAGCGCCAGGCCCAGGATCAGGTGGATCCACCCCCAGGCGGTGATGTCCAGATCGAAGGCGTAACCCCGGACGCGCACGAAGTACTCGTCGTCGATGATCGCGGCGAACCCGGCGATCGCCTGGAAGGCACCGATCATCAGCAGCATGGTGGCGGCGAACGCGACTCCGGTCATCGCCCAGCCCGACTCGGCCTGCGGGTCGATCGTGCGTTTGTCGGTCATCTGGGCACACCCTCCTGTTCATCCCTCGACGGACGTCGAGTGCCCGTCGACAGTAGGACCGCGGGGATCGGTGGCGCGTCACCCTTGGCGGACGACGTACCGGCCTCAGTGCGTCAAGGCAGCCTTCAGCACGACGATCACCAGGCCGAGGATCAGGTTCACGACGCCCGCGGCGACCATGCGCCCTCTGGTGGCGCCGGCACGGGCGGCGACGTACAACGCCCATCCGAGCTGCGACCCCACCGCCACCAGCAGAGCCAGCCAGGCAGCGCCGGCGTCCGACATGCCGAGAAGCACGCCCACGCCGACCGCCGTCGCGGGAGGTACGGCGGCCTGCACGATCGGCCAGTCCTGTCGGGCCACGGCGCGGAACCTCCGTGCGGACGGGAGCAATCCCGACGATCGCTCCCCGACCAGGTGGGCATAGACATGGGACAGCCAGAACACCACGCCGGTCGCGAGCAGAAGTGCGATCAACTCACCCGGGTGGGGAGGTTCTTGCCCCGGGCCGGTGCCGGCGACGACCGACGCCGCCAGCAGCGACCCGTAGATCGCGCCCGCGTAGTCGGACGGCTGCCGCTCCTGGCTCGGGCTCACCGGGTCGACCATCGGTCCCTCGCTCATCCAGTCTCCTTCGCAGGGCCGCTCCACCTCGTCTCCGGCCCCGAGGGCAGCCTGCCGCGGTGACGGTCCCGGCCGCCTCACCCCGACCGGATGACGCGGTCTCCGGTGTCTGGATCATCCGGCCAGGATGATGCTGCCCGCGACGATCTGAGCGATCTTCGAAGCCGGGTGTGTCGGGAGAGGGAGGTTGCGACGATGTCCGCAGGCTCCACGGAGTCCCGCGACGGCCGGGCGCCGGCCGCCGACCCACCGCCTACCGCCGACTCACCGCCCGCTCCCGACTCACCGCCTGCCCCCTGGGCGCTCCCGCGCGGAGTCGTCGTTCTGCTCGGGACCGCAGCCGCGGTCCTGACGGCCGCTGGAGTACGCAGCTTCTCCGACATCGTCGGACCCGTCTTCCTCGCCCTCGTACTGACGATCGCCGCGAGTCCACTGCGCCGGCTGCTGGTCAGGCGAGGAGTCAAGGGGTGGATTGCCGCACTGATCGCACTCGTGGTCGTGAACGTCTTCCTGCTGGGAGTGGCGGCGGCGCTGGCCTACTCGGTCGCCAAGCTGGCGAGCCTGCTGCCCACCTATCAGGACCAGTTCGCCGACATCGTCGACGATGCCCGCGGCTGGCTGGCCGACCGTGGCGTGGGCGACGAGCAACTCCAGGCCGCCCTGCAGGGGCTCGACCTCGCGAGGTTCCTCGACGTGCTGCAGGGCTGGCTCAACGGACTTCTCGGGATCTTCTCGGACCTCGCCCTCATCGTCGTCGTCTTGTTCTTCATGGGCATCGATGCCGCCCACTTCACGGACCGCGTGCGCGAGGCGGCGCGGGCCAGGCCGGACATCACCGGTGCCCTGACCGGCTTCGCGCGTGGTACGACGCGCTACCTGGTCGTCTCCACCGTCTTCGGGCTGATCGTCGCCGTGTTCGACGTCGGGGTCCTCTACCTGCTGGACATCCCGCTGCCCTGGCTGTGGGGCCTGCTCGCCCTGATCACCAACTACATCCCGAACGTCGGATTCTTCATCGGGGTGATCCCGCCCGCCCTGCTGGGACTCCTCGACCAGGGCTGGGCGACCTTGGTGTGGGTGATCGTGGCCTACAGCGTCATCAACTTCATCATCCAGTCGATCATCCAGCCGAAGATCGTCGGCGAGGCGGTCGGCCTGTCCACGACACTCACCTTCCTGTCCCTCGTCTTCTGGGCCTGGATCCTCGGCCCGATGGGCGCCGTCCTGGCCATCCCGCTCTCGCTGCTGGTGAAGGCCCTGCTCCTGGACGCCGATCCCTGCACCCGCTGGATGGGCGGCCTCATCTCCGGTGACCCACTCCCGGAGGACGCCCCAACCGAGACCTCGGCGGACCTCCCCCCTGCCGAAGTCACCACCGAACACGTCGGATAGGGGAATCGCCATGTGGCGCGACGTACTGCTGCACGAGTTCCAGGACCACAGCATCCGGTCCTTTCAAGGCCTGCCTGGCAGCTTGTCGTCAGGCTCGCCGGCGCTGAGCCCTGCCGAGGGCACCGTGCTGATCGCGCCAGGACGCAGTCTCCGCTACGTCCTCGACACACCGCTTGTCGATGTGATCGGGGTCAGCTGCCTGGTGCGATTCAAGCACCCTGGACCGGTCGACAGTTCGTCGCGGATCATCGGCCTCGGGGACGCGTTCGACCTGAGGCTCGAGCGGTTGACCACGTTCCAGGCCCTGGTCCGGATCCGGCTGCACGGGGCCTGGCACGACATCGGCCAGCTGCCGAATCCCAGTACGCGCTTCGCGGAACTGAGATTCGACTGGCATACGAGCGGAAAGACCTACCTTCGCGTGGACGGGCGACTCGTCGGCTATCACGATGCTCTGAGCCGAGGTTCCCGGCTCACCATCGAGGACGTCACCTTCGGCTCTCCGGAGTCGCTCCCCACCTCGTCCGACCCGCGCTATCAGCTTCGCGAGTTCTTCGTCCGCGCCCTGACCCGCCGCACGCGCTGGCCGCGTCGACGCCCGGCAGACGTGCGCAGGCCGTGACGTCAGGGAGACGGGCGTGAGCGCTCGTCCTGTACTTCGGTGGCTGTGGTCGATCCGGCCGGAGCGACAGCACCTACGCGCCGACGTGATCGCCGGTGTGCCCGGAGCGATCAGCAGCGTTCCCAACGGGATGGCGTCCGCGGCACTCATCGGCGTGAACCCGATCCACGGCCTCTATGCGAGCTTCGCCGGTCCGGTCGCCGGCGGATTCGCGACGAGCAGCCAGCTGATGGTGGTCACCACGACCACGGCCGCGGCCCTGGCCGCCGGATCGGCCCTGGAGGGCGTGGACGCCGCGGATCGGCCGCAGGCCCTGCTGCTGTTGACGATCATCGCCGGCCTGGTGATGATCGCGGCCGGCGTCGCGCGGCTGGGGCGTTACACCCGCTTCGTGTCGCACTCGGTCATGACCGGCTTCCTCACCGGGATCTCGGTCAACATCCTTCTCAGCCAGTTGCCTGGCCTCACCGGCGCGTACGCCGCCGGAGAACTCGCCGTCGCGAAGGCAGTGGACCTGGTCTTCCATCCCGCCCGGATCGACGTCCCATCACTGCTCGCGGGGCTGGCCGCGCTCGGTATCCTCATCGGCCTGTCCCGGACCCGGCTGGCGGCGGTGAGTGCCTTGGTGGCGCTGGCCGTCCCGACGGCAGGCCTGGTCATCGCCGGTGCCGGCAGTGTGACCCTGGTGCGGGACACCGGAGAGATTCCTCGCGGGATTCCGCTGCCGCAACTGCCGGACCTCGGCCAGCTGTCGTTTCCCTTGGTCACCGGGGCTCTGGCTGTCGCGGCCATCATCCTCGTCCAGGGCAGCGGTGTCGCCGAAGCGGCACCGAACCGGGACGGCACGCCCTCGAACGCGAACCGGGACTTCGTTGCCCAGGGCATCGGCAGCGTCGCGGCCGGCTTCTTCCGCGGTCAGCCGGTCGGCGGCTCGCTCGGCCAGACCGCACTGAACCGGACGGTCGGCGGCCGCACCAGGTGGGCGGCGATCTGTTCAGGTCTCTGGATGATCGTGATCCTGGTCGCCTGCTCCAGAGTGATCGGGCTCGTCGCCATGCCCACGCTGGCGGCCGTTCTCGTCTACGCGGCCGCCAAGTCGCTCCGGCCAGGTGCGTTCATGGCGATCCTGCGCACCGGCCCCACCTCTCAGATCGCGGTCGTCACAACCTTCTGCGCAACCCTCTTCTTGCCGGTCTCCGCCGCGGTCGGCATCGGTGTGTCGCTGTCGCTCCTGCTGCAGCTCAACCAGGAGGCCATGGACCTCAAGGTCGTCCAGCTGACACCCGTCGTCGGTGGCCGGTGGACCGAACACGCGGCTCCCGAGAAGTTGCCCAGCTACCAGGCGACCGTCCTCGACGTCTACGGGAGCCTGCTCTACGCCGGCTCCCGCACCCTGCGAGTCAGGCTGCCGGACCCGGCCGGCGCCGAGGCGCCAACCGTCGTACTGCGACTACGCGGCCGAACGGCTGTCGGCGCAACGTTCGTCAAGGTCATGGCCGACTACGCCGCCGCACTGAACGCTGTCGGCGGCCGGTTGTACCTCAGCGGAGTCGACCACGCAGTCGCCGAGCTGCTGCGTCGTACCGAACGGCCGGACCTTACCGAACCGATCGGCGTCTTCGAGGCGACCGAGTTGCTCGGGGAATCGACCGGGCAGGCCCTGCGGGAGGCGGAGGCCTGGGCGGTCCGGCGCCGACCGCTGTGACCGGCCGCGGCTCAGCGCTCGATACGGCGGTCCCGCGTCGCCGCCCGCGCTGCTCCGCTCAGCAGCATGCCGATGGCGATCCCGACCGCGACGTTGATCAAGGCCGTCGCAATCTTCGATGACGTCGAGCCGCCGGCGGCGAACGGAGCAACCGCGCCCGCGAACGTGGCCAGCGTCATGATCCAGCCGAAGAACCGCAACGGCCGGGGCGTGGAGATCAGCAACAGCTGCAGCAGGCCGGTCGCCACCAGCGCCGCGAGAGCGCAGTACGCCGAGTACTTCGCCGTGTCCGCGTCTCCCCAGGTGCCCTCGCCCTGGGGCGCGAGAACGGGTACGTCGAAGACGCCGCGGGCGAGCAGGATGCCGACGAGCGCGATCAGCCCGGCGACCACCGCCGTGGCGGCACCGCCGGCCCAGAGCCGGCCGGCGGCGACGGCGCTCGCACCGCCTTGCGTGGGTTGAACTGTCATGACGTCTGCTCCTTGTCATTCGGCGGCGATGGTGGCCAGCGGCGGAGCGCCAGCCGTGCGGCCAATCGCCCGAACAGCGCACCGACAGTTGCCCCGACCAGAACGTCGCTCGGGTAGTGCACGCCGGTGTACACGCGAGAGAACGCGACGGCCGACGCAGCCACCCGTAGCGTCGGCCGGAGCGCGGGCAGGACACCTCCGACGGCGACGGCGAAGGCCACAGCCGAGGCGGAGTGTCCGGACGGAAAGGATCCCGACGAGGGCATCCGCACCCACCGCTGCGCCGGAACGCCGAGGCCGTACCGGTCGGGCCGGAGGCGTTCACCCACGGCCTTCTTCAGAGGCTGGTTCACCACCAGGGACGCTGCCCCGATCGCCGTCAGCCCCGCGACCGCAGCCTGCCGGCCCCGTGCACCACCGACCAGCGTCAGTGCGCCCGCGACCAGGAGCCACGGCTTGGAGAAGTTGGCGAAGTCGGACAGCTGCCGCAGCGGTTCGTCAAGGACCGGCATGGACATGCGCGCCACCGACCGGTACACCGCACGGTCGTAAGCAGCGAGACGCCCCGGTGGGTCGGTCACGCGACCGTCACCACGTGAGCTCGATCTCGAGCTCGCTCTCGCCGTCCCCGATCTCGAACTCGAGCTTCCAGTGCACCTCGTCGGGAACATGCACCTTGACCCGCAGGCCGCCTCGGTCGAACTCGACGTCGTTCTCCTTGGCGAGTGTGTCGGCAAGAGCGTGCAAGCGCGCCGCGGCGGCCTCTCGGCTCAGCAGCACCTTCTCCTTGACCTCGATCAGATCCACCATTACGGCCTCCTAGCGGTCGAACTTGCTGATTCCCGGTCCCGGCCGAAGACGATGCGCACCAGCTCGGCCAGTCCGTCACGGATGCCCTCGGGAGCCATCGCCGCCGGCGAGGAGCCCGGGTGCTGGTGCGCGATCCGCACCCGGAGAACTCCGGGCCGGATCCGAAACAGCAGCGGCGCGTCCAGTACGAGCGCCTCCCCGTCGACGCCGGCCGGCAGGGGGCGATCGGCATCGACCTCGAACGACAGCGCGGACCACTCGCGCCAGGGTCGCTGAAGGCGGCTCTGCTCGCCGTCCGCGGGCGCCCCCAGGACGGTGATACCGAGCAGGCCGTCGTCGATGCGCGGACGGGTGCCGGATCCCACCGCACGACCGAGGCGGTAGCGGTTGTTCGAGACGAGTACGGCGGCACCCCCGCGATGATCGTGCCCGCCGGGGCCGGTCCAGCGCATGTCGAGATCGCTGCCACTGTCACCGAGCGCGTCGGGCACGGTGTCGAGCAGGGTGCGGATCTTGGCCGCGCGGTAACCGGTGCGCTGGACTGCTTCGGCGTACAGACCGAGTGAGACGTTGTTGACGAACACGCGGCCGTTGACCTCGGCGAGGTCCACCAACCGCTCGCCGCCGTCGACGAACGCGTCCAGGGCACCGACGACGTCGTTACGGTCGACACCGAGGTCGAGCGCGAAGTGGTTGCGCGTGCCGGCGGGCACGCAGGCGTAGGGCAGCGAGTACTCGGCGGCGATCGCGGCGACGATCGCCTGCGAGCCGTCCCCACCGGCCATCGCGAGTCCGTCAGCGCCCCGCGCGACCGCGCCGCGGACCAGGGTTTCGAGGTCGTCCCCACGCTTCAGCTCGATCGGCTCGATCCCGCGGTCGCGCGCTTCCTTGGCGAGCGCGAAGCGTTCCGCCTTCCCCCCACCCGAGAGCGGGTTGTAGAACAGCACCGGATGCTCCGGCGCCGTCGCCCGCGGCAGCTCCACGTGGACAGCAAAACTGGCACGTACCGCTGCCAGAGTGACCAGGAGCCCGACCACGACGAGAAGATCGACGCCGAACTTCCCACCCAGGACAATCAAGACCACGGCACCGACGAGCGCCACCCCCGCGATGTACAGCCCCGCCGTCCGCGCGAACCCTCGCCGCAGTGCGCCGTACCAGGCCGAAACGCCGGCGATCAGCACACAACCCAACAGACCAAGCCCACGCGGGAACTCACTCACCGACACCACGACGCCGAGCACAACCGTCGCAGCCCCGACCAGCAACGCTGTAACCGCCGCAATCCGCCGCCTCATGGATCTCAACGTCCCTGCTACTGCTTTGCCAGGTGGACTCGCAGCTCGGACTCCGGGTCCTCGATGAGATCGCCACTGACGTCCACGGTCACCTTGTGGAGGGTGCCGGTGAACTTGAATGGGCTCTTGTAGTCAGGAGTGACCGGAGAGCCCGGGTTGGAGCCGCAGGTGAGATTGCCGGGGTTGAAGGCGAACGGCGTCGTCACGGCCGCGTCCGCGGCAGCGACGAGCGCTCCGTCGACGTACAGCTGCAGATGCCCGGGCGAGCCCTTTCCGTTCGGCATGTCCGGCTTGTCGGTCGGTTCGAACTCGAAGCGGAGCTCATGCTTGCCGACGGGCACCGGTTCGGACGACGAGACCCGGAACAGGTCCCTGCCGACGTAGTTGTGCACATAGTTCAGCAGCCCGTCCTTGATGAACAGCGAATAGCCGCCGGCCGCGCTGCCTTGGCTCAGCAGAACTCCCTCGGCACCCCCGTCGGGGATCTCGACGAAGGCTGTGATGCTGTGCGGCCGGTTGAGGACGCGTGGGCCGGCGAAGAACGGGACCGTCTGGGTGTTCGGCCGCATCGTGTACTGGTCGCGCGGGGCCGCGATCAACGGTTTCTCGCCGACCATGCGCGCCAGTGCGCTCCCGTCGATCGGAAGGACGCCATGCTTCCCGGCCTCGGCGTACCAGGTCCCGATCATCGCGATCAGCCGATCCCGGTTGTCCGCGGCAACGTTGTTGGTCTCCGCGGGATCCTCGGCCACGTGGTAGAGCTCCCAGCCGGTGGCGTCGAGTTGGGACAGCCGCGCCGAACTGATCGGATCGCCGAAGGCCGCGGTGGCCTCGGCGAACGAGGGACCCGGCCACGGGCAGACTGCCCGCCAGCCGTCGTGGTCGATGGCCCGGTGGCCGAACATCTCGAAGTACTGCGTGTGGTGCTTGCTGGCCGACGCGGCGTCGTCGAGGGCATGGGCGAAGCTCACGCCGTGCAGAGGCGCCTGCGTGACACCTCGGATCGTGGCGGGTGGCTCGATGTCCAGCAGGTCCAGGACGGTGGGCACCATGTCGACGATGTGGGCGTACTGGTCGCGGATCTCGCCCTTCGCGTTCACGCCGGCCGGCCACGACACGATGAACGGATCGCAGGATCCCCCGCGGTACGTTTCCCGCTTCCAGCGCCGGAACGGCGAGTTGCCCGCCCAGGTCCAGCCCCACGGGTAGTGGTTGAAGTGTTTGGGGCCGCCGATCTCGTCGATGACGCTGAGGCTGGCTTCGAGCGACTCGGGGGCGTTGTTGAAGAACTGTGCCTCGTTCGTCGTCCCGGTCGGACCGCCCTCGGCGCTCGCCCCGTTGTCGGAGATCATCATCACGATCGTGTTCTCCAGCTCGCCCTGATCATCCAGGAAGTCGAGCAGCCGGCCGAGCTGATGGTCGGTGTGGCTGAGGAAGCCCGCGAACACTTCCATCATCCGGCTGAACAGCCTGCGCGCCTCGGGCGATTGCGCCTGCCAGTCCGGTACGTCGGGGTCGTGGCGCGACAACGTGGCGTCGGCGGGCATGATGCCCAGTTCCTTCTGCCGCGCGAAGACTTTCTCCCGATAGGCGTCCCATCCCTCGTCGAAGGCACCCGCGTACCTGTCGGCCCACTCCTTCGGCGCATGGTGGGGCGCGTGCGTCGCACCGAAGCACAGGTGCAGGTAGAACGGCTTGGCCGGGTCGATCTGCTTGCTGTCGGCAATGAACTCGATGGACTTGTCGACCAGATCCTCGCTCAGGTGATAACCCTCCTCCGGCGTGCGCGGCGGCTCGACCTGGTGGTTGTCGTACACCAGGTCCGGATACCACTGACTCGTGTCACCCCCGAGGAAGCCGTAGTACCGCTCGAAACCGCGTCCCAGCGGCCAGCGGGTGTACGGACCGGTCGCTGTCTCCTGGTTGCTCGGTGTCAGATGCCACTTGCCGACCATGAACGTGCTGAAGCCCTGGTCCACCAGCATCTCCGAGAGCATCCCGTTCTCGAACGGCATGACGCCGTCGTATCCGGGATAGCCCGTCGACAGCTCGGTGATCGAGGCCATGCCGTTGCTGTGGTGGTTCCTGCCCGTGACGATGCAGGATCGGCTGGGCGAGCACAGCGCGGTGGTGTGCATGTTGGTGAACCGCAGCCCGTTGGCGGCCAGCCGGTCGAAGTTCGGGGTCTCGATCGGGCTTCCGAAGCAGCCGAGGTGACCGAAGCCCATGTCGTCCATGACCACGAACAGCACATTCGGGGTGCCTTTCGTGGCCCGCACCGGAGCCGGCCAGGCCGGGCTCGACTCGTCGGTCGTACGTCCCACCACACCGGTGAACGGGCGTCCTTGCCGATACTCCTCGATCGCCACCACGGCCTCCCAATCGATGCGAAACGACACGGCGTCCAGCAACTGACCTCGTCGGAGGTGTTGCACAGCAGCACGTTCGTCGTACCCGCGCGGCAAGTCATCACCCGCTGAGGATGAGCCACGGCCGGCCGAAACCCCCTCGGGTGGATGAGGCGCCCACTGGAAACGGCCGTCACGGTGAACATGCCAGTCCGGTACACGACGGAGGCGGGGCGGCGGTGACCGAGGCCACGTTCGCAGTGCTCGCGCTACTCGTCCTCGCGTGGGCGGTCACCTCGGGCCTGCTGAGCCGGGCGAACATCACCGGTCCCTTGGTCTTCACCGTCGCCGGCTACGTTCTGGGCAACCGTGACTGGGGCCCTCTCACGGTGGATGTCGATGCTCCGTCCGTCCATCTGCTCGCTGAGCTGACCCTTGCGATGTTGTTGTTCGCGGACGCGTCCAGAGTCAACCTTTCCAGGCTGAAACGAGACATCAACCTGCCCGCGCGTTTGCTGGGCATCGGCCTTCCACTGTCGGTGCTCCTCGGCTCGCTCCTGGCGGCTTGGCTCTTCGACGACTTCACCTGGGCTCTCGCCGGCTACGTGGGCGCGACGCTGGCTCCCACCGACGCTGCTCTCAGCGCACAGGTCATCAACGACCAGCGGATACCGATGCGGCTGCGTCGCGCATTGAACGTCGAAAGTGGACTCAACGACGGCATCGTCACACCGATCGTCACTTTCGCGCTCGCTGTCGCCGCCGGCCAACTCGGGGCAACGCACGAGGACGGCGCCGAGGACGGGGGCGGCGCGCTGCTGGAGCTCGCGACCGGCCTCGGCGTCGGCCTGGTGGTCGGACTGGCAAGCGCCAAGCTGCTGACCTACGGTTCCCGTCGCGACTGGATCACCTCGGGCGCAGGACGGCTCGGCACGTTTGCCGCCGCGCTCAGCAGCTTCGCCCTCGCGGTGGCCATCAGCGGCAACGGTTTCATCGCGGCGTTCGTGGCCGGCATCGCCTTCCGGGCGGGTCTGGACGAGAACGTCGTCGACGCGGACAACGCCATCGAGCTGCCGGAACTCGTCGGTGAGATCCTGGCATTCGCCGTCTGGTTCCTGTTCGGCGCCACGCTCGTGCCGGTCTTCGTGCACAACTTCGATCTACCGCTCCTCGCATACGCCGTACTGAGCCTGACGATCGTCCGCATCGTTCCCGTCGCCCTGGCCCTGCTCGGGACCGGCCTGGACGGCCGCACCGTCGTCTTCGTGGGATGGTTCGGTCCCCGCGGCCTCGCGTCGGTCGTGTTCACGTTGCTGGCGATCGAAGAGATCGGCGAGACCGAGGTCGTCGAGCGGGCCGTCGCCGCCGTGTCTCTGACCGTGCTGTTGAGTATCGCGCTGCACGGGATCTCGGCCGGCCCGCTCGGACGTCGCTATGTCACTCTCGAGCAGGAGGAGGCCGGTGCGAGCCCCGGCCCGAGATCGCGACGCTCCGCACATCACCGTCACCACGGTGCCACGATGCCCGGCGGCAACGACGAGCCCTGACTCAGACGGTCGGCGGCGTACGCTGCTCGGAGGCTGAGAGTTGGGTTTCCTCTTCCTCGCGCCGTGGCGCTTCGCCAACCCCACCGAGCCGTTCGCGTACGTCGGCCCACCGGGCGGTGAGCGCGAACAGTACAAGGGTGTCCAGCGCGATCATCAGCAACGCCCAGACGGGGTAGGCACCGAGCCAGGCGGTCTGCACGACAGCGTGCAGGCAGACGAGCACGATGGCCGTGATCCTGGCCCACGTCTGCGCCACGAGCAGGCCGGCACCGACTGCCATCAGCAGCAACCCGGAGATCAGCAGTGTCCATCCCCAGCCGGTCACGTCCACGACGACGAGGTTGGTCCGCGTCATCACCACTCGCTCGTCGGAGAACAGCGCGATGAGTCCCTCGAAGACGTTGATCAATCCGATCACCATGAGCAGCGAGCCGGCGAACAAGACGAAACCGGCCATGGCCGCCCCACCTCTTTTCGCAGCCATCTCGGCATCTCCTCTCGTCGCGTCGGGCGCCGCTGAGTCGGCGGCGTTCGCACCTGGATGCTGGCTCGCGTCGCCCCGGCCCGCCTCACCCCGCGCGGATGAGGCTCGGCCGGTTCATCCGCGCGGGGTGAGGTTCCGCACGCCCGCGGCAGAGACGATCGCTCCCTGAACCGACCGGCGAGGAGATGCGGCATGTCTGACCCAGACCCCACGCTGTCCAGTGGTCCAGAACGGAGCGTGCCCGTCGAAGCGTCCGCGGCGGCGCGACCATCCCGGGGCCGTTCGGTCGCGGCGGTCGTCTGCTTGGTGCTGGCGACGTTGCTGACGACGCCGGCGGCGATCGCCTACTGGGGGCAACGGACTCTGAACGACACCACGCGCTACGTGAACACCGTCGGGCCGCTGGTGGACTCGCCAGAGGTACAGAACGCGATCGCGACGACTGTCACCGACGCGATCGAGAAACAGGTCGACATCGAGGCGATCCTCAACGACGTGTTCGCCGGTGTCATCACCGATCGGCCGCGGCTGCAGCGACTGGTCGGGCCACTGTCCGCGTCGATCAACGGATTGATCGACCGCCAGGTCCGGGAGTTCCTCGCGTCGGACGAGTTCGCCGATCTCTGGATCGCGGTCAACACCAGGGTCCAGCAGTCCCTCCAGCGCCTGTTGACCGGTGATCAGTCCGGCGCGGTCTCGCTGCAGGGTGATCAGGTGGTCCTCGACGTCTCCGAAGTCATCGAACGCGTCAAGCAGCGGCTGGTCGACCGGGGACTCACGGTCGTGCAGAACGTGCCGATTCCCAACATCGACAAGCAGATCGTGTTGATGGAAGCTCCCGAACTGGCGAAGCTCCGGACGATCTACGCGTTCGCGAACCCGCTGGCGCAGTGGATGCTCGTGGCGGTAGCGGGGCTCTATCTCGCAGCGCTGCTGCTCGCGCGCCGGCGTCCGCGGATGACGGTGATCATCGGGGCAGTGCTGGCGGCTAACGCACTCCTGGTGGCGCTGGCGCTGGCCGTCGGACGGCAGTTGTTCATCGACGCGCTCTCGGGTACGAAGTTCGGTCCGGCGAGCGCGGTCTTCTACGACACGCTGCTTGCCTATCTCGACCGCGGTCGGCAAGTGTTCCTCTGGCTGGGCCTGATCCTCGTTGTCGTCGGCTGGTTCGCGGGACCCAACAGGTACGGCACCGCCGTACGCACTGCAGTCAGCGGTGGCTTGGAAAGCATCGGCGGTGCCCTGGCCGACAGCCCGGTCGGCGACGTGGGCCGATGGGTCGCGCCCAACGCCCGCTGGCTGCGCGTTGCCGTGGGCCTGCTCGGCGTCGTCGTGCTGCTCTGGGGCAACGACATCTCGCCGTCGCGGCTGTTCTGGTCCCTCGTGCTCGTTGTGGGGTTACTGGCCGTCGTGCAGGTCCTGGTCGGCGCCGGCAGGGCGGCAGTTGCCGCCCCTCCGATCCCTCCGGCCCAAGCCGTCCCCGGAACCGCGAAGTAGCCAGTGGTGACAGCGGCAGCAGGCAGACGCGCGTGAACCTCGTCTGGGCCGCTCTGGTCATAGTCCTCGCGACCGCGGTCACCGTCACGGCGATGCTGCTCGTGCGCAGGCGGGCGCCCGAGGGCAGCTACTTCAGCGACGGTGACCGCGCCTCGGGCGTCTTCGGTGTGCTCGCCACCGGGTTCTCGGTGCTTCTCGGTTTCATCATCTTCTTGTCGTTCACCTCGTACGACCAGTCGCGGGCCGGTGCCGAGTCCGAGGCCACGATCGTGGCGCAGCAGGTCCAGACGGCCCAGTTCCTGCCCGACCAGACCGCGGCAGAGCTCACCGGCGAGCTGATGTGCTACGCGCGGTCCGTGGTCGGGATCGAGTGGGATGCCTTGGACAAAGGCACGCTCGGAAACTCCATCAACCCGTGGGGTGTGGAGATGTTCCGGACGATCTCCGCCGTCGACCCACGGACGCCGACCGAGCAGTCGGCGTACGACCGATGGATGGACCAGACCGCCGAACGGGAACAGGCGCGAATCGACAGGGTGCACGGGGCGGAAGGGATCATCCCAACCCCTTTGTGGCTGGTCCTGTCGGTGATCTCCGTGGTGATCTTTGTCTACCTGTTGTTCTTCGCCGACCGGGCCGAGCGCGCGGTGACGCAGAGCCTCCTGATGGGCAGTGTCACGATGGTCATCACGCTCCTGCTGTTCCTGCTGGTGTTCTTCGACCATCCGCACGGCGACGGAGTGGGCAGGCTGCAGCCGACCGCGATGCTGCGAACTGTCGGCGTGATCGATACCCAACTCGAGGTGGTCGGGCTCGACGTGACGCCTCCGTGTGACAGTCATGGCAACCGGCGCTGAGGAGCGGCCCAGCCGCGGCCACGTCTGGCAGGAGGTGCTCGTCACCCTTCTGATGGTGGCCGCTGCCCTCGGGACCTCGTGGAGCAGCTACCAGGCCACCCGGTGGAACGGCGAGCAGGCCAAGGCGGCCGGCCGTACGAGCGCGATACTGATCGAGGCCGGCCGAGCACAGGGCTTGGGTGAAGCCCAGACTCAGGTGGATGTCGCCACGTTCATCGCCTGGGCGGATGCGGATCGCCGAGGCGAGGCCGGCCTCGCCGACTTCTACGTCGACCGCTTCCGCGCGGAGTTCCGGCCCGCGTTCAACGCCTGGATCGCGACCCGCCCGTTCACGAATCCGGAGGCGCCGGCGACGCCGTTCGCCATGAGCCAGTACCAGCTCGCGTCGCGGCAGGAGGCCGAACGGCTCGACCTGGCCGCCGACGCCTCCGCGGCCGAGGTGCGCCGTAACCTCCAAACAGCCAGCAACTATGTGCTCACCGTCGTCCTGTACGCCGTGGTCCTGTTCTTCGCCGGGATGAGCACCAAGATCACCAGTCACCGGCTGCGCTGGATCCTGGCCGGGATCGGCGGCCTCGTCCTCGTCACCGCCGTCGCCTGGATCGCCACCTTCCCGGTGAGCGTCGACATCTGATCCCGAGCGGCATCCTCCGCTGGGGATGATGCCGGGCCCGAGGCGGTTCGGCAGCCTGGTGTCATCCTCACCGGCGACCGGTGGTCAACAAGCATGAGCACAAGGGAGTGAACGACCGTGACACATGGAGCAGCAGCATCGCATTACGACGCCGCGGGCGAGGAACACGAGGTCAGCGGCTGGGCGGTCGGGTTCGTCCTGTTCGCAGGCGTCATGATGATCATGTCCGGAGGTTTCCAGATCTTCGCGGGCCTGGTGGCACTCATCGAGAACGAGTTCTATGTTGCCACCCGCAACTACATGTTCCAGTTCGACGCCACCGCGTGGGGCTGGATCCATCTGCTGGGTGGCCTCCTGGTGCTGGCGGCCGGCTTCGCGGTCATCGTGGGCCAGACCTGGGCCCGGGTGGTCGGCATCATTCTGGCGGTGCTGAGCGCGCTGGCCAACTTCGCCTTCATCCCGTACTACCCGTTCTGGGCACTGACCATCATCGCCCTCGACGTCTTCGTCATCTGGGCACTGGCCGCGCACGGTCGCGACGTCGCTGTCTGACGGCTACCGCGTCCCGATCGATGCCGTCCGAGAACTTTGACCGCTGGAGGTAGAGCATGACTGACACCATCGATGAACTGGGTCCGGTCGACTGGATCGTCGTCGAATTCCCGGAGACGAAGCTGACCGGAGAGATCGCACCGATCCTCGCCGACTACGTCGACCGGGGCCTGATCCGGATCCTCGACCTGCTGTTCCTTTTCAAGGACATGGACGGCACCGTCGAGGCGTTCGAGGCAGCTGATCTGGACGAGAGCGTGATCGGGCAACTGCGGACACTCGAGACCGAGATCGCGATGCTGCTCAGCGAGCAGGATGTCGAGGACCTCGCCGTGACCATCGAGCCCGGCAGTTCGGCCGCGGTGCTCGTCTGGGAGAACCTGTGGGCCGCGCCGTTCGGAACGGCAGTGCGGCACGCCGGCGGTCAACTGGTCGCCAGCGGACGCATCCCGATCCACGCTGTGCTCGCCGCCATCGAGGCCGACGCCGCAGAGACCGAAGAGACCAAGAAGACGACCTAGGAAGGGGTCTGCCATGCCACTCGGAGCCCGCCGCAGGCGCAGGCGCATAGCAGCAGTCGGAGGTGCCGTGGTCGTCGCACATGGCATGCACCGCCGCCACGACCGCCGCGACGACCGCCGCGACGACCGCGGTGACCGCCGTGAGGACCGCCGCGACCGCCGCGATTGACGCGTGACGCGATTGACGCCGCCTCCCAGCGCCGAGCCAGCGTAACTAACTGGCTCGGCGTCTTGCGTCCCCGACGTACGGAAGTGGGTTGCCGGAGGCTCGTGCGCCGGAGGCGAGCCAGGCGGCGACCCCCTCCGGCGATCGCCGCTGGAGCTCGTCGAGATACTGCTGGCGTTGCTCGACGACCGACAGGCGTTCGGCCGCCGAGCGGGACGCCGCCAGCACGCTGAAGCTCCGGCGCCAGGCCAGGCACAATGCCTCGTCATCGAGGGAACGGAGCTCTGGCTCCGGGATGAGCACAGGACCGTCGGCAAGCGAGATCACCGGGTCGCGAGGTGTCGCCGACTCCGGCTGAGCGACGTGGGGATCATCGGCTCGGGCGTGCTGTCGTCGCGCCAGGACGAGCGAGGTGAGAGCCGGCGTGGTGGCTGCCAGGATCAGCACAACCAGGACGCCGGCGAAGGTGAAGACCGCGATCAGCCCCGCGGCGGCCGGCCCGATCAGCCCACCGGCTAGGGTGAACCGAGCGATCCTGCGCAGCGCGCTCCGCCCGTCGCCTCCCCACACCGATGTGGCGACGACTGCTGTCGCCGTCGCGAAAATGGCCACACTGACGATGACCCCTCCCAGACCCCAGTTGGCCCACGCGCAGACGAGCCCGGCTGTCGTGGCCAGGTAGACACACCACGACCGGACTGTTCGGATCTTGCCGCGGCATGCGCCGGGATCAGATCCGTCGGCGCCGGATGACCGCATCATCTCGCTCACGTTCTGAGTCCTCCACCCCGGTTCCCGATCTCGTCTGCTGCCATGGAGCTCGGCCAGGACGTCAGCATGCCCCGGGCCGATCACGTCGCGCCTCCTCCGTCCGGGGTGAAACCGACGGTGCCTGATCGTTCAGCAGGGATGATGCGGCGATCGGAGTCCTGGTGAATCGTCGGCGGAGTACGCGGATTGCTGGGTGAGGACCCGGCTCGACCGACGAGCCGTGCCCGCGACGGACAGAAGGACGGCCGATCATGTCGACGAAAGTTGAACATCCGACTCTGGAGGAGCGCCGCGCACGCGGTGTGAAGGCTCGCACACGAGCGATGCCGGACAGTCACACCGGGTGGAAGCCCGCCGCGGACCGCCCGGACCCGGTGGCCCTGATCGAGGAGCAGAACCTCCGGCGTGACGCAGACCTCGTTCCGGTGCGGCACGGCCGGATGATGGCCTCGCCGTTCACGTTCTACCGCGGTTCGGCCACGATCATGGCGACTGACCTTGCCGACACGCCCACGGCCGGGCTCCAGGTCCAGCTGTGTGGGGATGCCCACCTGTCGAACTTCGGGGTCTTCGCCTCGCCGGAGCGCACGCTGGTGTTCGACATCAACGACTTCGACGAGACCCTGCCGGGTCCCTTCGAGTACGACGTCAAACGGCTGGCAGCGAGTCTCATGGTGGCCGCCCAGAACAACGGATGCTCGGAGTCGGAGGGGCGCGCGATCACGAAGGCCTGTGTCACCTCGTATCGAGAGACGATGACCGAGTTCGCCGGCATGAAAACTCTCGACGTGTGGTACGCCCACCTCCCTGAGGAGCAGATCAAGCAGTCGGTGACTGCCTTCCTGGGCGAAGCCGGCAGCAAGGGCAGAGGCAAGGGATCCAAGAAGACCAAGGGCAAGGACGAGAACGGTCTGCGCGGGCTGACGCCGAAGCAGGCGAAAGAAGCCCAGAAGCGCTTTGCGAAGAACGCGCAGAAGGCGCACTCCCGCACCAGCGATAATGCCCTGTCCAAGCTCGGCGAAGAAGTCGACGGCCGCTACCGCATCGCCAGCGTCCCGCCGGTGATCGTCCCCGCGCGCGAGCTCTACGCGACGTACGGTTTGGCGCCCGGGGAGCTCGAGGAAGCCGTCATCAGCCAGTTCCGTGGCTACCGTTCCAGCCTTCGGCTCGATCTGCGGCGACTCCTCGAGCGCTACGAGATCGTCGACTGGGCACGGAAGGTCGTCGGCGTCGGCAGTGTCGGAACTCGGGCGTTCGTCGTCCTCCTGCAAGGCCGTGACCGCAGCGATCCGCTGTTCCTCCAAGTCAAGGAAGCCACCAGGTCGGTGCTCGAAGGAACCTTGCGCAAGAGCGCGTTCAAGCAACCTGGCGAACGAGTGGTTCAAGGCCAGCGCTTGATGCAGGCCAGCAGCGACATCTTCCTGGGCTGGTCCACGGGTGTTCAGGACGACCGCTACTACTACTGGCGCCAGCTGCGCGACATGAAGGGCTCCGCACTTGTGGAGCTGATGGCACCCGCAGTCCTGGCCGGGTACGGCCGCATGTGCGGGTGGACCCTGGCCCGCGCGCACGCACGATCCGGCGACCCGGTGGCCATCGCTGCCTACCTCGGCGAAGACGACGCCTTCGACAAGTCGATCACCGACTTCTCCGAACGCTACGCGGCCCAGAACGACCAGGACTTCGCAGACTTCGCCAAAGCCATCAGTTCGAACCGGATCGATGCCATCCAGGACGTCTGACCACGGCACCGATATGAGCCTGATTCCTGAGTCGCTGCGTGGCTACCGCCGGGCCTGGCTGGCTCGCGACATCACGGCCGGTCTGACGCTGTCGGCGGTGGCGATCCCCGAGGTGATGGGCTACACGTCCATCGCCGGTACACCGATCGTGACCGGGCTCTACACCATCATGTTTCCCACCCTGATCTTCGCTCTGCTGGGCTCCTCGCGGCTGCTCGTCGTGGGCGCGGACTCGGCCACCGCCGCGGTACTCGCCGCGGGCCTGACCGGTCTCGGCATCGCCGGAGTCACGCCCGGATCGCCCGACTGGCTTGCGTTGGCCGGCCTCACCGCGCTGGTCTGCGGCGGTCTGCTGATCGTGGCGCGGTTGCTGCGGCTCGGCTTCATCGGAGACTTCCTGAGCGCGTCGGTACTGATCGGGTTCCTCACCGGGGTCGGCATCCAGGTGCTGTCAGGGCAGATTCCGGACCTGCTCGGCATCCCGAAGGGCACCGGCGGCTGGTTCGAACAGCAGTGGCACTGGATCACCTCGCTGTCCTCGATCAAGCTCGGTACGTTCGCCTTCGGGCTGAGCACGATCGTGATCATCCAGATCTTCAAGCGTTTCATCCCTGTTGTCCCCGGCGCCATCGTCGCCGTCCTACTGCTGACCGCCATCTCCGCCCTGGCCGACGCGCAGGCGCACGGCGTCGCCGTGGTCGGTGCCGTGGAGGGCGGGTTCCCACCGATCAGCCTGCCGGCGGGCATCTCCTGGTCGGACGTGCCCAAGGTGCTGCCGACCGCCGTGTCGTGCTTCGTGCTCATCGTCGCCCAGAGCGCCGCCACCTCCCGCAGCTTCGCCTTCAAACACGGAGACGCCGTCGACATCAACCGGGACATCGTCGGGCTCAGCGGCGCCAGCCTCGCCGCAGGCCTGAGCGGAACCTTCGTGGTCAACGGCAGCCCGACCAAGACACAGATCCTCGACGGGCAGAGGGGGCGCACGCAGCTCGCCAACCTGACGATGGCGGTGGTCGCGCTGCTGTTCACGCTGTTCTTCACCGGGCTGCTGGCGGACATGCCCACAGCGGTGCTCGCCGGCATCGTCTTCCTCATCGGCGTCAGCCTGATCGACGTGCCCGGCTTCCAGCGGCTGTGGCGGCGACGCAAGAACGAGTTCGTGGTGGCTCTCGTCACGGCGGTCACCGTCTTCGCCGTCGGCGTCGAGCAGGGAATCATCCTCGCCATCGCGCTCTCGCTGCTCGACCTCGTCCGGCGGCAGTACACACCGGGTGACTACGTCGTTGGTCAGGACCACGCCGGCGAACCGACGTACCTGCCGGCAGTGCCGGGCGCCCAGAGCCTGCCCGGGCTGGTGGTGTTCCGCTATGACGCCGATCTCTTCTACGCCAACGCCAACCGCTTCGCCGACGACCTCGAGTCGATCATCTCCGCCGCTCCCGATCCGGTCCGCTGGGTAGCGCTGGACTGCGGCGCGATCGATGACATCGACTACTCCGCCGGGATGACCTTGGCCAACCTCGTCAACTACACCAGGGCGCACAACGCTCGCTTCGTACTGGTCCGACCTGATACCCAACTGCTTGCGACGCTCCGCGCGTACGGGACCGTGGACGCGATCGGCGAGGACAACATCTTCCTCACCCTCGCGGACGCCTTCCGTGCTTACCGGGCCGACCCAGGCGCGGCGCCCGTGGCGCCAAAGACGCCGGCGGGCCCCGACTAGGTCGGGACCTGCCGCAGGCGGTGTTGCGCTACTCCCGTGCCATCATCGCGAGCGCCTCGCGCTCCAGGTCGACGTACGGGTCGCCGCTGACATCGACGGCCACACGGCTGATCGATCCGCCGGTGAACGACCAGGGCGCTTCGCCGGGGTAGTCCTGGGTCACCGGGTCGCTGCTGTCGCGTCCGACGCACAGGCCGTCCCCGGCGAGCGAGAACTTGCCGGGCTGCGTCTTGATCCGGCCCTCCCCCACCTTGACGTCGCCGTGGAAGAGCGACAGCGTTCCGACCGCGACGCCGGGCGGGTCCTCGCCGTCCTTCTCGAAGGCGGCGGACAGGATCAGGTTGTCACCCGTCGGCAGTTGCTCGTCCGCGACGATCTTCTGTTCCAGGCTGCCCACGAAGCTGTAGACATAGTGCAGTCGATTGTCCTTGACGTAGAGAGCGTGCCCGCCGAAACGCGAGCCGTGCGCGAACAGCACGCCCTCAGCCCCGGGCGCGGGGACGTCGACGACCGCGGCGATCGCGTAGGAGCGGTTGCGGATGCTGACCGCCTGCGACTCCGGCACGTCGGCGACGCCGGGGTAGTAGATGTAGCGACTCCGCGGCGGCGAGAGCACAGGTCGCGGCGTCGTGATGAGCTCGAGGGCGGAGCGATCGTCGAGCGGGAAGGCGCCGTTGGCGCCGGCCTCGGCGTGCCAGAGCGCGATCAACTCGGTCAGGCGCTCGGGTTCCTGGTCGGCAAGGTCGTGCACCTCGGAGCGGTCGACGTCGGTGTGGTACAGCTCCCAGGTGTCCTTGGCATAGGAGCCCCAGCCGCTGATCGTCGGGTGGGTCGTGACCGCCTTCCAGCCCTGGTGCCAGATGCCGCGCGAGCCGAGCATCGAGTAGAACTGCGTCGAGCGTGCGCTCGGCAGCGGCGCGGCGTCGAAGCTGTACCGCATGCTGACGCCGTCGAATCGGCTCTGCTGATGCCCAGCGATGGTCCCGGGTGCCTCGACGCCGAGCGCGTCAAGGATCGTCGGGACCACGTCGACGGCGTGGTGGTACTGCTCGCGGAGCTCGCCCTTGGCCTCGATGCCCCGCGGCCAGGAGATGATGCACGGGTCCGCGGTGCCGCCCTCGAACTCGTAGCGCTTCCACATCTTGAACGGCGTGTTGAACGCCATCGCCCAGCCGTTCGCGTAGTGGTTGTAGGTCGCCGGGCTGCCGAGTTCCTCGAGCTTGGCGAGATTCTCCTGGAGGTCGTCCGGGAGCCCGTTGCACAGCTTGTTCTCGTTGACCGACCCGTTCGGGCCGCCCTCGCCACTGGCGCCGTTGTCGGAGACCAGGATGACCATGGTGTTCTCGCGCTGGCCGCTCTCCTCGAGGTAGTCCAGCAGCCGGCCGATCTGCTCGTCGGCGTGCGCCAGGAAGCCGGCGTACACCTCCGCCATCCGGGCGAAGAGCCGCTGCTCGTCACCCGACAGCGAATCCCACGGCCGGGTGTAGTCCAGGCCCGGGTAGGGCTGACCGTTCGGGCCGGTGCGGGTCTCGGGCATCCCGATCGGATTCAGCGGCGGCAGCGTCGTCCCGGGCGGAACGATGCCCATCTTCTTCTGCCGGGCGAGCGTCTGCTCGCGCAGGACCTCGTAGCCCATGTCGAAGCGTCCCCTGAAGCGATCGATCCATTCCTTGGGTGCGTGGTGTGGAGCATGACAGGCGCCCGGTGCGTAGTAGAGGAGGAACGGCTTGTCCGGCGCCATCACCTTGGCGTCCTTGATGAACTCCAGCGCCCGGTCGGTGAGGTCCTCGGTCAGGTGGTAGCCCTCCTCGGGCGAGCTCGGCGGGTCGACGGGGTGGTTGTCGTACACCAGGTCCGGATACCACTGGTTGGTCTCGGCTCCGAGGAAACCGTAGAAGCGCTCGAAGCCCCTGCCCACCGGCCAGTTGCGCCGCGAGGAGGCCAGATTCATCTCCGCCTCGGGGCACAGGTGCCACTTGCCGACCATGTACGTGTTCCAGCCCCGCGCTCCGAGGATCTCCTGGATCTGGCCGTTCTCGGGCGGGATCACCCCGTTGGCGTTGGGGAACCCGCTGGCCGCTTCGGTGATACACGCCATGCCGTTACGGGTGTGGTTGCGACCGGTCAGCAGAGAGGAGCGCGTCGGCGAGCACAGCGCCGTGGTGTGCCACTGCGTGTACCGCACCCCGCTGTCGGCGATCCGGTCGATGTTCGGTGTCTCGATCGGACCGCCGTAGCAACTCATGGCCGAGAACCCCACATCGTCGAGCACGATGTACACCACGCTCGACGCCCCGTCCGGCGGCTTGGGCGGCTCGAACGGCGACCAGTCCGGCGCCGAGTCACGGATGTCGATGTTGATAACGCCCCTGAACGGCTCGCCCATGATCAGTCCCTTTAGTCTACGGCCTCCCCGGAGGCGCAGCATCGCTCCTCCGAGCTGTCGCACCGAGACTTGTGGATCCGGCCCCAGCGCGCCTCCCCCTCAGCGGATGAGCGAGCTGGCATGTCGTTTGCGATGCATCCGCTACGGATGAGGCACGCGCCGCCCGTGCCGAGGCATTGTCGACAGAAGCCACGACATGGACGGGAGACCCTGCTGAGCGAGATCGGCACCACACCTACGTCGGCCGCCGGCACCGAGCGTCCGCCGTACACTCTTGCGGCGGATGAGGTCGTCGTCGCGGCCGGCTCCGATGTGCTTGCGGGACTCGCCGGGAGCGAGGCGGCGAGCCGGCGTTCGTCGTACGGCGCGAACGAGATCGCGGCCGAGAAGCCACCCTCGATCTGGGCCGTCGCAGCCCAGCAACTGCGCGACCCGATGAACCTCATGCTGATCGCCGTCGTTGTCGTGAGCCTGCTGATCGGGGAGCTCTCGACCGGAGTCATCGTCGCCTTGCTCATCCTGCTGAACGTCGGACTGGGTACCCGCCAGGAGCTGACGGCACGAGCGAGTGTCGACGCCCTCGCCGATCTGCAGGTGCCGCAGGCCCGGGTGGTGCGTGACGGCGACGTGACGATGATCGCTGCCACGCAGGTGGTTCCAGGCGACATCGTCGAGGTCGAGGCCGGCGACATCGTACCCGCCGACGGCCGGATCGTCCGGTCCGCGACGCTGGAGGCGCAGGAGGCCGCGCTCACCGGAGAGAGTGCGCCGATCGCCAAGGGAGCCGGCGTGCTGGCCGCCGACGACGTCGGTCTTGGCGACCAGACCAACATGTTGTTCCAGAACACCTCAGTGACGCGGGGCACTGGCACGATCGTGGTCACCGCGACCGGGATGCAGACGCAGATGGGCCGGATCGCGACGATGCTCACCTCGGTGAAGCGCACCCGGTCGCCGCTCCAGCGGGAGCTGGACTCGCTGACGAAGGTCCTGGGGATCATTGCCTGGGGTGCCGTCGCGGTCATCGTGGTGGTCGGCTTGATCCGCGGGACTCCAGGCAAGGACCTGCTGCTGCTCGGCACCGCGATGGCCATCTCGGCGCTCCCGACCGGTATGCCGGCGTTCGTCTCGGGCCTGCTCTCGCTCGGCGCGAAGCAACTGGCCGAGGCGAAGGCCGTGGTGAAGAACCTCACCGATGTCGAGACCCTCGGTGCGACCAGTGTGATCAACACCGACAAGACCGGGACGCTCACGTTGAACCAGATGATGGTCTCGACGTTGTACGCGAGCGGGTTGTGGTTCACCGTCGACGGCGAGGGCTACCGCAAGAGTGGCGCGATCCATTCGGTGGCAGGTGTCCGAGTGCCGGACTTCACCCGCCTCGGTCTCGGACTCGCCCTCGACAGCGACGCAGTGGTCGGCGACGACGGAGCGGTGATCGGCGATCCGACCGAGGCCGCGCTCGTCGTGCTGGCCGCGAAACTCGGCGTCGACGCGGAGGAGACGCGGCGCACCTACCCGCGGCTGGCAGAGGTTCCGTTCGATTCCGAGTACAAGTTCATGGCGACGTTCCACCGGGTGAACGTCGACGGCGTCGAACACCTCATCGAGCTCGTCAAGGGCGCGCCCGATGTCGTCGTCGCGCGCTGCAGCGAGGCGGGCGGACCGCTCAGCGGCTCGCAGGTCCCGATCACGCAGTCGCGCGACGGCATCGACGAGGCCAACCTGCGGATGGGGCAGAAGGGCCTGCGCGTCCTCGCGTTCGCTGCCCGCCTGGTTGCCGACCACGAACTGACCGCAATGACCGACGATCCGATGTCCTTGACCAAAGGACTGTCGTTCGTCGGGATGGCCGGAATCATCGACCCGCTGCGCGCCGAGGCGAAGAGCGCGGTCGGTAGGGCGCTCGCGGCCGGCATCGACGTACGCATGATCACTGGTGATCACGCGATCACCGCTCAGGCGATCGGCGAGGAGCTTGGCCTCGGTCCCGGGGCGATCAGCGGCGCGGAACTGCGGGCACTCACCGACGAGCAACTGAAGCAGCAGTTGCCCGAGCTGCACGTGTTCGGGCGGGTCACTCCCGAGGACAAGCTGCGACTCGCCCGGGCCATGCAGGAGCAGGGCCTCATCGTCGCGATGACGGGAGACGCCGTCAACGATGCGGCCGCCCTCAAACAGGCCGACATCGGGGTGGCGATGGGAAGCGGCAGCGAGGTGACCAAGCAGGCCGCACGGATGGTGCTCACCGACGACAACTTCGGCACCCTCGTGCACGCCGTCGAGATCGGGCGGCGCGTCTACGACAAGGTTGTCTCGTACGTGCGGTACCAGATGACGCAACTGCTGTCCCTGGTTCTCCTCTTCCTCGCCGCCACCGTGTTCGACATCAACGACGGCGTGGCGATGACTCCGTCGATGGTCCTCTTCCTGCTGTTCTTCGCTACGGCGGTGGGTGTGGTGATCATCGCTGTCGACCCCGGTGATCCCGACGTGATGCACCGTCCGCCGCGCGATCCCGCCGTACCGATCACGAACCGGAACGCGGTGATGAGGTGGATCGTCTACGCCGCCGTGCTGTTCCTGGCCGCGCTCGCACCGCTGGTGGCAGGGCCGGACGATCCGAGTACGACGCAGGGCACCGTCTCACTGACGATGACGTTCGTGGTGATGGGTCTGGGGACCGTGTTCAACGCGGTGGTCAACCGGCGCGCCCCCGCCGGCGGATTGACACCACCGATCGTGAAGGCGCTGGTGATCGGCCTGATCCCCGTTGTCCTCTTGTTCCTCGCGACCCAGCTTCCGACGCTCCAGGACGGGATGCTTACCGTCACGATCAGTCCGCGTCAGTGGGTGACCTGCTTCGGCCTGGCAGCGCTCCTCCCGATCGTCGTCGAGTTGGACAAGGCGATCCGGAGGCGGCGGCTGCGGACGCGGCCGACACTCAGCCCGGAGCACGCCGTCGCGCCGGCCCGTGCCAGGCGCACCGAAAAGGTAGGAGCCAGCGAATGACATCTCGCGAGCAGCGGATCGCCGACTTCATCGAGCCCTTCCGGGTCGAGCCGGGCTCGAAGGTCAGCCTGGCCAGGGACTTCGCACCGGACTTCAGGGGCATGATCCGCTCCAAGAAGCGCGGCCGCAAACTGCTGGTCCAGGGGACCGAACTCTTGTCCGAGTATCAGTCCAGGCTGTACGCACAGCACACCCACGGCGTGCTGGTGGTGCTGCAGTCGCTCGACGCCGGCGGGAAGGACGGCACCATCCGCCACGTCATGACCGGAGTCAATCCCCAGGGTGTGTCGGTGAACGGCTTCAAGGTCCCCTCCAGCGAGGAACTGGATCACGACTATCTGTGGCGCTACGGACTGCGCCTGCCGGCTCGCGGTGAGATCGGCATCTTCAACCGCTCGCACTACGAGGAGGTGCTCGTCGTCCGCGTGCACCCCGAACTCCTCGACCGCCAGAAGCTTCCGCCGGGCATCCGCCAGGGGCTCTGGAAACGGCGTTATCGCGAGATCAACGACTGGGAGCGAACCCTCAGCGACAACGGCGTCAAGATCGTGAAGCTCTTCTTGAACCTCTCCCAGGAGGAGCAGCGGATCCGCTTCCTGCGCCGGATCGACCTGCGCGACCACAACTGGAAGTTCTCGGCGGCCGACATCCGCGAGCGCGAGTACTGGGACGACTACCAGAATGCGTTCTCGCGGATGCTGTCCAGGACCAGCACCGAGTGGGCGCCGTGGTACGTGATTCCAGCCGACCGTAAGTGGTACGCCCGCATCGCCGCCGCCGCGGTGATCGCCAACACGCTGATCGAGATCGATCCGCGCTATCCCAAGGTCGGCAAGAAGGCACGGAAGGCGCTGCAGGAGATCAAGGAGACCCTTGAAGAACAGGCCCCCGAAGGCGCGGCGGCCGATCCGTTCGCGGCCGCCTAGGCCGATCGGCTGACCACCATGGCCGCTGCCGACGAACGCTCCCCTGTGAAACCTCGGTGGTGGCAGGAGTACGTGCCTGCTGTGGGAGTGGTCAGGTCGTACGAGCGCGCGTGGTTACCGAAGGACGTCGTCGCCGGCCTCGTGTTGTCGGCGCTGCTGGTGCCACAGGGGATGGCGTACGCCGAACTGGCCGGTCTGCCGCCTGTGACCGGGTTGTACACCTCGGTCCTGTGCCTGCTCGGCTACGCGGTCTTCGGACCCTCCAGAGTGCTGGTGCTCGGTCCCGACTCGTCCCTGGGCCCGATGATCGCGGCAACGATCGCGCCACTCCTGCTCGCCGACGGTGACCCCGCACGGGCCGTCGCGCTCGCTTCGATGCTGGCCGTGATGGTCGGTGTGGTGATGGTGGTCGCCGGGGTGGCCCGGTTCGGGTTCGTGGCGGACCTGCTGTCGAAGCCGACCCAGATCGGCTACATGAACGGGCTCGCGCTCACCATCGTGATAGGTCAGTTGGCCAAGCTGTTCGGGTTCTCGGTCGATGCCGACGGGTTGGTGGCCGAGGCGCGTGCGTTCTTGTCGGGGCTCGCGGACGGCGAGGCCAACGCGACGGCCGCGGTCCTCGGGGTGGGTTCGCTCGTCGGCATCCTGCTACTGAATCAGCTGCTGCCCAAACTGCCGAGCGTGCTCATCGTCGTGGTGCTGGCCGCCGTACTGGTCAACGGGTTCGACCTGGAGTCGCGGGACGTCGACACGGTCGGCGTGCTCCCACAAGGTTTTCCGCCCTTCACGGTCCCAGCGGTCAGCTGGGGCGATCTGCCGCCGCTGTTCGTCGGAGCGCTCGCCATCGCCGTCGTCGCGCTCGCCGACACGATGTCGACGGCGTCGGCGTTCGCCGCGCGCAAAGGCGATCGGGTGCGCGGAAACCAGGAGATGGTCGGCATCGGTGCCGCCAACATCGCGGCCGGGGTGTTCCAGGGCTTCCCGGTCAGCACCAGCGGGTCGCGCACCGCCGTCGCCGAGCAGGCCGGCTCCCGGTCCCAGGTGACCGGCATCGTCGGCGCCGGGATGATCACCATGGTCCTGGTCTTCGCCACCTCCCTGATGCAGTACGTGCCTCAGCCCACCTTGGGCGCGATCGTCATCGCGGCCGCGCTGTCGCTGGCCGACATGACCGGGACGCGCCGGCTGTGGCATCAGCGCCGGACAGAGTTCGCGCTCTCGATCGTCGCGCTGCTCGGTGTGGCGCTCCTGGGGGTACTGCCCGGCATTCTCGTCGCCGTCGGTCTGTCCATCCTCAACGTCTTCCGCCGCGCCTGGTGGCCGCACCAGGCCGAGCTCGGCCGGGTGGAGGGAATCGCGGGCCTGCACGACACCGACAGCTACCCCGACGCCCAGCTCCTGCGCGGTCTGGTCGTCTACCGTTTCGACGCGCCTCTGATCTTCGCGAACGCGCGGATGTTCAGTGAGAAGGTGCGGGAGATCGCTGCCGATGATCCCGGCCTCCGCTGGATCATCGTGGCCGCCGAACCGATCACAGACGTCGACACCACGGCCTCCGACATGCTGCAGGACTTGGACGCCTGGCTCAATGCGCGCGGTGTGTCCCTGGTCTTCGCGGAGCTGAAACATCCGGTGCGCGAGAAGATCGAGCGGTACGAACTCACCCGCACGATCAACCCGGAGCACTTCCACCCGACGCTCGACGAGGCTGTCGCGGCGTACGTACGGCAGACGGACGCGAGCTGGCGCAGTCCGCAGCCGGAGGCTGACGACGGAGGCTCGCGGCGATAGCCCGGTGCGGCGCGAACGTGGCTTCATCCCTCGGGGGTGAAGACCCTGAATCGGGACTCGTCGAGGCTGGGCTGACTGCTGCCGACCAGCCAGGAGGGGCATCATGCCTGAGCAGTTCCGAGGGACGATCAACGTCGACATCCGCAACTCCGAGCCGGATTGGACGCCGTTCGAGCCGGCCAGGGCCCCGGAGGGTGCACCGAACGTCGTCTATATCGTCCTGGACGACGTCGGCTTCTCGGCCATGAGCTGTTACGGAGGCCCGATCGAGACCCCCAACATCGACGCGATCGCCGCGCGCGGGGTGCGCTTCACGCAGTGGCACACGACGGCTCTGTGCTCACCGACCCGGTCGTGTCTGCTCACCGGCCGCAACCACACCCGCAACAGCATGGCGTGCATCACCGAGGCGGCGATCGGATTCCCGAACGCGAGCGGCACGATCCCACCGGAGAACGGGATGCTGCCGGAGATCCTCGGCGAGCGCGGCTGGAACACCTACATGGTCGGCAAGTGGCACCTGTGCCCCACTGACGAGATGAACCTGGCGGCGACGCGTCGCAACTGGCCGAGCGGCCGGGGCTTCGAGCGGTGGTACGGGTATCTCGGAGCCGAGACCAACCAGTGGTATCCCGACCTGGTCTACGACAACCACCCTGTCAATCAACCGCGCTCGCCCGAGGAGGGATACCACCTGACCGACGACATCACCGACAAGGCGATCGAGTTCATCCAGGACGCCAAGGCAATCGCTTCGGAGAAGCCCTTCTTCCTGTACTTCGCGCCCGGTGCCTGTCATGCACCGCACCACGCGCCGAGGGAATGGATCGACAAGTTCGCGGGCAACTTCGACCAGGGGTACGAAGCGATGCGGGAAGAGACCCTGGCGCGCCAGAAGAAGCTCGGTCTGGTGCCAGCCGACACCGAGCTGCCCCCGTTCAACCCGATCGGCACACCTCAGACGCGCAGCGGCCCTGACCACCAGCCGTTCCCGGAGCTGGATTACACCCGCCCGTGGGACACCCTGAACGCCGACGAGCGGCGTCTCTTCTCCCGAATGGCCGAGGTGTACGCCGGATTCCTCGCGCACGCCGACCACCACATCGGCCGGCTGCTCGCCTATCTGGAGCAGACCGACCAACTCGAGAACACCATGATCGTCGTCGTGTCCGACAACGGTGCGAGCGGCGAAGGCGGCCCGAACGGCTCGGTCAACGAGATGAAGTTCGCCAACGGGATCCCCGACGACCTGGCCGAGAACCTCGCCAAGCTCGAGGACCTCGGTGGCACGAAGACGTACAACCACTACCCGAACGGCTGGGCGATGGCCTTCAACACGCCGTTCAAGATGTGGAAGCGCTACGAGTTCAACGGTGGCACCGCGGACCCCTGCATCATCTCGTGGCCGTCGGGTGCGCCCGCCCGCGGCGAGCTCCGGCACCAGTACCACCACGCGATCGACATCGTCCCGACGATCCTCGACGTCCTCGACGTCGAAGCTCCTGAGACGATCAAAGGCCACACACAGAGCCCCATCGACGGGATCAGCATGCGGGCCAGCATCGACGACGCGTCCGCCGAGTCCGGGCGAAAGACACAGTTCTATTCGATGCTGGGATCCCGCTCGCTCTATCACGAGGGCTGGAAGGTGGTCTCAACCCACCCCACCGTGTCCGGGTGGGCCAACTTCAACGCCGACGAATGGGAGCTCTACCACGTCGAGGTCGACCGGTCGGAGATCAGGAACCTCGCGGCGGAGCAGCCCGAGAAGGTCCGTGAACTGGTGAACCTCTGGTTCTCCGAGGCCGGCGCGAACGACGCCTTCCCGCTCGACGATCGCTCGCCGCTGGAGATCCTCAGCACCCCCCGGCCCCAGCTGACCGCCGTGAAGGACAGGTACGTGTACTTCCCGGACACTGCGCCGGTCTCGGAGTGGCAGGCGGTCAACACCCGCAACCGCTCGTTCACGATCGGCGCGGCAGTCGACATCCCCGCGCCGGGAGCTGAAGGCGTGCTGTTCGCGATGGGCGCCAGGTTCGGTGGCCATGCTCTGTACGTGAAGGACAACCGGCTGCACTACGTGAACAGCTTCGTCGGAGCGATCGAGCAGCAGGTCGTCGCGACGAAGGACATCCCGACAGGCAAGGACCTGATCTTGTCGGCGTCCTTCGACAAGCAAGGGCTGGAGCCCACCGCAGCGACCGGAGTGCTCTCGCTGTACTACGGGGACGAGAAGGTCGGTGAGGGCAACATCAAGACCCAGCTCGGAGCCTTCGCCATCGCGGGTTCGGGCCTGTACATCGGCAGGCACAACGGAGAGCCGATCACCGACGACTACCCGGGCGTGCCGCCGCATGCCTTCACCGGCGGGACGATCAACCGGGTCGCGGTCGACGTCAGCGGCGAGCCGTACCTCGACCTCGAGCGCGAGGCCGCCCTGATGCTGATGCGCGAGTAGGCGGCCGGGCTCGTGACCGATCCTGGAGAAGCGCTGTCGTCCTGGAGGGACACTCCGGCACGACAGGCGATCGTGGACTACGTCGGCCGGGCCGTGCAGGAGGGTGGGGCGCAGTACGTCCCGCCCTCCGAGCGGATCGCCGTGTTCGACAACGACGGCACGCTGTGGTGCGAGAAGCCGATGCCGGTCGAGCTCGGATTCATCCTGCAGCGGCTGGCCGAGATGGCCGAACAGGACCCGAGCCTTCGCTCCCGCCAGCCCTGGCAGGCCGCCCGGGACAAGGACTACGCGTGGCTCGGTGGGGTGATCACCAAGCACTACCACGGCGACGACAGCGATGTGAAGGTACTCCTGGGCGGCATCGTTCAGGCGTTCGCAGGGATGAGTGTCGACAGCTACGCGGAGCTGGCCGGAAGTTTCCTCCTCACGACGCCCCATCCGACGCTCGGCCGGCTGCTTCGGGAGTGCACCTACCTCCCGATGGTCGAACTGCTGCACTATCTGGAAGCCCATGGGTTCACGACCTTCATCGCGTCCGGCGGCGACCGCGACTTCATGCGACCGGTGACCGAGGACATCTACGGCATTCCGGCCGAGCGCATCATCGGTAGCTCGACCGGCCTGCGGTACCAGGACGACGACGCCGGCGGATCGCTGGTCTACCAGGCCGAGATGGATGTCTTCGACGACGGTCCGTTGAAGCCGGTGCGCATCTGGAGCCGGACCGGCCGGCGACCCGTCGTTGCCTGCGGCAACTCCAACGGCGACATCCCGATGCTCCGGTACGCCGGACACCCGAAGTGTCCCGGACTACGGCTGCTGGTCCTGCACGACGACGAGGATCGCGAATTCAGCTATACCGCCGGAGCGGAGAAGTCGCTCGAGCAGGCCCGTGCACAGGACTGGACGGTGGTCAGCATCAAGAACGACTGGTCGACAGTCTTCGCCGAACCCCTGATGGGCTAGAAGCTTCCGATGCCCTTGCCGATCATGACGACGCCGATGACGAGGAGGAGGATCGCCATGACGACGGTGTTCTCCCGGACCAGCCATCCGCGCAGAGCCTCGAGCGGCTCGGCCAACCGGTCGGCGGCCGCGAGGTAGCCGATGACGGGCACCGCGACGGTACTCGCGGCGATCGCGGTGAAGACGATGATGACGACGACGGTCTCACCGGTGCCGAGGTTGCCACCACCGATCGCGATGCCCGCCCCGGCGGCCATGATGAGGTTCTTCGGGTTGAGCGCTGACAGCAGGAAACCGAGGCCGAGCCCCTTGACCGTGGTGAGAGTGTCGATGGCCGACATCCACTTCGGCAATTCGGGCTCCCCCTGACCGCGCGGACGGGCCTGCCACTGTTTGGCGGCCAGGAGGATCAGCAGCACGCCAAGGGCCAGTTGGATCGTGCCCTTGACCGGGTTCGAGGTGTCGGAATCGTCCTCGGACAGGAGCGACGAGAGCAGTGTGAAGGCGACCACCGCGATGACGACCCCGGCGATCCAGCCGACGAGGAACCCGACGCCGGTTGTTTTCGCGTTCGGCGACAACAGCATGAGAATCGCCGCGATGATGGGGATCGGACTGATCGCGACAACCAGCGCTAGCGGAAGGATCTCGCCGATCACGTCGCCCATGCTGGAGTGTCAGCTCTCTGGCCGTTGTTTTCGGTCGAGCTGGGCGTCCAGGGTCATGGCGGCGTCGACCAGGGCGAGGTGGGTGAACGCCTGGGGGAAGTTGCCGATCTGCTCGCCGGTGAGCGCGATCTCCTCGGAGTACAGGCCGAGGTGGTTGGCGTAGGTGAGCATCTTCTCGAAGGTGAGCCGCGCCTCTTCGATCCGGCCGGCCTTGCCGAGCGCGTCGACGTACATGAACGTGCACAGCGAGAACGTGCCCTCCGAGCCGCGGAGGCCGTCCGGCGATGCCTCAGGGTTGTAGCGGTAGACGAGGCTGTCGGTGACCAGCTCGGAGTCCATCGCCCGCAGCGTCGACAGCCACAGCGGATCCCGTGGGGTGATGAACCCCACCGTGGGCATCCGCAGCAGTGACGAGTCGAGCACCTTGCTGCCGTACTGCTGGACGAACGCACCGCGTTCCGGGTCCCATCCACGGTCCATGACCTGGTCGTAGATCGCGTCGCGGGCGCGGGTCCACTGGTCCAGCGGTCCTGGCCGCGACCGGCTGGTGGCGAGCCGGATCGCCCGGTCGAACGCCGCCCAGCACATGACCCGGCCATAGGTGAAGTCCTTGCGCCCGCCCCGGGTCTCCCAGATGCCCTCCTCGGGCTGGTCCCAGTTGTCGGTGAGCCAGTCGAGCAGGTCCCGGACCGCGAGCCAGCCCTCGTGGCCAATGGCGAGGCTGCGCTGGTCGGCGAAGTAGAGGCTGTCCAGCGCCTCGCCGTAGATGTCCAACTGCAACTGATCGGAGGCACCGTTGCCGATGTGCACCGGGCGGGAGCCGCGGTAGCCCTCCCAGTGCTCCAGGGTCTCCTCGGTGAGGTCGGAGGAGCCGTCGACGCGGTACATGATGTTCAGCGGTCCACTGGCCCCGCCGGCCTTCTCCTTCACGCGGTCCCGCAGCCAGCCGCTGAAGGCAGCTGCCTCATCGGTGAACCCCATCCGCAGCAGGGCGTAGATGGAGAACGACGCGTCCCGGATCCAGGTGTAGCGGTAGTCCCAGTTCCGCTCCCCGCCGATCTGCTCCGGCAGCGCGGCCGTCGGCGCGGCCACCAAGCCACCGGTCGGCGCGTAGGTCATCAGCTTCAGCGTGATCGCCGACCGCTGGAGCATCTCGCGCCAGCGACCTGTGTAGGTGGACTGCGCCAACCACGTCCGCCAGAAGGCGGCCGTGTCGTCGAACAACTGCTGCGCCTCGGCGGCCCTGATCTCCCGCGGCGGCCCGTCGGCCGCGGTCTCGAGCATCACCCCACGCTGCTGCCCTGCCTCCAAGGTGAACGACACCTGTACGTCGCCGGTGTCGTCCACCCGAGGCCGGGACAGACGCGCGTCGCCTGGCTCACGCACGATGTGAACGGTCAGCGTCGAGCCGTCGCTCGTGCAGACACCGCCGTGTTCGGTCGCGTGCCACTGATGAGCCTTGCGCCCGTAGTCGAACCGCGGTGCGATGTCCAGGTCGAACGTCATCCGGCCGCGGACGCAGCGAAGCAGCCGCACGATCCGATGGTTCTGGGTCGCGTGCGAACTGCTCGTCACCGGCATGAAGTCGATCACCTCACCGACACCGGCCTCGGTCAGGAAGCGCGTGATGAGGATCGCCGTGTCCGGAAAGTACAGCTGCTTGGTTTCGAAGGTGCCATGCGCCGGACGGATCCGGAAGTGGCCGCCCTTCTCGTGGTCCAGCAGTGCCCCGAACACACTCGGCGAGTCGAAGCGGGGTGCGCAGAACCAGTCGATCGAGCCGTCCGTGCTGACGAGGGCGGCGGTCTGCAGGTCCCCGATCAGTCCGTGGTCCGCGATCAACGGGTAGTCCTTCATGGTGGCTCTCCTCGTGATCGGTCAGCTTCTCTGACAGCCTCGGGACTACTTCGCCGCGCCCTTGACCTCCGCCGCGCTGTCCGCGTCGACCTCGTGCTTGGTGACCTTGGCCGCATGCGACAGCGTCTTGTCGACCTCGGTGACCCACGATTCCTCGAACAGCGCCACGATTCCCGAGCTGTTCGGCGGCAGGGTGTCTTCGACGTCGGCCTTGATCGCCTTCTTCTCTCGATGGGACTTGAGGCTACCTACGCCCAGTCCCGCGCCCGCACCGACCGCTGCGCCGGCCAGCAGGCTGGGTGGGAAGATGAGGCCGATCACGGCACCACCGACCGCGCCCCAGACAGCGCCTTTCCGGGCCGTGTGGAAATCGTCGTCGACGTTGATCTTGCCGTCCGCCGCACGACTGACCAGGACGAGCCCGTCGACCTTGATCACATCGTCCGAGGCAGCTTGCTTGATAGCGTCCCAATCACCTTGGGCTGCGCCCGCGTCCGGGTAGGCAGCGATGTACAGGTCGACTGGAGCCTTGATGTCAGATCCCACGGGTCTCTCCTCTTGACCAGGCGACCACGGCCGCACGCGGTACGACGACGTACCTCTCGTCACACTGCCGCCGGCCCTCGTGGAAAACCTCACCCCGGGCGGACTAGGTGCTCCGAGCGGCGTGCCACCTCGGATCAATTCACCCCGCACGGATGATGCTCACCGTCAGCTCTCACGCAACGATCCAAGTCAACCCTCGACCCCCGGTGGGCCGACCAGGAATGCGCGAGAGGAATGACATGGGCTGCTTGTTCGCCTTATTTGCCGGCGTCTTTCCGCGCTTCGCTCTGCTGATTGTGTGGATCGCGCGCCCCAGACTGGTGGACGAAGCCTTCGACGGCTGGTTCTGGCCGCTGCTCGGCCTCGTCTTCCTGCCCTTCGCGACCCTCATGTACGTCATCCTCCACACGGGCGGCGGCCTCACCGGCTTCGACTGGTTCTGGGTCTTCTTCGCCGGCATCCTCGACCTTGCCCACTGGGGCGCCAGCTGGACCCAGCGCCGCGGCATGCCCGGCTACCCGGGCACCGCCCGGGTGTAGGCTCCGGCCACCCTGGCAGACATCCGCCGGCGGAGGAGCTCGCCGGCGGCGCAGAAGCGCTTCCCCGATCCGCTTCTCGCCGAGATACTTACTGGCGAAGGATTCGAATACTTCTGTGAACCAAAGCCTCAATCAGATGATGGCTGACGGCTCTGGTTGAGGAGGAACTGTCTGGTGGGGTCGGTTCGGGCCAGTTGGGCGGCTCGGGTGTAGGCCTCGGATGCTTCGGCTCGACGGCCTAGGCGGTCGAGGATGGAGGCGCGGGCTGCGTGCCATGGGTGATACGTGGCGAGTTGTTCTTCGAGCTCGTCGACCAGGAGCAGACCATCGCGCGGCCCCAGAGTCTCGGCTGCGGCGATGGCCCGGTTCAAAGCGACGACGGGCGTCGGCATGACTGCCACCAGTCGGTCGTAGAAGCGGACGATCGTGGCCCAGTCGGTGTCCTCGTACCTCGCCGCCGCACAATGCACAGCCTGGATCGCGGCCTGCAACTGGAACGGCCCCAGCCTGCGCCGCCGCAGACAACCGAGCACGAGCGACTGACCCTCGTCGATCAACTCGCCGTCCCACAGGGACCGATCCTGGTCCTTCAGCAACACGACTTCCCCGCCAGGACCCCGGGCCCGGATCCGCGCCTCGTTGAGCAGGATGAGCGCGAGCAGGCCGGACACCTCCGGCTCGTCCGGCAGCAGGACGCCGAGCAGCCGGGTCAGCCGGATCGCGTCCGCGCGCAGGGCAGTCCGGCCGATGTCCTCGGCACCGGCGTTGTACACCAGGTACAGCACGGAAAGCACGGCCCGCAGCCGCGCCGGAAGTTCCTCGTCGTCAGGCACCCGGTACGGGATGTTCGCGGCCTTGATCTTGTACTTCGCCCGCACCAGGCGCTTCAGCATCGTGTCCTCACTCACCAGGAAGGCCGCGGCCACCTCCGCCGGCGTGAGACCGGCGATGAGGCGGAGGGTGAGCGCCACCTGATGCTCGACCCTCAGGGCCGGGTGGCAGCAGGTGAAGATCAGCCGCAGTTGATCGTCGCGCAAGGGATCAAGGAGGTCAGCGTCATCGGCCCCGGTGCGGATCCGTTCCGTCGCCATGAGCTCGGTCAGCTCGCGTCCGCGCCGCTTCCGCCGTACGACGTCGACCGCACGGTTCCGCGCCGTGGCGACGATCCAGCCGGCCGGGTTGACCGGGACACCGTCGCGTGGCCAGCGATCCATCGCGGTCACGAAGGCGTCCTGTACGGCGTCCTCGGCCAGCCCGATGTCGCCGAACACCCGGACCAACGTGGCCACCGCCTGCCCGTGCGCGTCGCGGAACACCCGCTCGACGTCATCCACCGCCTATCACCGGCCGATCACTGATCGCTCAGTGGTCGGCGAGTCGCCCGGTGGCCCGGAACGGCCGTACTTCGATGTCGTGATCAATGGCCTCCACCACCTTCTCCGCCCAGGCCATCGCCGCGTCGAGATCCTCGGCGTTGATGACATAGAAGCCGCCGATGTGCTCCTTCGCCTCCACGAAGGGACCATCCGTCGTCACCTTGTCCAGGCCGGTACCGCCCTTGACCACGGTGGACGCGTCCGGACCGTGCAACGCACCACCGAACACGAACACGCCGGCCCGATCCATCTCTTCTTCCAGCGCGATCACGCGGCCCATGAAGGCCCGCATCTCCTCTTGGGTCCTAGCCGTCGACGGCCCGCTGCCGCTCCCGTCGTACACCGACAACAAATACTGCTTCATCGAACACCTCGACTCCGCGGGACCGTCCCGCCTCGTCCTCTCAACGAAAGAGAACCACCCGATCAGGACACACCGAGATCAATTCTGCGGCCAAACACCGACATAGGGTTGTCGCGAGGTGCTGCAACCGTGGTTTTGTCCCGCCGTACGGCGGGCGATCCACACGAAGGAGAGACCGATGACGACTCCCGCTCCGGGCACCCTGGCATGGTTCGAGGTCGGCACGAGCGACCCCGACGGCGCCCAGAAGTTCTACGGCAGCCTGTTCGACTGGAGCTTCGACGCGGACGGCCCCGCGGCCGCCGGCGGCATGGACTACCGCAACATCAAGGCCTCCGGCGCCGACGCGCCGATGGGCGGCATCTTCGGCACACGCGGGCAGGTTCCCGACCACGCGGTGTTCTACATCCTCGTCGCCGATGTCGAAGCCACCTGCGCCGACGCCGAGCAACTCGGCGGCTCCGTCGTGAGCAAGCACCTCGAACCGGGCCCCGGCGCCCCGGCGTTCGCCTATCTACGCGACCCCTCCGGCAACCAGTTCGGCATCTTCACCCCACCCGCGACCTGATGACCAACAACCCGAAGCACACGTCCTCGCCGACCGGCCCCGGCGAGGACGCGGCGCGGGCGCTCTACGACGACCTCACCGACGATCTGCTGTACGACCCCGCGATCGGCCGCGCCACCATGATGGGCTACCCCTGCGTCCGGCTCGCCGGGCAGTTCGTCGCGTCGTACGACAAGGCCGGCTGCCTGATCGTCAAACTACCCAGCCACCGCGTCACAGAACTCATCACCGCCGGCAGCGGCGAACCGTTCGCCCCCGCCGGCAAAGTCTTCCGTGAGTGGGTGGCCATCCCGACCGTCGATCGCCGGCTGTGGGAATCGGTTCTCGCCGAGGCCGTCACCTTCGCCAGAAAGAACCTGAACGACTCTCGGTGAGCGGCTTGTCGTGTAGGTTGCTCGTTGGTGTGCCGGGAAGCCTGGTCGGCGGCAGGGTGTGGTGTGTCGATCGAGGGGACTCCCGATGGTTGTTCAGGTTCTGCTTGCCGTTGCCGGTCTGATCGTGCTGACCTTCGCGGCTGATCATCTGGTGCTCGGATCCTCCCGGCTGGCGCAGCGGATGCGGATCAGTCCTGTCGTGGTCGGCGTCGTCGTCATCGGTCTGGGTACGTCGGCGCCCGAGTTCCTCGTCTCCGGGGTCGCCGCGGCACGCGGGGATACCGGACTGGCCGTGGGCAACATCGCCGGGTCCAACATCCTCAACCTGACCCTCGTCCTCGGGATCGCCGCGCTCGCCGGACCGGTGGCTGTGGCGTCACAGGTGATCCGTCGTGAGGTGCCGCTGGCGGTCGGCGCCGTCATTCTGTTCTCGTTCCTGGCGTGGGCGGGTCTGAGCCCGGTGACGG